>JBDRDH010000130.1:0-19839 GCA_043820985.1 Planctomycetota bacterium
CGCCCTCCCAAAGCACCGAGTCTTTTTTGAATCTGCACTAGTGCTCCGTCACGGCTCAATTGGTGGGTAGCGCCGGCGTCTCGCCGGCTGGCATCCAGGCCACAACGTGCCGGCGGGACGCCGACACTACCCGTCAAATAACGTGTGACAGTCCACTAGCGGTTTTTACCACAAAGGCACGAAGACACAAAAAATTCAGAGAGATAACGTGCCGTATCTGCGCTGGGTGCTACTGGTAGCTTGCTACCAGTGCTCACTAAACACGGGCGGACAAGCCGCCCGTGGCACCCGATAATCATTGAATACGCTCTAGCCCTCATTTTTCTTAGTGTCTTCGTGTCTTGGTGGTGAAATCCGGATTAGCCCCAGGACCAGGCGTATTTGTGCTTGAAACAGTGGTAGTGCAGGCCGATGGCTTTCATGGCCACGATGGTGGCGTAGACCGTCAAGAGCGTGAACGAGGCGCGTATTCCCAGTACGCCCAGGGCGCCGGTCATCGAGTCGACCAGGTCTATCTCTTGAAGTATCAGAACAGCGCCCACCCTGATGGCCTGGGTGGCGTATACGATCCCAACCATGACGAGATAGGCGGGAAATGACCTGATGATCGTAATAGCCATCAGGTCGAAACGTATTAGCGATCCGGTACTACCACCGGCTACCACCAACACAAAGATCGGCCACATCAGCAATCCACCGACGTATAGCGCCCAGGCTATGACCTGCTCGTTGGACTGGGTCAGCCCCAAGAGCAGATCGTAATCGCCGAACAGAAATCTCACCGCCACTGACAGGTCCAACCCGCCGGTGAAGGCGTTTTTGGTAACAGTCACGATGAATAGCAAGGCTGGCATGCGGGCCACAATATAGGTCGCCAGCATCTTGACCAGGGGGACAACCATATCATCGAGAATGCCGCCGGTGAAAGCTAGTGTGGGCAAGTCTTCATCGCCGTCGGCAGCCCCGATGACGACATTGAGCTGGAACGAGATAAACCAACAGTAAACGATCAGCATGGCGATAACGACGATACAACTGAACATCATCACGGTGGACAGCGCCTCGACCATGCCGATGAGGAAGGCCAGGATCAGGAAAGTCACCAGGTTGCCGGGGTCCAGCGGGAACAGCAGCGACCGCCCCAGGGCGCGGAAGTAGGCCGCGTAGCCGGCGTTGGGACCGATCGCCACGCCGTCGTGGGCATAATCCAGGGCGTCGGAAGCCGGCGGTGGCGGTCCGGCCGGCGGTACGCTCGGGGGTAGGATCGGCGGCGGCGCGAGCGACTCGCCCTCGGCCAGATCGTCGAGCACGGTCAGTGACAGACGGCCACTATCCGGCGGTTCGAGGTTCGGGATGGCGATTTCCCCACCGCATTTTTTACAGTGCGCCCGCCGACCGGCGGCGGAATCGGGAACCTTGTACCGGGCTCCACAGGCCGTGCAAGTGACCTTTAACATGCCGCCTCCCGCAAGCAAATGGCCTTACATGCCGCTGATCCACGGCCCACGCCAGTGCCAGAGTTTGGCAGGTATTGGGGGAGAGTGCAAGTGTTGAGTTAAGAGTGGAGAGTTAAGGGTTAAGATGGGCGCGATCAGCTCAGTTCCCATGCTTCAATCCTCGAGCCTCCAGCATCAATCTCCCAAGTTTCGATCGGCGCCCGCAATCCGAACGCGCCGCGCCAGCCAGCGCCCAATCAGAGCCCCGAGCGCGAGCGAGCGGGTTGCATGAGGATCCAAGGATCCGAGGATTCAAGGATCCGAATGTGGTTCCGCCGCCTATCCTCTCACATCTCCTTGGCGCTCTTGGCGACATGGCGGTTGCCGTTCTTTATCCTCATCTCCCCGCAACCAGATCGATGAATGGATCAATGTCGTAGCTGTTCACGATACCGTCGCCGTTGATGTCGGCTCCGGTGGGATTGCAGTCGGGGTATTGATCGTAGTACATCTCGAAGTTCGGGTAACTGGATACGGCCAGGATGAAGCCATCGATGTCGTGGGCGTTGATAGCACCGTCGCAGTTCAAATCGCCGTGGGGATAGCCTTTCAGGCCGAAACTGTGATAGCGTACCGCTGCAACCGCCACGAACTCAGCGTTCGGCGCTGGCACGTCGCACTGGCCACGGTCGTTGAGTCCCCACGCCACGACTGTGCCGTCGGCCTTCAGACCCAGGCTGTGTTCCCAGCCCGCAGCGGCCGCGACAAAGCCCGTATTTGGTGGCGGCACGTCGCATTGTCCGAATTCGTTCCCTCCCCAGGCCATGATCGAGCCATCGGCCTTCAGGCCGAGACTGTGGTAGTGTCCCGCCGCGACTGCCACGAAATCCGTGTTCGGTGCCGGCACGTTGCATTGCCCGAACTCGTTCCATCCCCATGCCGCGATCGAACTGTCCGCCTTCAGGCCGAGACTGTGCATGTAGCTCGCTGCGACAGCCACAAAGCTCATGTTCGGCGCCGGTACGTCGCATTGGCCGTGGTCGTTCCCTCCCCAGGCCACGATCGAACTGTCGGCCTTCAGGCCGAGGCTGTGTTCCCGGCCCCCCGCGGTCGCGACGAAGTTAGTGTTCGGTGCCGGCACGTCGCGTTGCCCGTAGCTGTTTCCTCCCCAGGCCGCGATCGAACTGTCAGCTTTCAGGCCAAGACTGTGCCAGTAGCCCGCCGCGACTGCCACGAAGTCTGTGTTCGGTGCCGGCACGTCGCATTGACCTTCGTAGTTACGTCCCCACCCCAGGATCGAGCCATCAGCCTTTAGGCCCAGGCTGTGCTCCCCGCCCGCCGCAAGTGCGACGAAATCCGCGTTTGGTGGGGAGATGCCGCATTGCGCGTAGCGGTTCGATCCCCACGTCACGATGGAGCCGTCGGCTTTCAGGCCGAGACTGTGCCCGTTGCCTCCCGCGACCGCGACGAAGTCGGTGTTCGGTGCCGGCACGTCGCATTGCCCGTAGTGGTTCGATCCCCACGCCACGATTGAGCCGTCGGCCTTCAGGCCGAGACTGTGGCCGCCGCCTGCCGAGATCGCCACGAAGTCGGTGTTTGGCTCCGGCGGATCGCACTGGCCGACGCTGTTGTTTCCCCACCCAACGACCGAGCCATCGGCTTTCAATCCGAGACTATGCCCATCTCCTCCCGCGAGCGCGACGAAGTTCGCGTTCGGCATAGGCACGTCGCATTGGCCGTAGTCGTTCTGCCCCCACGCCAAGATCATGCCGTCAGCTTTCAGGCCCAGGCTGTGTTCCCAGCCCGCTGCGATCGCGACGTAATCCGTGTTCGGTACCGGCACGTTGCACTGGCCTTGGCCGTTGTATCCCCACGCCTGGATCGAGCCGTACGTCTTCAAGCCGAGACTGTGCTGCCGGCCGACCGCAACCGCCTCAAAACGCGTGTTTGGCTCCGGCGGATTCCATACGCCGAACTCGTTGGATCCTCCCCATCCCACAATGGAACCGTCGGCTTTCAGGCCGAGATTGTGCGCGCTGCCCCCCGCCACCGCCACAAAGGGCATCACGGAGCCCGGGGGCGTTACCGGCACATTGCATTGCCCCGCGCGGTTTTGTCCCCATGCCACGATCGAGCCGTCGGCTTTCAGGCCAAGGCTGTGTTCCCTGCCTCCCGCGACCGCCACGAAGGTGCCCGTGCGGTCGCCAATGGCCTGCTCGCCCCAACTCACGATTGATCCATGGCCATACTGGGCCGAGGCGGTTCCCGCTGCAAGCAGCCCCGCCACCATGCATCCGCACGCCAGTTTGACAATACTGCGTTTCATGGGAGTTCCTCCTTCAAGGACGTGAGTTGTTGAGCGAGACATGATATGTTCCTCCTTCTCACGGCGGCCACATGCCGAGTTCCCGTGGAGGTCGGGCATATTGTGCTGATGGGGCGGTCTCGGTGAAGTGCGGCGGTCTCCGGCCCGGCCGGGCGCGGATCGCGATACCAAGCCGTCAGCCTGGCCGTCGCGCCCGCCGAAATCCCCGCGTCAGCGGACAGGGGCATTGTACCAAGCCGGTAGTCAACGCAATGGCAAAAGCAGACATTGGACTGCAAAATTCGGCATGCAGCCGACATCATGTATCGGAAACCTTGTCGCAGGGTTATGGCCGACACGGGGGTCGGCCACTGCGGAATGATGTCGGCCGCCACAGAGGGCGGCCGCTACGGGGTGAAGGCCGACATCGCAATGAATCGAGACAAGCTCGGGCGGCCGCCTATTCTCTTACATCTCCTTGGCGCTCTTGTCGCCATGGCGGTTACAATCTTGGCGGTTTCCGCCTCAACCCCCCGCGACCAGATTGATGAACGGATCGATGTCGTACGCGTTCACGATACCGTCGCCATTGGCGTCGGCCAGGAGAGGTTCACAGTTCGGATAGCGTTCGTAATACGCCCCGAAGTCAGGATAGCTCGAGGCGGCGAGGATGAAGCCGTCGATGTCGTAGGCGTTGACGAAACCATCGCAGTTCATGTCGCCGAACGGGCGCGAGCCAAACTCATAAGCCCCCATATCGACTACACGGACGTCGTCATCATCGCCATCCCACACCCGCGCCATGCCGTCCAGGTCTTTTTCCAGGGGTAGCGGCACAAACGCCGGGTCGCCGGCGTCGATGCAGGGTGAGTCGGATTGCAGGTGATAGTCACCGTTCACCCAGAAGTCATCCTCCGGATCCTCTGGCGTACCGTTGTCGTCCCAGTATCCGGGATCAACAAACAGCGGATCGTCGTCGATGTTACCCTCTCCTCTCCAGTCGTCCTGGATGCAACTGTAAACCACGACACCAGCGCTGCCCTCACGTATTTGTTCACGTGTGTTGCCCCATAGGATGCAATTAACGACTGTTACACTGCTTTCGATGTCACAGTTAATCCCTCCTCCGCCCCAATTACTGGCAGTATTCCCACAAAAGGTGCAGCAGGTTACCAGTGGATTACTTGCGTAAGCGTTACAAATCCCACCGCCGTTGTCATCAGCCGAGTTTCCGCTGAACATGCAATCGGTCACTGTTGGGCAGCTATTACCATAGTTGTACATCCCCCCACCATCATAGCCGGCGGAATTCTCAGTGAACGTACATCCAAGAACTACTGGGTTGCTGCCTTCCTCGTTGTAGATCCCGCCACCGTGACCATCCGTGTAGTTTTCACTAAATGTGCAGTTGAGCACAGTTGGGCAACTTCCACCACGGTTGCACATCCCGCCGCCGTAATAGGCGTAATATGGAGTCGGATCGACGCTAGCGTTACCGCGCAACATACAATTTAGGATCTTGGGATTGCTAGCGAAGCAGAAGATGCCTCCACCGCTCCCGGAGGCGAAGTTATTTGTGATAACGCAGTATGTAATTGTCGGGCTGCTGTTTGAGCAGTGGATACCTGCGCCGTGATTGCTACCAGGACCATTCCAGGCCGGATGACCGTTTCGGATAGTAAAACCATCCAGTCCGGCCTCCGCCGGCTCACCGGAATGGAAGTAGAATCCGCGCCCCTCATCCTCGCAATCGATAATGCAGCTTTCCGGCCCGTTCTCCGAGCGTACTGTAATTACTTTACCACCAAAGTCGAGGTTCTTGTTGCCGGAGCCGGTGTACGTACCATCGGCGACGAGGACGGTGTCGCCGTTGGTGGCGGCGTCGATGCCGGTCTGGATGGTGGCTTTGGGGCCGCAGGTGCCGCCGTCCCATGCTTCGCACAGGCCGTCCCAGGCGTCGTTGCCGGTGGTGCCGTTGACGTAGATGGTCGTTTGGGCGGATGCCAACGGGGCCAGTATACCCAATACGAGGATCACTCCAGGGAAAAGACACTTCCTTGTTCGCGTCGCCGCGCTTTTGTCTGTGTAACGAAACATAATTACCCCTTGTTTGTATGCTGGAACGAGACGGTGCCGTCTGTCGCGGATGCATATAACATCGGCACGGCAACTATAACAACTTGAAACCATGCATTTAGGGGTGTTGCCAGTGGGTGGAGTGGGGAATATGTACCAAGGTGGTAACGGTCGCCATCCCGACGAATCGGGACAGGTTTGTGTGACAGCGATAGTCCACGGCCTGCGAGACGCAGGCCACTACGGTCCCCGGCCTGCGAGTCGTGGGCCGTTACTTCTGTGGGACCGGTTTGTAACCGGGCAGAAGACGGCCGCCACGGAGGGCGGCCGCTACATAGTTAGAGAGTTCTTCGGTGCTATTGTGGCGTCAGTTCCGCCAGTTCTTGTTCGACGGTCTTGACCACCTGCTCGACCACCACGTCGGGGGTGTGGGGGTGTTTGACGTCGTCGCGGCGGTGGCTGAGTTCTACTACGCCATCCTTGAGACCCTTCTTGCCGACGATCACGCGCAGGGGGATGCCGATCAGGTCGGCGTCCTTGAACTTGAAGCCGGCGCGTTCGTCGCGGTCGTCGAAGAGCACCTCCAGGCCGGCGGCGGCGAGCTGGTCGTGGATCGCCGTCGCGGTTTGCATGACCTCCGCCACGCGTGGGTCGAGGGCCATGACCAGAACGTGGAACGGCGCGATCGACATGGGCCAGATGATGCCGTTGTCGTCATGGTTGGCCTCGATCGCCGCCGCCATGATGCGGCTGACGCCGATGCCGTAGCAGCCCATGATCAACGGCTGGGGCTTGCCCTCCCTGGTGAGGAAGGTGGCCTGCATGGAATCGCTGTACTTGGTGCCGAGCTTGAAGATGTGGCCAACCTCGATGGCGGTGTTCAGGCTGAGCAGGCTGGCGCTGCCGGTGGGTGAAAGATCGCCGGCGAGGGCGTTACGAATGTCGGCCACGAGCACCTTTGCACCATCGACCGGGAAATCGCGGCCGGGGTTGACGTTCTTGACGTGGTAGTCGGTCTTGTTGGCACCACTGGCGGCGTTGCGCATGGTGGTCACGTCGCGGTCGATGATGAGCTGGTCGATGCGGTCGATCAGGCCCTGCGGGCCGGCAAAACCGACCGCGGCGCCGGTGACGCGCTCAATCGTCTCCGGATCGGCCAGCTCCAGCGTCAGGCCGGCGGCCTTGTCGAGCTTGGATTCGTTGACGTCGTGGTCGCCGCGGACGAGGGCGACGACGATTTTGGGCTGGGTGTCCGCTCCCTGACGGTCGCGGCTCTGATCCGTTTGACCCGTCGCTGGTGCTCCGGGCTCGGATTGCGGTTCGGTGGTGTAGATCAGGGTTTTGATCATTTGGCCGGGCTGGGTGCCCATGAAGGCGCAGACGTCCTCGACCTTGCCGTGGCCGGGGGTGTGGACCTCCTCGATCGGCAGCATGTCACCGGCCTGTTGCGGCAGGGGGGCGGCGGTGGCCCGTTCGAGGTTGGCGGCGTAGTCGTTGTTGGCGCTCATGACGACCGAATCTTCGCCGGCGTCGGTCAGCACCATGAACTCGTGCGAGACGTCGCCGCCAATGGCCCCGCTCTCGGCCTCGACCGCCAGGTAAGGCAGCCCGCAACGGCCGAAGATGCGGCAGTAGGCGGCGTACATATTGTCGTACTCTTTGTCGAGCGAGGCTTTGTCGGCGTGGAAGGAGTAGGCGTCCTTCATCAGGAACTCGCGCGTGCGTAATACGCCGCTCTTGGGCCGCGCCTCGCCGCGCATCTTAACCTGAATCTGGTAGAGATTGATGGGTAGTTGTTTGTAGCTGTTGAGATACGCGCGGGCGATCTCGGTGATGACCTCTTCGTGGGTAGGTCCGAGCACGGTGTTGGGTCGCCAGTCGCCGGGTGGGCCGCCGAGGCGGAGCAGGACGTCGCCCATGGCGGCGGTGCGGCCAGTCTCATCCCAGAGCGACAGCGGCTGGAGCACGGGCATGTGCAGCTCGATGGCGCCGGCGTTGTTCATCTCGTCGCGGACGACCTGCTCGATCTTGCGGAGCGTGCGGTAGCCCAGCGGCAGGTAGGAGTACATACCGGCCGCCAGTTGACGGATCAGACCAGCCCGTAGCATGAGCACGTGTGACGCGGCGGTGGCGTCCTTGGGCGTTTCCTTGGTCGTCGGGATGAAAAACTGGCTCCAACGCATGGTGTTATGCTCCAATGTTGAGTCTGGTCCGCGCAGACGCGCGTAGACTCATTATTTTGGCGCCAATCGGACGAAGTAGCAAATCGGGCTATTATCAGGGGCTTGAATGACTGGTTGGAAACCAGTCCCACATATGCAGTAGCAAATCGGATCAGCGTCAGGGGCTTTTATACATTTCGCCGTCACGGTCGCGGAAATGGGTAATCAGGCCGGTGTCGCCGGCGTTGTGCAGCCAGAAGGATTTTGGCAGGGGGAAGCGGCTCTCGTCGATCTCGACGGAATTCTCGTGCCGGGGGAATTTGGGTGACTCCGGATCGGGTCCCACGCTCCAAATGGCGTACAGGACCGGGCTCAGGGGTTCGTGGGAAAAGTCGGCGTAGAATTTACCTTCCAGGCTGGCACATTCGGGGAAATCGTCAGGGACCCACAGTTTGGACCGTGGCCGCCATTCGACGTCGGGGAAGTCGAAGAAGGTGCCATTGAACCAGATAGCGCCCGGGGCGCGGTACTTGTACGTGTGCCGCCCGTTGAACACGTCGATGAAATTGGCCTGCGGGATCCTGCCGCGGCTGCGCGGCAGGTAGTCTCCGTCAGCCAGCTCGACCGGCAACTGATTGTTGACATTGGTGCCACAAGCGGAGCGACAAGGCGGAACGGCACCCCGATTGTCCATTTCGTACATCTCGAGTGCCAGGCCGATCTGGCGCAGGTCGGAGTGGGCCCGGGTGACGCGCGACTGGAGCCGGGCGCGCTGCAACGCCGGCATGAGGATGGCCAGCAGGATGGCGACGATGGCGATGACCGCCAGCAGCTCCACCAGCGTGAAAGCCCGGGCAGCCGGGCGCGCGGCTGGGCGCGGCTGGTTATCCGCCGCCGACCGCGGCGATGAAGCCATCGATATCATAGGCATTGGCAATCCCATCCTTATTCATATCGGCGTTGGCCAGCAGACAATTGGGGTAAGTTTGCTCATAGTCATCAGGGTTGCCGATTGCCAGGATGAAGCCATCAATATCATAGGCATTGACCAGGCCGTCGCAGTTCATGTCGCCGGCCAGGGCGAACGGCTCGGGGATGATGTAGCCGTTGCCGGTGTAGTACATGACCCACAGGCGATAGCCGTCCTTGTTGCCGTCGTCGCTGTTGTAGTCCTCCTGGTCGAGGATGCCGATGATGTCGAAGGGGGCCGGGGGCGGTTCGTAGGTGCCAAAGCCGTCGCCGAGGCCGATCTTGACCGGGAATGTGCGGCCGGTGCCGTCCTGAATGACCAGCTCCGCGTCGGGACCCCACTCGGCGGTGTCGACGAACTCAATATCGTTGAAACGTACCAGCGTGCCCTGATGGTGCTCGCAGCCGGTGAGCCGATCCGGGTCGAAGATGAACTCGTCGTCGGCGTCCTTGAGGTCGGCCAGCGAGAGCACCGCCGGCGTCGGCAGGCCGCGGTCCGCCTCCAGCAGATAGATGTCGAAGTCGGCGGCAGGATCGTTGCTGTGCTGCTCGTTGATGTTGGTCTTGCCGCGGAAGGCCAGGCCCGGGGCGCGGGCGCGCAGCTCGACGAGGTCGCCGGGCTGGAATTCGTGCCCGCTGACGGGATCGAAGCTCAGGCGTGCGATTTCCGCCAGCCACTCCTCGTCCGTGTAACTGCCGTCGGGATGGTTGCCGACGATTTTGCCGATGTACTGGCCCATCCAGCCGGCCGTCCCGCCGAAGTCGTCATCATCCGCGGTCTGGACGAAGATCTGCCACAGGCCGCCGAGGTAACCCGGCGCGGCGGGCGCTCCGTTGAGCATGTCCTCCGGCCGGTTGACAATGACGCCGCGCATCCTGACCGGATCGGTGAGTGGGAAAGTTCCGAAGCCGTCGGCGTCGACGGCCTGGTATTCGGAGTGCGGGGTGTAGGGCATTGATTCCCAGTCGGGCTCGCCGGCCTGTGGTGTTAACGGGCAGAGCAAACCCATCACCGCGAAAGCGGTTAAAATCGGGATCGTTTTCATGGCGGCATCCTTCCCTTGCAAACCAGGCACCGGGCCACAACACGGACTCCGGTAATACGATTGTCTAAATCGTAACATTGGGTGGGCCGGGTTGTCGAGGGGTAAATATGGAGAATTCCACCAGAGCCGGCACATGCGGGACGACTCTATTGCAGGCGTTGGCCGGTGGAGCTCATGGCCAGCTCGGCGTGGAGTACGCCGCGCTGCTGGCGCAAGCTGTCGGTTATCTGGCGGATCCGCTGGGGCGTGCCACGCAGCATGATCATCTCGGCGCAGAGGTCGTGCGAGAGGTGCACGTGCGTGGTGGCCAGGATGTTGTCGTGATGATCGTGCTGGATGTCGACCAGCTTGTCGGCCAACTGCCGGGCGTGGTGGTCATAGACCAGTGTGATGGTACCGATCACTTCCTGGCGCTGGTCGGACCACTGCTGCTGGACAAGCTGCTGGCGAATCAGGTCACGGATGTACTCCGAGCGATTGGTGTAGCGGCTCTGCTTGACCAGCCGCGTCAGCTTCTTGAGTAACGGTTTTTCCAGCGAAATACTCAGGCGAACCAACTCGGACATCGTCTCACCTTGTACGTGGCAACCGGGAAACAGTAATAACCGGCGACAGTGTAGCGCCTGGTGAGTCGGCTGCCAAATGTGGACTATTCAGGTCGCTCGGTGGTTTTTTACCACTTTCGGCAACCAATTAAAACAAACGTATGCATGAATCCCGATCCACCTGGGCGTGAAATCCGGCGCAATCGTGATGATGGGGAGCAATGTGCGCCCACCTGTGTTACGATTACGGAAATTGTGTTACCCTATAGTATGCGGCGCTGGCGGTAATGCCGGGCCCAAAGTTCCAGGAGTCGCCAGCATGGAAACGGAAACAGTCACTCAGGGTCTCGGCCTGTTATGTGTGACGGCGGCCACTATCGGCTTCCTCCACACACTCTTCGGTCCGGACCATTATATTCCGTTTGTAGCCATGTCGCGGATCGGGAACTGGTCGCTGTTGCGCACGGTGGTCATCACGCTGCTATGCGGCGTCGGACACGTGCTGAGTTCGGTCGTGCTGGGCCTGATCGGCATCATCATCGGCCTGGCGGTATTGGATCTGGAAACCTTCGAGGCGGCCCGCGGCTCACTCGCGGCGTGGTTGCTGCTGGCCTTCGGCGTAGCGTTTTTTGTCTGGGGCGTGCACCGCGCCATCCGCAACCAGCCGCATACGCATATACACGCACACGCCAACGGTCGCGAGCACGTGCACGAGCACGCGCACGTTGACGAGCACACGCACGTACACTCTCAGCCGGCCGGCAAAGACTCGGGCCGAGCGACCATGACGCCTTGGATCCTGTTCACGATCTTCCTTTTCGGCCCCTGTGAGCCGCTGATCCCGATCCTGATGTACCCGGC
This sequence comes from Planctomycetota bacterium, assembly GCA_043820985.1. Lineage (GTDB taxonomy): Bacteria > Planctomycetota > Phycisphaerae > UBA1845 > Fen-1342 > JAAYXS01. The sequence continues at coordinate 11,401 of JBDRDH010000130.1, forward strand.
GGCGCAAGCCAGCGCCTGGGGCGTGGTGTTAGTGACGGCGATCTTCGCGCTCACCACGCTGGCGACGATGACAACAATCGTCGTACTGGCGCGCTTCGGGACCTTCGGCGTCCGCCTGGGGCGCTTTGAGCGCTACGATCACGCCATCGCCGGCCTGGCGGTAACGGCCTGCGCCGTGCTGATGCTGATCGGGTTTTGATCGAGGATTGGGGACGGTAACCGCCAAAGCGCCAAGAGCACCAAGGACGCCAAGGAGATATGAGAGAGTAGGTGGCCGAAACGTTACTTGGCTCCTTGGATCCTGGCCTTAACCCTCGCTGGCGCTTCGGGCATTGCTGGTGCGAGAATCCCTTCTCGCACCCAAGTTCGCTGGAATTCTCTCCCGCGCGCGGGGCAGGATGGGAATCCTGCTTCGTCGGGGCCGAGATGGGAATCTCGGCCCAGCCGAAACTATGCTACGTGTGGTCATCGTCCCTGGCCACGACGACACTTCACATATAGCCACTTGGCGAACTTGGCGCTCTTTGCGCCTTGGCGGTGTCTGGCGTTGCAGTACTACCACGGCCACGTCATCAGCTCCGTGAACGCGGCGAAGTCGGCGCTGTTCACGACGCCGTCATGGTCGATGTCGCATAACTCGATACAGGCCGGTTCAACACTGGCATAGCAGCCTTGAAACGCGGCGAAGTCCGCCAGATCGAGGTCGCCGTCGGCGTCAGCGTCGGCGGGAACGGGCGGCTGCTGGTACCAGAAAGCGACGGACGTCCAGCGGGCTCCAACAATGGAGTAGCGATTCTCAATTTTGACGTCGATCGAGTTGGCGAAGGGCACCCGGTCGGCGATCTGCCAGCGGTATTGATCAGCGCGGGCATACGGCACGCCCGCGGCGCGGTGCACGTGGAGAATGCCGCTGAGTGGGCGCGTAGCCGCTTGGGGATAGGGTCCTTCGGGCTCATCGAGTTGGATGGCGACCCAGTTGTAGTAGTAGCCGCCGTTGTAGGCATCCTCCGATCCAGTGCCATACAGGGTCAACTCGTCGTCGATTTCGATGACCTCGTCGCCCTCGAGCATGGAGAAACTGTAGCTGTCCTGATCGATATAGAGAAGGTTGCCGACGTAGTGCCCGCGCCCAGTCGCCGAGAGCATGGGGTGATAAATCTGACCATCCTGCCGCTGCTCCGAATATGCGTGGGCATGCAGATAGCACATATCGACGGCGAGCGGCCCCAGTACGTACTCAACGACGGCCGCGTCGATGGGAATCTCGGCCGCGGTAGCGTTGTGCAATGCGACCTGTACTCGGTAACGAAAGGGCATGGGCCAGTAGCAATAGAATCCGTCGGGAGAATCGGTACCGAGGGGTAGACTACGATAAGCAGCGCGCTGATAACCAGCACCGAAGAACTCCGCGACATTTACATCAACCGCCGGGAGGGCATCCTCGTCGTAAGTAATCCGCAGGAACAGGCCACTCAATTGCTCGTCGGTCGCCGCATCCATGCGCACGCTAATCTGGCGGATCGTCGCCGATCCGGCCAGGTCCGCCAGAACCAGGGCGCCACCGGCCGGGATGGGGCTGGCACCGGTGGTCAAACGTACGGCGTTCGGATCGGTGCCGGCGGGATGTTGGCCGGCCTGTGCGAACATCTGGGCGACGGCAGCGCGCTCGGCCGACTGAGTTGGGGTGAGCGTACCGGAATAGGATTCGAGGGCGGTACCCGCCGGATATCGCAAGTATGTGTATTGATAGTAATGCGTGTTATTGGCGAAGTTGGCGGTCTCGATGCGCAGCGACTGTGCGAAGGGTAGCGGCTCGTAGCACACCTGCCCGCCCGCGCAGGTATCGACGAAGGGCGCGTCGAAGTACGAATAGTTAGTGGCGAAAAGCTCGTCGGAGAAAGTATCGATGCGGGGTGTGGCTTCGCCATCGAAGTACATGCGCACCGGGAAGTGCTGATTGGCCGTACGGTGCGGCATCCAGAAGCGGTAGAACACGCCCGGGCCGGTGACGGTCGCCGCCACGGTATCGAAGTCGCCATCGAGTAGACCCTCGGGCCATTCGTAGTGATTGTAGTCGTTGTTGTCGCCGCTACGGTCGTAGCTCGAAGCCAGCCCGGGACGCAGCCCGGTCGACCACCGGGCCCAGTCGGACCAGACCATATATTGTGCATAGCCTGGCTCCGCCGCGGCTCCACTCTGGGCGGCAACGGATATGACCAACAGGATCAGCGGCACGAAACATTTTGACATGACAGATCACCCGTCCAGGCACCAGGATAACGTCATACAATGGCGGAATGAAAGCTTTTTTTGGCTGGCCGCGCACGGGGGGTGACCATAATAAAACAGGCGGCCGGTTATCCGGACCGCCTGTGGCATGCAATGCGGATGAGAGGATTCGAACCTCCACGGGCTAAAGCCCACTGGCACCTGAAGCCAGCGCGTCTGCCAATTCCGCCACATCCGCTTCGGAGCCTGGCACTGCCATGATTTGCCAACCCGCGCTGAATACTACATGATACGCTTTGCGTGGTTTGCGTCAAGCGTGAGCCATAGTGGCGATTTCGTGGACTCAGACGAGAGAATTGAGCCAATCATGTCCCAGGATGCCCGCCCCGGATCTCTCTTTCAGCCGCCGCACCACAGCAATCGCCGCGTGGTTGTTACCGGCCAGGTCGGCGTCGATAAGAAGCCCTTCCTGGAGCAGATCGTCCGGCTCGCCGCGGAGCGGAGTGCGCCTGCGTGCTTGTATAACGTTGGTGACATGATGTACGCCGAGGCCCCCGACATCCGGCCGGGGCGGATACTCGACTTGCCACTGGCTCGCCTGAACTCGCTGCGGCGATCGGTCTTCAAGGATATTCTGGCGCGGGTGGACACGCCGGAGACGGCCATTATCAACACGCACGCCGCCTTCCGCTGGAAACACGGCCTGTTCCCGGCATTCGACCATGACCAAATGCTGGCTCTGGACGCTGATCTGTATGTCACGCTGGTGGACAACCTGGACGCGGTGCACGAGCGCCTGTCGCGCGAGCACGACCTGTACCACACGCTCAAGGACATCCTGGTCTGGCGCGAGGAAGAGATCCTGGCAACGGAGGTACTGGCCAGTGCCGTTCGCGGTCACGGTTATTTTTACGTCGTGGCGCGCGGAATCGAGGACAGCACGCTGAACTCACTCTACCGCCTGATCTTCAAGCCGGAGACCAAGCGCGTCTATCCGTCGTTCCCGATGACGCACGTGATGGATCTGCCCAACACGCTGGCCGAGATTGATGCGTTTCGACATGCGATCGCCGACCATTTCATCACGTTCGATCCCGGCGATCTCGATGAGAAGCGCCTGTTGTACGAGGCCGGCGAGGCGACCAAGCACGGCGCGTCGTCATTCGTGCTGGATGTGCACGGCCGGCAGGTCGAGTTCAACGCGTCCGAGGTGACCAGCGTGGCGCGGGACATCGATGCGCAGATCTACGCCCGCGACTTCAAGCTGATCGACCAGTCGGACATGATCGTCAGCTTCATCCCGGAACTGCCCAACGGCAAGCCGGGGCTGTCATCGGGCGTCGAGCGCGAGTTGCAGCACGCCTGGGAGACAACCAAGGAGGTCTACGTCGTCTGGCAACCCCAGGCCGAACCGTCGCCGTTCATTACCGAAACGGCCACGCGCGTCTTCGCGACGACCGAGGAAACGCTCAAACACTTCCAGGAGAAGGGTTACCTGAGCAACTACCAGCCGAACCTGTTCAAGCCGCCGGCGAAGCCGAAAGAGCGTGGGCGGTTCGGGTAGCGCTCGGGATCCAATATTCCAGGGCGGTTTTGGAAACGATCCGGCGTTTCCTGGAAGGGCGAGGTTCCTGCCGAGCCGCGGCTCGCCGGGAGGCTCGCCCTCCCGGAGGAACTACCCGTCTGTTAACCAAGTTTGACGCTATCGCCGCGCTTCATGATGGTTACTTCGCGGATGCCCATGTCGCGGAGTTTCTGCTGAAGCACCTGGCTTTGTTCGAGTTCGCCGTGGACCAGGCAGACGCGTTTGGGGCGCGGCTTCGCTTTGGTGAACATTTCGAGCATGTGCTTCTGGTCGGCGTGGCCGCTGAAGCCGTGAATCTGATGCACCTCGGCCAGCACCTCGTACTCCTCATGAAACAATTTGATCTTCTTGGCGCCATCGGCCAGCCGGCGTCCGAGCGTGTGCTGGGCCTGCCAGCCGGGAATGAGAATTGTATTGTTGGGGTTGCTGATATTGTTCTTGAGGTGGTGGCGAATGCGGCCGGCCTCGCACATGCCGCTGGCCGAGATGATTACGGAGGGGCCGGGCTTGCCGTGTAGGGCCTTGCTTTCATTAACGTCACGGATGTAGTGACAGCAGCCGCTACCGAGGATGTCGCCCGTGACGCGGTGGAAGGCGCGCGCCTCGGCGTCGTAACACTCCGGGTGCATCTTGAACACGTCGGTGGCGTTGACCGCCAGCGGGCTGTCGACGTAGATCGGAAAGCGTGGCAGTTCGCCAGTGACCATCATTTCGTGCAGGAAATAGACAATGGTCTGGGTCCGACCGACGGCGAAGGCGGGGATGACCACCTTGCCGCCGCGTTCGACAGTGCGTTTGACAATCGCGTGTAATTCCCGCTGCGCGTCGTGGACTTCCTCGGTCACCCGGCCGCCATAGGTGCTCTCGCAGATGATGGTCTCATCGGGTGGGAAAGCCACCGGATCACGGATGATCGGCTTGTCGGGGCGGCCCAGGTCGCCGGTGTAGAACAGCGACGGCGTGTGCCCGTTACGCTTGGCGAATTCGAGGCGGATGCCACCCGAGCCGAGCATATGACCGGCGTCCTGGAAGCGGGCCAGCAATCCGGGAACAACCTGGAACCAACGCCGATAGGGTGTGCTGTGGATCATCTGGATGGCGCCCAGGGCATCCTCGTAGTCGTAGAGCGGCTCGATCGGCGGCAGCCCTTTACGCTTCCGCCGCTTATTGAGGTAGAAGACATCTTCCTCTTGGATGTGGGCCGAGTCCGGCAGCATGATGGCGCACAGGTCGCGCGTCGCCGGCGTACAGTAGATCGGCCCGTCGAAGCCGTCATGCACCAGGCGCGGCAGGCGGCCGGAGTGGTCGATATGCGCGTGTGACAATACGACCGCCGAGATATCCTTGGGCGGGATCGGCCACTCGCGATTTTTGGCTTCGCTCTCCTGGCGACGGCCCTGGTACAGGCCACAATCAAGGGCGACCCAGTGATCGTCGATCCGGACCATGTGCATCGATCCAGTGACTTCTTCCGTGGCGCCGTGAAACAACAATTCGGCCATGCGTAGCTCTCCGTATACGGTTTCGGTCATGGTAGAGGCGTAGCAGGCACGCTGCAAATGCCCACGATGAAGCCCGATGACATTCTGCCCGGGCCGCGGGAGACCAGGATCATAACCTCCGGTCGGAATCTGTCAGTCTGGCGGTGGGATCATGTAACTGTTACCCTCACTAAACACGTGGTCTGATTTTCGAGGAGCAAAGCAATGTCCAGGACAATTATCGCCATACTTCTATTGGCGTTTTGTACTTGCACATTTACGGTCACCCATGGCGAGGTGCCCTGGCCGGAACACCCGCGCCCGGATTTCGAGCGCGCCCCCTGGATCAACTTGAATGGTGAATGGTGCTTCGAGTTTGATCCGGACGATCGGGGCATGGCAGAGGAGTGGTTCAAGCCGGAAGGGCACGAGTTGCATGGTACTATCATTGTGCCGTTTCCCTGGGAGAGCCGCTTGAGCGGGATCGGCGATACGGAATACCGGGGAGTGGCCTGGTATGGGCGCGAAATCACGCTGCCAGCGGGTGCCGGCTGGCTCAACCGTGACTGCTGGCTGGTCATCGGGGCGTGCGACTGGGAAGCGCGCGTGTGGATCAATGGGGATCTGGCGCGCGAGCACGTCGGGGGCTACGTGCCGTTCGACATCAACCTCTCGAACTACGCGCAGCCTGGCGAGAAAGTGGCGATTACGATACGGGTAGCTGACCCGACCGACCCACATCAACCCACCGGCAAACAAATCGGCTGGTATACACGCACGAGCGGCATCTGGCAGACGGTATATCTGGAAGCGCGCGGTCGGACATATATCCATGGCTTCAGTTCCGAGTCGGATATCGAGGCCGGCGCGATTACATACGAGTTCAAGCTCAGCAACCAGAATGGCGCGCGGTTGATACTGCGCAGCCCCGAGGGAGCTTTCCCGCCGGTCCAGGTTGAGGTACCCAGCGGGTCCGACACCGGTCGCGCGACTATCAAGGTGGACCAGCCGCAGCTCTGGACGCCTGACAATCCACGGCTATACCAGATCGTCTGTGAGTGTCACCAGCAAGGCGCTCAGCCCAGTATCGATATGGTGCGGAGCTACTTTGGATTGCGCACGATCTCGGTCGGACCGGCCCCCGGCCGCGAATATCAATACATTTTACTGAATGGCGAGCCGATCTATCTGCGCGGGGCCTTACACCAGTCATTTCACCCAGCCGGCATTTATCAATATCCCGATGATGCCGTGGTACGTAGCGACTACGAGCTGTGCAAGACGACCGGGCTGAACTTCCTGCGCATCCACATCAAGGCCCCCCTGCCCCGCGAACTCTACTGGGCCGATCGCCTGGGCGTGCTGATCATGCAGGATATGCCCAACTTCTGGCACCATTCCACGCAGGCGCGCCTGTGGTGGCGGGAGATGCTCACAGCCGTCATCGAGCGCGACCGCAATCACCCGGCGATTTTCGCCTGGTGCGACTTCAACGAGACCTGGGGCATCGGCCATGACGGCTTTGACGCCGACCGGCAGGAGTGGGTGAAGCAGATGTACCAGCTCACCCGGCAACTCGATGCCACGCGCTTGTGCGAAGACAACTCCCCCTGTCGTTACGATCATGTGATCACGGATATCAATTCCTGGCACTTTTACATCAACGATTACGCCTCGGCACGCGCCCATATCCGCGAAGTGGTCGAGAAAACGCATCCGGGATCAACTTTCAACTATGTCGCGGGCTCTCAGCAAGACCGCGCGCCGTTGATTAACAGCGAATATGGCGGCATCAGCGCCGGCTCGGGTGACCGCGATGTCAGTTGGTGCTTCAAGTATCTGACCAACGAACTGCGCCTGCACGACAAGATCTGCGGCTACGTCTATACCGAGCTCTCGGATATCGAGTGGGAGCATAACGGCTTCGTCAACTACGACCGCTCGCCGAAGGAATTCGGCTACGACTTCTGGCACCCGGGCTTTTCGCTAAAGGATTTGAACGGTGCCGACTTCGTGGTGATCGACGCCCCACCCTGCATTCAGCTTCAGTCCGGCGAAGCTCGTGACGTGCCGATCAGCATCAGTCACTGGTCCCGACACACGGCCCGCGCGTTGCAGTTGCGCTGGCGGGTTGACTGGCTGGATCCGTTCGGGCAGCGCCTGACGGGCACGTGGCAGACGCAAACCGCGCAGTGGGAACCGTTCACGGTGGTTGCCCAGCCGGCGATTCGCCTGGTCGCGGACGCACAAAGCACGGGTATCGCCGGAGCCCTACTGGTGGAACTAGTCGACGGCGAGACTGTCCTGGCGCGGAACTACGTTAATGTTCTGGTGAAGCGTCCAGTGCCGCGTGTCGAGCAAATAGACGAGCAGCGCACGGTGCTCCGCTGGGGGCCGGCGGATGTGTCACAGTGGAGCTGGGGTGACCAACCCTCGCCGGCCCGGGATGGAGTGGCGGCCGGCAAAGCCTATGCACATGGGGCCGGTTTTACCGAGTACGCGCTGCCGTTGCCGGAGGATTTGAATCTCGACGATCTACAGGCGATTGAGTTGCTGGTCGAGCTTGCCGCCAAAGCTAACGGCGAGCGCATTGATTGGCCACAGCGTAAAAAAGAGGGCGACTATCCCCAGACTGACGGCAATAAATGGCCCAGTGACGTGCGCATCACGATCAACGGCGTCGAGGTACACCGCCAGACTTTGCCCGACGATCCCGCCGATGCGCGGGGGATGTTGTCGCATTTGCGCGATTATCATCCCGGTTCTTATGGCTGGCTGGTGCGCGCCCGGACTGACGCGGATCAGATTGAGAAGATTCGCGCGTTAGTATCCCCGGAGCGACGATTGACAATCCGCTTCGAGGTGCCCGCTGACGCCGAACACGTGGGCGGCCTGAGCATCTTCGGTGCCGAGCTGGGGCGCTATCCGGTTGATCCAACCTGTATCCTGAAGTGCGGCAACTGACGCGATGTGGGCTGGAATCAGCCAGCAAGCCCTCTGGATCACGGCCGACACGGCAATTCTGTCCGGCAAAAGCGGTGCGGTAGCATAAATCGGCAGATCTATTCTAGGGGCTTGGGGCGTGATTGCTACTACCGAAGCGGTGATGGCGAACCGGATCGGGGAGATCGGCGCATACCCAAG
>JBDRDH010000131.1:0-49673 GCA_043820985.1 Planctomycetota bacterium
GCTCGGAGCGAGAAGGTACTCCAGCGCGAAGAACTGTTGAATGAACTGCAGGCGAGGCTGCCTGATTATCCTAATGTCAAAACGCAGCAGGAAATACAGCTTGAGACGCAGATTGGCTCGGATGGCGCGGCACAGACGCAATGCCATTCGTGACAGTCACCTATTTCTCGTCACCATTTCTCTTCGATTTCCCACATCAACCGCGCATACTATCACGCCCGCCACAAGTCTGAACCTTAATCCTCGATCCTCGATCAATCGGTGACTGTCTTAAATAGCACTGCAATTCATGGTCTGATGTTTGAGCGGTAATGACCACGACGTGCGTCAACGAAACCTGGCCAGCACTTTATTGATTTTGTCCATATCGAACGCCTCGGCGTCGAATTCGTCGCCGATCCACTCGACAATATCCTCGTGCTCCGGATCTTTCGGATCCGCCAAGGCGGCCAGCATCTCCGGATAGCGGTACGACCCGCCGCAATCCTCCGGCGGGCAGTTGCGCTCGCCAGCCAGGCATCGGAAGAGATGGGTATCAGGCTCGGGCGGGCGGACGTCCACGACCTCGATCAAATGCTCCCAGCTATCGCCGAAGTCGTATTCGTACAGAAGTTGCGCGCCCGTCGCGGGCAGGACGGTGCTAACGCGGGCTTTTCGGGAATCATTCGCCTGTATGCCCCAGCCAGAGTCGCCGTAGGGGCTGGGAGGTTCATAGCGCGTCTCGTCCTGCGTGATGAACTGATGGAGGTGCGAATCGTCCCAACCCATTACGACCTGGATAATGTCGTGCAGCTTCGCCAGCGTGATGTCGCTGCGGACAACAAATCGTCGCCAAATACGGGGCTCGATATCAAGCAACGTGATTTCAAGCTCGTGAATACTGTTCACACGTGGCGCGCGTTTGCGCGACGACTTCTTAAGCTTCTTCTTGGCCATAATGCGTTCTCCCTGTTCGTGTCGCGAGGTGGCGTTCGGGACAACCACCTATTTCGCCTCAATATACCTCGCCAACGGCGAAGATTGTTTTGCCCCAGACGAGCACGAACACTCAATCCTCGATTCTCACTCCAACCATCGTCAGGTCGTCGCTCTGTTCCGCCAGACCAATGAAGCGACGAATGTCCCACACCAGATTTTTAAGCACCTGATCGATATCCAGATCGCCATAGCTGATCAGCCCGGCTTGCAATCGCTCGCGCCCAAACAACTCGTCGTCGAAATTCATGGCGTCAATCGCCCCGTCGGTGAAGAGCAGTATGGTGTCACCCACCTGCAAATCCACATCATGTACCTGGTAGACCTCGGTCGAGCTGATCCCCAACACCAAATCGCCCTCGGTCAGCCGCCGCACCCGTCCATCCCGCAGTAACAGCGGCGGCTCGTGCCCGGCACTGCAATAGCTGACCTTGCGCCGCTCGGCATCAAAGGCCATGATCAAGCAGGTGGCGAATTCCGAGGTTTGCGTCTCGCCCCACACCTGGAGATTCAGCCTGGTCATGACGTCGCCCAGTCCCATGCAGCACTGCGCCATGGCCCGCAAGGCACCCTGCGTGGAGGCACTCAGGAGCGACGCCGGTATGCCTTTGCCAACCACGTCGGCCACCACCGCCGCCAGTCGTCCGTCGCAGATGGTCAGCAGGTCGCAGAAATCACCCCCTAGATGCGAGCTGGGTTGAAAGACCGAGGCTGTCGCCAGTCCATCGTGACGGGGTGGCAACCCGCGCATCATGCGGTTTTGCAGGTCGCCGGCCAGGGTCAATTGGCGTTCGGTCTCGGCACTGCGCAAACGCTCTGCGATTAACCGCGCGTGCACGATCGCGGTCGCGGCCTGGTGCGCCACGGCGCGCAGGAGATTTCGTTGCGTTTTCCGAAACCGGCGGCGATGCGCGGTGTAAACACGAATCACGCCCACCGGTTGACCGTGATAGATCATCCCGGCGGTGAGCTGGCTGACGATCCCCTCGCGTTGCATCTGCTCGGGATACTGAATGCGTGGATCTTTGCCGACGTCCTCGACATATACGACGGTCCCGTCCAAGGCTTCATCGTCAATCGGGTTCCGTGAACGTGTAATTGTGCCCTTGCCCAGGTAGTCGTCGGAAAGATTGTGAACCGCTTTAATCCGCAGTTGATCGTTCTTGGGATCGTAGAGCCGCAAGCTGCAAAAACGACAGCGCATCACCCGCGCGGTGTCCGAGACAATTTGATCCAGAATGGCCTGCAGCTCTTCACGCCCGGTCAACAGCTCAGCGATGTCACCCACCAGCGCCGCTTCTTCCGTAGCGCTCAAAAGCTGTGACTCCCGGCGACACCATTCGGCCAGCAGACGCGCCCCCCAGCGAGCCGCAATGACAACATGTGAGCTGCCGTCGCGGTTGAGAATCGGCAGTCGCTCCCAGGCCGCCTTGGCATCCGCCACCGTGCCGCCGGCTTCCAGAATACTATTGCGCCATTGCGACGGAACCTCGACCTGCTCGCGGAACTCGCCTATCGCGACCCAGCCCGCCTGCTGGTCGTCGACGTAGACTGGGGCGGCGACATACCACGCGCCATGATTCTCCACGAACGCCACCATGCCCGGCGGATCGTGGGCCGGCACCGGCGTCATGGGGGCGCCGGTCGGGATGGTTTTCATGCGATCCGCGTCGGACTGGCAAAGTTCGCCCAGTGGATCGGCGGCGGTGATCATCTCGCCACGCCGGTCATGGATACTGACGCGCAGGCCCAGGCTGCGGGCCAGGCCGCGGGTGAAATCCTCGTGCAGGGCAATGTCGATCAGTTCGCGTAGCATGGGAAACTCAAATAACCGTCAGACCGCATGATCGTTACGCTGTTTCACGTGAAACACCGTAACTTACCGCCCGCTACCAAAGGTAGCAAACTACAACAACCGTCACCAAAAAGCAGCATAGTACCTCCCACCTTGTCCCGCCTCAGGATCGCTGGTACGCTTTACGCACTATGAGCGTTCCAGATCCATCACAACCTGGCGAAGCGCGGCAGCCCACGGATGCGGGTCAGGAAGGCCCCACGCCGGCGCAGCTTAAGAACGCCATGAAGGCCTTCAAGAAGCGGCTGAAGCTGGCCCGTCTCGACGCCGAGTCGGGTCTTGGCCACGGCGCTACCAGCAGCGGTCGGCGCAGCGGCATCGTCGCCATCCGCCCGCCGGACAGATATCCCCCCGAAGTCTGGGCCGAACTCCATCGCCTAGGCAAGTTAAAATACGCCGGCGAAGGTCTCTTCGAACTGGCGTAAGGCACGCCCTCAATCCGAATTCAAACCGCAGAGACGCCAAGAGCGCAGAGGACGCAGAGGGGATGTTATAGTGTAGGTGGGTCGAATAACACTTGGATCTTCGGGTCATCAGATCCCAAGTCTGATCAGCTCCCTGATCCCGACATGCGTCGGGACGGCTCTGACCGGTGCCTCCGCCCTGAAAGGACAGCAGCATCTAGCCACGGGTTCCGCTGCACTGCACTCGTGGCCATGCGCCTACCCCCCCTATCGGGGCGGACGGGTGGAGTGGTAATTGAATCATTGCTCGCCAGGGGGTGGTTGGGGGGGTATAGTATGCTTATGGGCGCTGCGAATGCCGAGAGTGGACCATGGACGGTCGGCCGGTTGCTGGCATGGACGCGGGAGTACCTGCAACGCCACGACCTCGACTCGCCGCGGCTCTGCGCCGAATTGCTGCTCTGCCACGCCATGGGCTGTGAACGTATCCACCTGTATACCCAGCACGAAGCCATTCCGAACGCGGAGGTGCTCGGCAACTTCCGGGCGGCGGTGCGCGCGGCGGCGGCTGGGCGCCCGATCGCCCATCTGACCGGCATCAAGGAATTCTTCTCGCTGGCGTTCGAGATCACGCCGGACGTACTGATCCCGCGGCCCGAGACCGAGCTTCTGGTGGAACGCGCGATCGACCTGGTGCGTCACTCGGCGGGACAGATTCGTACGATTCTGGATCTGGGGACTGGTAGTGGTTGCATCGCTGTCGCTCTAGCACGCAACCTCTCGGATGTGGCGCTTTACGCCAGCGACGTATCGGAGTCGGCCCTGGCCGTGGCTCGCCGGAACGCCGAACGGCATGGCGTACAGGAACGAATTTCCTTCGTCCAGGGTGATCTCTTCGAGGCGTGGGCGGCGAATACGGACACGCCCGAGCTGAAATTCGATTTGATCGTCAGCAATCCGCCCTATGTGGCCACGGCGCCGGATACGCCGGTGGCTGATGACGTTCGTCAATATGAGCCGCATGTGGCGTTGTTCGCGGGGCCGGAAGGGTTGGATGTGGTTCGGCGGATCGTGGCGCGGGCCCCGGAGCACCTGGCGGCTGGCGGTCATTTGCTGATGGAAATTGCTTTCGACCAGTCGGCGGCGTTGCGCGAGTTGCTGCACGCGGCACACTGGCGGGATATGGCGACCTATCCCGATCCGGCGGGACATGAACGCGTGGTCTATGCCCGGAGCCGAGCCGGCGACCGGGTGGCATTAACCTGAGGGTAGTAACGTGAGTTTGGCACATTTTGAAATTACCGGCGGTAATCGACTCAAGGGCGGCGTACGCATAAGTGGCGCCAAGAACGCGGCCTTGCCGATCATGGCGGCGTCGATCCTGTGCGATGGTGAAGTTGTCTTGCACGATGTCCCGCACGTCAGTGACGTCAACTCGCTGCTGGAGTTGCTGCGGACACTGGGCGTCAGTGGCGAGTGGCGTCCGGACGGCGCGTTGCGGCTGGTGGTGCGCGACGAAATGAATTCGCACGCCGAATATGAACTCGTGCGCAAGATGCGCGCCTCGATCTGCGTGCTGGGGCCGTTAGTGGCCAAGCGCCAGAAGGCGCGCGTGGCCTTGCCGGGCGGCTGCGCAATTGGCCCCCGGCCAGTCGATCTGCACTTGCAAGCCATCCAGAGCCTGGGTGCTGACGTCGAGCTGGTTGGCGGTGACATCGTTGTTAAAACCAAGCGCCTGCGCGGCACGGAGATGTTTCTCGGCGGACCGTTCGGCTCGACGGTACTCGGTACCGCGAATGCCATGATGGCGGCTTCGCTGGCGGAGGGGGCCACCGTTATCGAGATGGCGGCTTGCGAGCCCGAGGTCGTCGATCTGGCCAATTTCCTCAATGCGTGTGGTGCCTCGATTACCGGCCAGGGCACGCCGCGCCTGATTATCGAAGGTGTTAAGGAACTCAAAGGCTGCGAATATCGCATTATTCCCGACCGGATCGAAGCTGGTACGTTCATGGTGGCGGCGGCGATCACCAACGGCGAGCTGACGCTTGAGAACTGCCGGCTCGATCACCTGATGGCCTTCGTCGATCGGCTGGCGGCCGTGGGAGTTCACGTTGAGAAAAGCGAAAAAGGCGTGATCGTTTCATCCGCGCGCCGGCTCGAACCGGTCGAGGTCACCACGCAGCCGTTCCCTGGATATCCAACTGATTTGCAGGCCCAGCTTATGGCTCTGCTCTGCCTGGCGGATGGTAACAGCATCATCACGGAGAAGATTTTCCCCGACCGCTTCCTGCACGTGGCGGAGTTGAGCCGGATGGGGGCCATGCTACACAAGGAGGGCCCGACCGTGATCGTGCAAGGTGTCAAACGCCTGGTGGGAGCACCAGTGATGGCGTCCGACTTGCGCGCTTCGGCAGCATTGGTGCTGGCGGGTTTGTGCGCGCGGGGCACGACGCGCGTGCAGCGCATTTACCATCTGGAGCGCGGCTACGATCGGCTTGAGGAAAAGCTGCGCGCGGTGGGTGCCGAGATATCGCGGGTGGACGGGGAGGAGGGCTAGAGGTTTACCGCCAAGCCACCAAGAGCGCCAAGGACGCCAAGGAGAATTGATAGTGTTGACGATTGGAACAACACTTGGGTCCTTAGATTCTCACGTAACCCGCTCGCTGGCGCTCGGGGCTCGGATTGGGGGGACGGAACCGCGGAGGCACCAAGAGCGCGGAGGCCGCCAAGGAGAATTAAGAATGGCGAATGGCGAATTAAGAGGAGCGGTTGGCGCGACACTTGGATCCTTGAATCCTCGGATCCTGGGATCCTGGGCTTAACCCACTCGCTGGCGCTCGGGGCTCGGATTGGGGGGACGTGTTGTTAACCCTCGCTGGCGCTTCGGGCTCTGATTTTTGCGGGGCTTGGATTGCTTGGCCTGCGAGCCGCAGGCCGCTACATTTCTCGGATTTAAGGAACGTGACGTCAACCCTCGCTGGCGCTTCGGGCTCTGATTTTTTACGGGGCTCGGATTGGGGGGACGGAACCGCGGAGGCGCCAAGAGCGCGGAGGCCGCCAAGGAGAATTGATAGTGTTGACGATTGGGGGAGGGGTGGGTCCCATGAATGCCGCGTACGCACTACTATATATTACATGGATGAGATTCGGCGAAGGTTGGACGATTTGAAGACGCGCGCGGGGCGCGAGCGTCGGCCTGTACGGCCGCCGGACTCGACTGGACCGCCGGCGTTGGCTGAGTTGCTGGGTGGGCAGGAGCGGCGTTGCGGTCGCCGGGCTGTATGGCAGATCGAAACCCCATTCGTCCAGGTCTGCCGGCGGCAGCAGGTTGAGCTGCCTCCGGGGGTGGCGGCGTTGTCACACCGACGGCAGCCAGCACCCATCGGTGAATTGAATCCAGAGCGTGGGCTGGTGATCGACATCGAGACCGGGGGGTTCGCCGGCAACGAGGTATTCCTGGTGGGTTTCGTGCCTCTGGATGAGCGGCCGCTGCGCGTCGTACAGTACCTGGTCCGCGACTACCCGGAAGAGGAAACCCTGCTGCGCTGCATCGCGGAGCTGGCCAGGCAGCGCGACGAGTGGGTCAGCTTTAACGGTAAAAGCTTTGATGAACCGTTCCTACTCGACCGCGCGGCGCGCTTCCACGTGGCGTTGCAGCGTCCCACCCGACACATCGACCTGTTGCACGTGGCCCGCCGGCTTTGGCGCGATGAGTTACCCAACTGCAAGCTGCAAACCCTCGAGCAACACCTGCTGGGCTGGCAGCGCGTGGGTGATGTACCGGGATCAGATATCCCCGACTTGTTTCACCACTTCATGCGCACCGGTAATGCCCGCCCGGTGCGGCCGGTGCTGGAACATAACCAGCTCGATTTGATTTCGTGTACGGAGTTGTTGTTGAGGGCGGAAGAGGATTGAGGATTGAGGATTGAGGGTTGGGGATTGAGGATTGAGATTTCGAACAGGATGCGTAGTCGGTTGAGAAGAGCATTTAGAATTGCCGGTTGGTGCTGGTTGATGGTTTTGGTGGGGGTTGCGCTACCCGCCAACGCGGAGCATCCTGGTCAGCATCTTGATTTGCACATTTCCATAACCGACAGCGAGGTGGTCTACGAGATCCTGCTGTCAACCGATCTGGGCCACATGATCATCCTGAACGAATTCACTGAGTTCCGCGCGGCTCGGGACGAAGAGAAGTATTACTTCATCGATAAGCAGCGGCGGGCGGAGACACGCGCCGCCTACGCCGAATTCTTCAAGACGCGCAATCCGGTCACGATCGACGGGGTTGAGGTGAGCCCTACGATGCGCAGCCTGGAATTCGTGCCTAACCCGCTGCTCGCGGGCGATGATGATCCGTATTCCTTTCCGCCCGATGCCCGCGTGATCATGGTATACCCCACTGCCCAACCACCCCGGCAGGTGGCGATGGTCTGGGATCTGTATCCGCGGGACGTCAGCCGGGCGGCTTTCGGGCTCGACTCCACGCTCGGGGTGGCGGCCCAGCTTGATGCGTATGATGAGAATAAGATCATCACCTTCACCACCGATGAGCCGGAGGTGATCTGGCACGCCGCATTAAGGCCGATCCGGGAGCGGATTACGCCGGTGATTGCGGCTGTCAAGCCGCTGACCGTGCGTGTGCCGCTGCTATCAGGGGCCATCTTATTGGGCTGGGGTGTGGTATTGTTGAGCGCGTTTCGCCGGTCGCGCGGGGCAGACGTCCGGCGGCGCTTACTGCTTTATTCGCTGATTCCGTTGGTGGCGGCGATCGGTCTATATCGGGTAGGGACCGCGGCGGTCCGCGTACCCTGGGGGCAGAGCGTGCACATCCCCGATCCGGAAGAAGCCGCCGAGTTGTTTGTCGAGTTGCACAGTAATGTTTACGAGGCGTTTAAGTGCAAGACCGAGAGTGACATCTATGATGTGCTGGCCACCTGCGTGGATGGCGAGCTACTCGACCAGGTTTACAACGAGGTCTACCAGAGCCTGATTCTCCGCGATCAGGGCGGCGCGGTGGCCCGTATTCAGGATGTAAATGTCCTGGAAACGGCGATTGAGTCGGCGGGTATCATGCCCGAGACAAATACCATCGCGTTCCAGGTCCAGGCCCGTTGGCAGGTACAGGGCCTGGTATATCACTGGGGCCACACGCATGCGCGGACAAACGAGTATAAGGCCCGGTACACCGTCGCCCAGCGGGGTGCGGCCTGGAAGATCACCGCGGTTGAAGATGGCGAACAGCGCCGGATTATCAAGGAGGGTGACGATCCTCCATCCACGGTCGAGGAGGATCCCGGGGACGAGTTTTGAGTTATGTTGTGCTTCAACCACCCATCCGGTGACCGATTGGCCAATATTGTGACAATGTAAGATTCTGTCAGTCAATCTGTGTCTGGTGTGAGCTAACCGCTAGACTGCTGTATGTGGACCACACAATCGGCGAATCCAGGAACGCATCATGAAAAGCACTATTAGATTATCCTTATTAGCAACCTTAATACTGGTAGCGGCGGTTTCGACACGGGCCGAGGAAAAGGCGCGGAAAGACGCCGGCGCTCAATTCACCGCCGAAGCCTTCCTCAATCACGTCAAATACCTGGCCAGTGACGAATTAGAGGGTCGGCTGCCGGGCAGCGCGGGTAGTGCCGCGGCGGCTGAATACATCATGGAACACTTCCGCGCCGCCGGCCTGCAACCGGGCGGTGAGGATGGGGAATGGCTACAACATTTTGAGGTGCGGCGGGGCAAGCGGCTGATGGACGAGAAGGCGCTGCTGGAAGTGAACGGTCTCGACCGCCAGTGGAAGGTGCGGGAGGACTGGATTCCGTTTCCATTCGGTGAGATGGAAGACGTCGAAGGTCAATTGGCTTTTGTGGGATATGGCATCCAGGCCGTCCAATATGATTACGATGACTATGGCGATTTCGACGCCAAGGGAAAGATCCTGTTGATCCTGCGCTTCGAGCCCCAGGATGAAGATCCGGACGCGGAGTTCGGCGGCCAGCAACCTTCACGCTACGCCCTGTTTGTCCGTAAGGCCCGCACGGCCCACAAGCATGGCGCCAAAGCGCTGTTGATCGTGAATCCACCCAATCGCAATCCGGATGAAGATGAGTTGTACAGGTTCGGGGAGTTCAACAGCCAGCAGACCTATCAGCTTCCGATGGCCCACATCAGCCGGGAACTGGCCAGCGCCATCCTGGCGCGGGCCAACATGCCCGACTTGAAAATCCTTCAGGAAAAGCTCGATAAAGAGCGTAAATCCCTCGCAAAGGATATGGATATCACGCTCAAGCTGCATCCGGGCGTGGAAGCGAACACAATGCCGGCCGCCAATGTCATCGGCTGGCTACCAGGAACCGGCAACACATCGGAAACAATTGTCGTCGGCGCTCACCGCGATCATCTCGGCAAAGTCCCGCGTCAGTTTCAGCGCAAGGATCAGACGCCCATGATCCACAACGGTGCCGATGACAACGCCACCGGTACCGCCGCCCTGCTCGAACTGGCACGCACGCTGGCGGCCGAAGACGCCCGGCGCCGGAATGTGTTGTTCATCGCCTTCGATGGTGAAGAGATGGGCTTGTTGGGTAGCCGGCATTTTGTCGAGCATCCGACCATTCCGCTGGAAGACGTGCAGGCCATGATCAATTTTGACATGATCGGCCGCCTGCAGCAGGACAAGTACACCGTTTTCGGGACGACCACCTCCCCGGATTTCCCGGCGCTGGTGGAGGAAGCCGCCACCCAGGTCGAGCTGGAATACAAGGCTCCCCGGGCTACCGGCGGTAGCGATCACGCGCCCTTCATCCGTCGCGAGATCCCGGCCATGTTCCCATTCACCGGCATCCACAAGCAATACCATCAACCGGAAGATGACTGGGATCTGATCGACGCGGAAGGGGCCACCAAGGTTCTGAGCATGTGGCACCATATCATTCATGCCCTCGCCAACATGGAAACCGGTCCGGCCTGGTCCGAGCCCACGAGCGACGACCAGGATTCAGCGGTTCAAGGGCCACGGCCGGCGGTCGAGGAGAACAAAGAATACGATGACCAGGTAAACAAGCAGGCGGATAAAGCGGAATCCGATGAGCCGCCCAGTCGGTCCAGCATACGCGTGCGCCTGGGAATCGTGCCTGATATGGCCGACGACGACAAGCCCGGCATGCTGGTTGAAACGGTATTGGACGGCGGTTCGGCCAAGCTTGGAGGGATACTGGAAGGTGACCGTATCCTGAAGATCAACGACGAGGATATTCGCGACATATACGCTTATATGCGCGCGGTGCAAAACTACAAGCCGGGTGAAACAGCCGATGTGCTGGTCGAGCGCAAGGGCGAGAAACTGACACTCAAGATCACATGGCAGGCTGCCCGGCCGCGGGAAAATGACGGTTGATGCAAGGCTGAGGCGGCGGTGATACGCGTGGCTCAGCAGGAGCTTCGCCCTCCCTGGGATTCTTGATTTTCTGTAAGGTATGCGGCGGTGGCGGTGCGCAGGTTCTTTGGGGTTTCGGCCAGGGCTTGCTTGAGTGGGGTTCCTGACGGGGTGATCACTTGAATGGCGTGCAGGCCCAGCTTCCGGGCTAGATCGCTTAATGAACTACCTGGATCCTGGCTCGTGGCTCCTACCAGCGCTACCACCGGCACGCCGGCGGCTCGGGCTCGTTGAGCGACACCCGCCACGACCTTGCCGGCAATAGTCTGCTCATCCAGACAACCCTCGCCCGTCAGACAGAGCTGGCAGCCTGATAGCTTGTCGTTCAGTTTCAGGTGATCGGCGACGCAATCGAATCCGGGAACCAGCCGGGCGTTCAGCGCCGCCGCCAAGCCGAAGGCAATGCCACCCGCGGCACCGGCTCCCGGTAGCGCGCGGAGGTCGGAGCCACTGGCACCTGCCAGCACATCAGCCCATTGCGACAGGCCGGCTTCGAGTTGAACGACATCGGCGGGCTGGGCGCCTTTCTGTGGTCCGTAGGTGGCCGCCGCCCCATGAGGCCCCAGGAGCGGATTGGTTACATCGCAGAGCACTTCGATATCAAGTGCAGGTAAAGACTCTGGCGGGCGGATGTTGCTGATGTTGGGCAAACTGCCGCCACTGACGGGTTCGGTGATGACGCGTCCATCAGCATCAAGCAGTTGCCAGCCCAAGGCTTGCAGACATCCCGCGCCGCCATCAACCGTGGCTGATCCGCCAATACATAAATACACCCGGCCGGCACCAGCGTCGCGCGCGGCGGCCAGCAACTGCCCGGTGCCGAAGCTGGTAGTCCGCATGGCTAGCCGCTGATGGGCTGGCAAAAGCCACAATCCGGAAGCCTCGGCCATCTCGACGATTGCCGTATGCGTCTGTTTTTGGAACCAGAAATGTGCCTGGCGGACGCGCTTCAGTGGATCTTTTACTGTTGTTATTCGCGGTTGGGCTTCTAAGGCCGAGGCGAGCAGTGGCCCGGTGCCTTCACCCCCGTCGCCCAGGGGGCAGATCCGAATATCCGCAGCGGGCCGGGCGGCGGAGATTCCCGCCTTGATGGCGTCACATGCCGCTGGTGCCGAGATGGCATCCTTGAACTTGTCCGGCGCTACCAGGATTCTCACATATCTTCTCGTTCGTCCGGTTCTCGATCTTTGTTATCAGCCGCCGTGGCGTAGCCGCGTTTGGACTCGGCCCGCAGGAATTCAACTAGCCGGCGCCCGGGCTCCGTTTGCACCATTTCCGCCACTTGATCGACGGCGGCACTGAACGCCCGGTCTTGACGATAAAGTATCTGATGGGCCTGACGAATTTCATGCCTCTCTTCATTAGTCAGACCAGCCCGGCGCAGACCCACGACATTCAGGCCAACCACATGGCTCTCAACGACCATCATGAATGGGGGCACATCGCGCGTAACCGGAGTTCTACCACTCAATATGGCCATTTCCCCAATCCGTACAAACTGATGAATTCCAACGCCCCCACTGAGAAAGGCGCGGCGGCCAACCTGCACGTGACCGGCCAGCAACACCGCGTTGACCAGGGTCACTTCCTCACCCACGGTGCAGTTGTGACCGACATGCGCCGTGGCCATGATGAAACAGCGCGGTCCCACACTGGTGGTGCTCTCCGGAGCCGTTCCGCGATGCACGCTGGCATGCTCGCGGATAATCGTCTCGTTACCGATGTTCGTATAGGTCGGAGCATCGTCATACTTGGTATCCTGCGGCAGGTGACCCACTATCGCGAAGGGGTGTATCTGGCAGGCACGCCCGAGGGTCGTACCCCGTGAGATATAGGCATGCGGATAAATCCGGGTTTGCGGTCCAATGTGCACGTCACCCTCGATGATGGCATATGCGCCGACCTCCACCGTGGGATCGATTTCAGCACTTTTGTCGATGATCGCGGTCGGATGAATCGCCATTGTGTCTCGCTGTCTATCCCCCGGTTTCAGATTAAGCCGATGCACAGGCAGTACCCGCCACCAGTTGGCCGCCGTGCAGCACGCCGATCGGGCGCGATCGTCGCCGGACGATCTCCAGCATATCGGGCAACGCATGTACCAACAGATTGGCTGATGCGCCGGCTTCCACCCGGTGCCATCCCAGCCCGATGACTTCACCGGCCTGGCAGCAGACCATCTCGCAGGCCTGCTGAAACCGGGTGGGAGAACTCATGTGGTCAGCATGTACCAGCAGAAAAACCTGCTCGAGCAGTTGCCCGGTGCCGAAGGGGTAAAACGGATCGTTGATGCAATCCTGGCCAGCCGCACACTTCACGCCATGGTCCAGCAACTCACTGACGCGCGTCAAGCCACGGCGCTTGGGATAGCGATCATGGCGGCCTTGCAGGTAAAGATTCACACCTGGATTGGTGACGACGCCGATTTCGGCCTCGGCCAATAGATCCATGACGCGCTCGGCGTGGACGTCGGTATAGCTGGATAGCGCGCAAACGTGCGAAGCGGTAACGCGGCCCTGCCAGCCGCGCTCGATGGTCAGCGCCGCCAGGTGCTCGGTGTACATGCTGAGTGGATCGTCGGTCTCGTCGATATGCACGTCGATGGGGGCGTTAAACTCGGTTGCCAGGTCAAAAACCTGTTCCAGGTGACGAAGCCCTTCGGACGGGGTGCGCTCGATGTGCGGGATACCGCCAACCAGATCCACGCCACCGCACAGTGCCTGTCGCATCACGTCGAGCGCGCCCGGATCACGAATGAGGCCATCCTGCGGGAAGGCTACTAGTTGCACCTTGCACAACCGCCGCGTGGCCTCACATGCCGCCAATACACCTTCACACAGGCGCATGCCGGCCGCGGAGGAAACATCGACATGACTGCGCAGGAAACCCGTGCCGAAGCCCACTTCGTCCCGGATGGCACGTTCGGCGCGCTGGTGGACGCTTTCGGCGGTCATTTCTCGTTTGGCTTGTTCCCAGCGCTTAATGGCTTCAAAGAGCGTGTCCTTTTCGCCGGGCGGCACGGCACTCAATGAATACGCCAGATCCAGGTGTACATGAGCGTCGACCAAGGAGGGTGTCACCAGACCACCTTGCGCATCCAAAACTCCCGCGGTATCGGGCTTGATACCGGGCGGTTGATCCGGCGGCTGGGCCACAAGTTCAGAGATGCGCCCGTTGGAAATGTGAATCGTCCACAGCCCGGTCTGGTCCCGGCGGCACGCGTTCACTATCGCCTTGACGTCCATGGCTAAGCCGTCTTACGCCCCCTGGTCAAGATCCACCAACGCCACCTGCCGCATGGCACCATCCAGCAACTGCTTCATCTGTCTAACGGCTTCGCGCATTCCAGCGAATACGGCGCGGGCCACAATGCTATGCCCGATGTTGAACTCGGCAAAGCCACCGAGCGCGGCGACCGGCTCAACATTGCGGTAGGTTAATCCGTGGCCGGCATGTACCACCAGCCCATTATCAAGCCCACAGTCCAGAGCCCGTACCAACTGCTCCAGGGCGCGGTGTTGGGTCCGCTCGGTCCGCGCGTGCGCATAGGCTCCCGTCCATAGTTCGACGGCGTCAAAACCACATGCCGCGGCCGCTTGAATCTGCTCGGCGTCCGGCTCGATGAACGCACTGGTCACGATGCCGGCCTTCTTGAGTTTGGCCACCGCGGTGCCAATGCGGCGCCGGAGTCGTTTAACATCCAATCCGCCCTCGGTGGTCAGTTCCCGGCGATGTTCCGGAACCAGCGTGCATTGATCCGGCTTGAGCCGCAGGGCCACTTTCACGATTCCCGCGGCGGCTGACATCTCCATGTTCAGCTTGGTTGCGACGGTTTGTTTGAGTAATTCCGCGTCACGGTCGTTGATATGTCGTCGATCCTCACGCAGATGAAAGGTGATGCAGTCAGCCCCACCCAACTCCGCCTCGACCGCCGCCCAGACCGGATCCGGCTCATCCGTCCGCCGCGCTTGTCGCACGGTAGCCACATGATCAATATTCACACCCAGCTTGTTCATGGCACCTCCAGCATCTCTCGGAAAGGGGTATCGTACTTGATTATGTCCATGGGTGCGATATCGGTCGTGGGTGTTACCGGTCCCGAATAGCACTGTTTCTTCAGCACCGGCTCGATCTGAACGAAAAAGACCATAGCAAATACAAGGATCCGACTCCGGGCCAAGGTCGGCATGTGGACCGACCAGGCCAACTGACAGGATCCGCAATATGAATGGCAATCATGACCGCTAACCACACTCATTCCACCCCCACTACCGAGCGTTTGGTCATAGCTAACATCACCTGTATCTGCCTGGGATTAGCACTCCTCATCTGGGGGCTGGCACCGGCGCTGATTGAGCGTATCCTGACTGGTCGGGCTCCACATGCTCAATCATTGCTTCTGGGCAGTACAACCATCATTCTCGGAGCGATTTTCATAAGCCTCTACTGGCCAATCCGCCAGGGACGCCGTTGGGCGCTCTGGGCCGCATTCTGGCTGGCCCTGATGATTGTGACCGTTGCCACAATTAGTGGGATCATTTGGCATTCACAGGGTACCACCCTGTTTTCACTCGTGCTGGCGGGAGTTACCGCCATCACTACCTGGATCGCCCTGACTCCATGGGTGAAGACCCGAGAGTAATCTCCAGATCCATTCACCCTCAGACGCCCATGAATCAAGTCCGGGGATCTTGTATCGGACGCCAACTCTTTTAGGTCGGCTTTCATGTAGTCAGGCCACGGCTGGCCGATATGGACGTTGTAGCTCTATCTGATCGCAATAGTGTCAGATTAATGGAACAGGAATTCAACACCGACGAACTCGATGGCAGATATGTCCCATAACCAGGCCAGCTGGCAATCTTACCAGCCACCCGCTTGCTCAACGTCAAACAGAAGCGGCAACACGAACCGGTTCGCGGTGTACATGGCCAATGTAGCAGGAGGCAGCATGCACGAGACACAAATGAAGTTTGAGTTGCGGGAGGCTGGACCAGGATATTTGGTTCTGACCTGCCGCGGGGGATTATCCTGGGAAGACCGCGAGCTGCTGACAGTCAGTGTTGAGCAGCATCTGGCCGAACGCCCGGTGATTCACGGTCTGGTGTTGGACATGTCCAACGTTGAGTTCGTCAATTCGGCTGGGCTGGGCGCTCTGTTTCAGTTGATACAACGACTCCGCGAACGCGGTGGGCAACTGGCTTTCGCACATGTACCCCCGACTTTACGCCGTCTGTTCTCGGCGGTCGGTCTGGATCGTGTCGTAACGTTTGGCGATGACATTAGTATGGCGTTACAGGCTTTGTCCGAGTCCACGCCGAGAATCGAGACTGATAACACGGAGCCGTCTCAGGCCTGAATCCGCAATCCCACCCTGGCACTCTTTGAGCAATAAGGTTGCGGACCAGAAGTCGAGGAGGATTATCCATGCTGACATCGTCAACCGCGCGGAACTCACCGGCACCGACCAGTGCTGGCGCCAATGTGACCCAGACTGGCCGATTATTCAATGCGGAAGACTTCGCCCTGGCCGATCTGGAACCTCCAGATATCTGGAATCGCATCGCGACGGTCGCGGTGCGGGAGCACGCCAGCGACGTACATCTCACCTGCCAGAATGATCAGATGCAAGTGGCGATACGACTGGATGGACGGCTCTATCCCCAAGGGACCATGCCGGTGGATCTGGGTTTGCGCCTGACCAACCATATCAAGGTGCTCGCCACTCTGGATCCGAGTGAAAAACGCCGTCCACAGGATGGTCACGTGGTCATCAAGATCGATGGGCACCCGATCGATCTGCGCATCGCGTTGTACCCGGCGGTGCATGGCGAGAGTGTGGCTGTCCGGATACAGGATCGTGAAAGCGGTCTGCGCGATCTCAATGAGCTGGGTATGGGTGCGCACCAACTCAAGATCCTATCTTCACTGATCACCGCGCCCAGTGGACTCGTGCTGGTTTCCGGACCGACCGGCACCGGTAAGACCACGACTTTATATGCCATTTTGCGTCAACTGGCGGATGGCACGCGCAAGATCGTGACTGTCGAGAATCCCATCGAGTATGACCTGTCCGGCATCGACCAGGCCGAGGTCAATTACAAGATCGGGGTGGATTATGCCTGCCTGATGCGTGCCGCTCTTCGACACGACCCGAATGTGATCATGATCGGGGAGGTGCGTGACGCCGAGACGGCCGAAGCCGTGGTGCGGGCCGCCAATTCCGGCCGGCTGGTTTTTGCCACCACTCACGCCGTAAACTCGGCCGAGGCGCTTGAAAGCCTGATTGCCTTGGGAGCACACCCGCACTTTGTGGCGCGTTCATTCCGGGGAGCGTTGGCCCAGACCCTGCTACGGCGACTGTGTCCGTATTGCACCGTACCGCTGGCCGAAACGGCTGATGGCATGCTGCTCGAAGATGTCCGGCACCTACTAGGGCCCCATGAGCGTCCCATGCTTTCCATGGGTCGTGGTTGCCCACATTGCCGTCACACGGGATATCGTGGGCGCCTGGGTGTCTTCGAGATTCTGGAGGTCAGCGAGACACTTCGCGACATGATTTCCCACGGATTGTCCGCCAGTGAAATTCACACAGTCGCGCGGCGAGATCAGATGGTATCAATTGGTGACGCCGGCAAGTTGGCCGTGCTGCGTGGCCTGACAACCATCGAGGAACTCGTGCAAAACGTCACTGAAATCTGGACTGATACGGATTAAGCATCAACGGCTTGCGAGACGCAGGCCGCTACATTGGTGGATTGAGGCGTGAAGTGCGCCATGGGAGTAAATCGCCGGTAGAATGCCGGTATGCGAATCGCGGTTGTCCAGACTCCCGGAACGCGCCTCGACGAATGGGCCGGGACACTCACACTCATTGACGAGCTGTTGGTTCGGGCCGCTGACCTCAAAGCCGAGGTGATCGTGCTGCCCGAGTGCGTCTGGCCGGCTTACTACCTGGGCTCCCGCCAGGCTTATTTTGCCGCCCGCCAGGGGGGTATGCCCGGTCCGGACGAATTCCTGCGGCGCGTCGGTCAACAAGCCCGCGCCAACGGTTTTGCTGTTTGTGCCGCTTATGTCGAGGAGCATGAAACACACCTGTATAACACGGCGTGCTGGATCGATGCCACTGGCCAGCCGAAAGCGGTACACCGCAAATGTTTCATGTGGGATTTCGATCACGCGTATTTTGAGCCCGGCGAACGTATCGAGCCTTTCGACGCAAAGGTTCGCACGGGAATCATGATATGTGCCGATGCCCGGTTGCCGGAAATTCCCGCCACGCTGGTGGCGCGGGGGGCGCGAGTGCTGTTTCAGCCCACCGGTTGGGTCAACGGCGGCACGTCCGAGCGCCTCTGGAACGCGCAGCCGGATTTTCTGATCGCCGCCCGCGCCCGTGAATTCGGGGTGCCTATCGCCTCGGCGAGTAAGTGGGGCCGCGAGGGCCCGACCACCTTCGTCGGTTCGAGCATGATCTGCGACGCCGACGGCAACGTCCTGGTTCAGGCCGGCCAGCACGAGACCACCGTCATGGTGGCTGACGTGGAGCCTGGTACGCCCCGATCGGCGGAGATGAGCGCGACCACGCGCGCGGCCTTGCTCGCCGAAAACCATTGGCGGTTGCCGGCGGGTGAAGTCCCGCCACTGCATCTGGTGCTATTACCCAAAGGCGCCAGTCAGCAACAGGTGTCTGAGTATCAATCCAGCCTGCCCGAACCAACGCTCTTCCTGAGCGCGGCGACCCTGCCGGTCAAACTGGAAGAGGCACTACCAGATACCATGCAGCGTTGCCTGGATGGTCCCACGACGCAGCCGCTCACTCTGAATGGAGTCAGCATCACGGCCGCCAGCGATATTGATAGCCGAGGATTCGCCAGGATCAGAGCCCAGGCATTGCAGGGCATACACCTGGCCGTGATTTTTGGTAACCAGATTGCCAATGACCTGGTTCGCGCCCGGGCTTGTGAAAACCGCATCTTCGTGGCCTGGGTGCGTGACACAGGTGTGACCATTGTGGATCCGCGCGGCCTGATTCAGACTGAGCAGTGCTGGCCACGGGATCTTGCGGACCTGCCAAGTATGTGGATCAACGTTAGTACCGCGGCGGACAAGGAAGTGGCGCCTGGCACGAACATGATCACTGGGCGCTGTCCGGCGCAGTATGAGTTCTAATTAGCGATTCTCATGGCGTTTTACCACAG
Source organism: Planctomycetota bacterium (assembly GCA_043820985.1). Taxonomy (GTDB): domain Bacteria; phylum Planctomycetota; class Phycisphaerae; order UBA1845; family Fen-1342; genus JAAYXS01. Next base: position 18,877 of record JBDRDH010000131.1, read on the forward strand.
AGGCTCAGAGGCACAGATTCCTGGCGCGGGTTTCGGCCGCGCTGTGCCTCTGCGGTGAAATCCGTCTCGGGATATGCAGGTCAGTGGAACAATCCGCCAGAATTACGTAATCTCTTCCTCGGGAGTGACCAGATCGGCATAGGTTTCGCGGCGACGGATCAGCCGCGCGTTAGTGCCATCGACCAGCACCTCGGCCGCCCGGGGCCGCGAGTTGTACTGACTGGCCATGGTCATGGCGTAGGCCCCGGCGGTGAAGATCGCCAATAGATCACCACGCTGGACGGGCGGTAAGGGGCGCTCCTGGGCCAGGAAGTCACTACTTTCACAGACCGGTCCGACGACGTCGCAGACGATCAGATCGTTGAAAGGTTGGGTCGAGGTGCGTGCAGTCGGCACATGGGTCCCGGCCATGACCGGCCAGACAAAGTGATACGCGTCATAAAGGGCCGGGCGGACCAGTTCGGTGATAGCCGCGTCGACGATGATAAAACGCCGCTGACCGGATTCCTTCACATACAGCACGCGCGTCAGGATGATTCCCGCGTTGGCCGCGATGGTGCGCCCCGGTTCGAGGATGACGCGCAAGTTACGATTTTGCAGTAGCGGCACCATCACGCGGGCGTAATCAGCCGCGGAGGGGGCCTCGGCGCTATGATAGTGCGCGCCGTATCCGCCGCCGACGTCAATGGTGTCCAGCGTGAAGCCGGCGGCACGCAATTGCCCGATCAGGACCAGCCCGCGTTCGAGGCCGCGGACGTAGGCGGACAGGTCGTGCACCGGCGAGCCGATGTGCAGGTGGATCCCGCACAGGCGTACGGGGCCGCGATTGGCGAACTGCTGAAAGACGTTCGCCGCGCGCTCAAGGTCCACACCGAACTTGGTTTCTTTTTTCCCGGTGGTGGTGTACTTGTGAGTATGGGGATCGACGTCGGGATTGACGCGCAGAGCGGCATCCACTGTCACACCCCGGGCACCCGCCAGTTCGTTGAGTTGTTCCAGCTCTGACTCGGATTCGATGTTGAACAGCCCGATGCGGGCGTCGAGCGCCTCCTGCATCTCGCGTACGGTCTTACCCACGCCGGCGAAAACAATTTTGTCCGGATCGGCGCCGGCGCGCAGCGCCCGGTAGAGTTCGCCGCCGCTGACCACGTCGAAGCCGCTGCCGTGCTCGTGCAGCAGCCGGCAGATGTGAATGTTCTGGCACGACTTGATCGAGAAGCAGATCAGCGGATCGACCGCCGCAAAGGCGGCCTGCAAGCGGTCGTAATGGTCCAGGAAGGTGTGTTGTGAGTAGGCGTACAAAGGCGTGCCGAAACGGTCCGCCAACTCAGTGGCGGAGACGTCCTCACACATCAGCGCGCCATCACGATATTCGAAGTGGTCCATCTCGGCATTGGTCCTCTGGCCAGGTCGCGCCCGGTCATCCACCAGGTCGGGCGGTTCCATATTAGCGAAGCGGCAGGGTCTGTCCAATGACCGTGGGCATGTGTCTCCGCGCGACGGTTGTGATGGGGGTGTGGGTGTCAGGATCGCCGCCATCCCTTATGATCCGCTCTGGAGATAGCGAATCCGGAAATCCCGACGGCGAAGATGATGAACATTGGCGTAACATTGCGAAGTACGAACGGGCGGAGCACCTGCTCTATAACTCCGATCCTGCTGGCAATTATGTGTCTGGCGGTGTGCGTGGCGGAGGTGCCCGTGGCCACGCCGGCGGAGGATGTGCTGGAGACCATACCCTACGCCGATCCGACGTTTGGATTTGAAATACAGGTGCCGGCGGGGTGGATCTATGACCGGGGGCGTTTCCGAGGGGCCATGGGCTCGATTGGTGTCCTGCGCGGCAGCCGGGACTACACACGGGCCATCCAGATCCTGGTCTTCCGCAATTTCGAGATGACCGGCTTTGAGCAATGGCTGCAAGAATATGAGCAGCATCTGGAAGAGGTGCATGGCAGCCCGCCGGTCAGGCTGAAGGCCGATAAACGCGACGGCCGCGAACGGGTGGTCACCATGGTAGAGGTCATAGCGGGCAGCGCCCGGGCCCGCACGTATTACCTCTGTATCACCTTCGATCCCAACACCGTCTGGGTCATGGCTCTGGCCGGGCAGGTGACTGACGGCGTTTCCGAAAAGCTGCTCCAGGCACAATTTGAGCAACTTGCCGACACGGTGCGGATCTCCTACGACCCGCTGGAGGCTCAGCAGCTCAGTGCGGCTTTTGACCGGGGCCTGGCGGTTCTCAAGGAACTGCGGGCATCCGCCCGCGCCGTCAAGCTCGAGGAGAGCGAACGCTACTACAACATAGCGATTGGCGACAAGTCAATTGGGTATCTGCTACGCCGGATCTACCGCGAGTCGCGCTCATTGACCGACCCGCGCATGGGCGGCAAGCACAAGGAAGGCTTGCGTGTTCAGGAAGAATCCTGGCGGTTTGCCGATGATGGTACCGTGCGCCACACCGAGCTGAACATGTTCAGCAGTTTCGACCTGCGCAGCGAAATGATGGAGCAGTGCACGACACAAATCCCGGCTCCGGACGTAGCGGCCCAGCGGTTGTATATCGAACTGGACCAATGCCTTCGTGAAAACCAGGTACTGTTTTCGAGCTTCAGCACCAACATCGACCGCGATTTGCCTGATCCCCGCCCGCCGATAAAGGTCGGACAGCGTTACCTGGATCTGGCCTGGGTCCGGCTGTTGCCACAACTGCTGATATCCGCACCGGCGGAGCTATATGCCTTCGCGGTTTACGACTCCGGGACGCGGGCCCTGTTAGTGCACACCATCAAGCCACTGGGTCCACTCGAAAACGCCAGCCGTCCAGGCTATGCATTTGAGATCCGGCAGGGCTTTGTCAGCCAGCCCAGCCTGATTCATACAGATACGGTGGGTAACGTGGTCTTGATCAAGAGCGGCGACCTGACGATCGAGCTATCCACCCGCGAGCAGGTTGAGCGCGATTACGCCGGCCGCCGGGAGCCGGCCCGTCGCCGTGTGACCACCAGCGCTGGCCCGACGGTATCACCCTAAGCGGCTAACGGCGTGACTGGAGCGCGACGGTCCAGAAGAAGGCTGGATCGGTATGCAAACGCAGGCCTTCGACGACGACTTCGGAGCCCGGCTTGATACGCTCAAGCGCGCGGCCCACATCTTCCAGCTTGGCGGCCGTCATCCCGTCCAGCCGCAATATTAAGTCGCCAGTTTCAACACCGGCTCGACCGGCCGGGCCACGGGCTTCGACAGCCTGGACAATCAGCCCGATGTGCGCGGGCAGATCGAAGCGGCGGCGGACACGGTTCGAAATCGCGGCCAATTCCAGCCCGAGATGTTGCTGAGCCAGCTTGTAGCCGTCCGGCAAGGGGACCGCTTCAAGAGGAACGGCGATTTCGACTGTGCGCTGGCCGCGCTGCACGGCAAGTTTGATCTCTTCGCCGGGAGCCTGTTCCAGCAGATGCACGCAATAATCAATGCTGTTTCGAACTGGTTGACCGGCGCAACGGATGATACGGTCACCCGGCTGTACACCGGCCTGAGCGGCGGGGCTCTCAGGGCGCACCGTCAACACCTCGGCCTGGGTTCCGCTGATTTGGATGCCGAATTTAACTCGTTCCCGGCGTTCGACATCCAGCATGACCGGCAGTAGTTCCCAGAGCCGATCTACCGGGATGGCAAAACCGATGTTTTGGGCGTCCCCGCGGATGGCGGTATTGATGCCGATCAAAGCGCCATTAACGTTTAATAGTGGGCCGCCGGAGTTGCCGGGATTTATCGAGGCGTCGGTCTGAATCAGGCCGCTGTAGACCTGGTCCCGGCTGAATACCAGGTCGCGGTTCAGGGCACTGACGATGCCGGCGGTGACGGTGTGCTGCAAGCCGAGTGGATTGCCGATGGCGATGACGGTTTCACCAACCAGAATGTCGTCGCTATGGCCCAGGGACTGACAGGCCAATTTGCGGTCGGTTTCGACCTTGAGCACGGCCAGATCGTGTTGTGTATCGACCGCGACGATGGCGGCGGACTTGTTTTGGCCATCCACGAAGGTCACCTGCACATCCGAGGCCTGGGCCACGACATGGGCATTCGTGACGATATAGCCGCTTGCGTGAACGACAACACCCGAGCCGACGCTGTGGACCTTGCGGTTCAGGCGGCGAGGTTGGCCGAAGTCAAAAACATCATCCAGAAACGAATCGAACCCGAGTGAGCGCATGCGCACTACGCGGGTGGTGCTGAGATTCACGACGGCAGCGCGCGATTGCTCAAAGACCTCGACGACCGGCGAGCGCCGCCGATCGTAATCGGAAGTTGCGGCAGGTGGGTTGGCGTCAGCGGAGGCACTGAACAAGAGCAGGGCCGCGAGTGTCAGTGGAGGCATGATGCGGGACATATTTACTCCGATTCTGCCCCCACCAGTGAACTTGTGCCGGGTCTGGGGGCGGAGAATATTGTATCGCCAGCCGGCAGCGGAAGGATCCTTAACTGGTTCCGGCGTGATATTTACGGCGGTGGCCGTGTTTCATTCTGTTGTACCGGACGAGGGCGGGTGCGATTTCCGTCAGGAAATAACCTGGTCGGGATCGATCCAATTGGCAGTATGACGCTTGCCGGATGGTCGGTACGGGTACATAATAAACGACTTAACAGTAAAATAAGAGGATATTGGTTTTTCTACTCTTGGAGTGGGTGAATGGGATCAACGCTCGAAGCCCTGCTCGAGCTGAGGGACATCGAACTTCAGATTGTTGACATCCGTCGGCAACTGACACGCAAGGAACGGCTGGTCAAGCGACAACGGGCCAGGTTGCGTGATGCGGGGGAGAAGCTGGGGGTCGAACAGGATAACCTGCGACGGACACAGATGGACGTGGATGAGATCGACCTGGATCTCAAGGGGCGCACCGCGCACGTCAACCGCATGCGTGAGCATCTCAACACGGTCAGGACCAACAAGGAATATGCCGTTGTGCTGTCCCAACTCAACACCGAGAAGGCCGACGCCAGCCGCCTGGAGAGCCGTGCTTTACAATTGATGGAAAGTGTCGAGGCTCAGAAAAAGGTGGTGGCCGAACTCGCCGAGGAAGAGCGGCTCGAAGCGGCCAAGCTGGGCGACTTGCAGGCCCAGGCCCAGCAGGCCGAGGATACCTTCTCCGGCAAGCTCGGCGAGTTGCAACAGCGGCGTGCCGAGACCACCAATCGGTTGCCAGATAAAGCGGTAACGCTGTTCGATCGGCTGTCGGAGCGCTATGAAGGCGAGGCCATGGCCCAGATTGAACGTACTCATCCACGACGGGACGAGTTCATCTGCAGTGGCTGTCATATGTCGCTCTCGGCGGAATCAGCCAACGCCGCCATGGTTCGTGATGACCTGATTACGTGCCGTAACTGCGGGCGCATCCTGTACATCGAGAAAGGCACGTGACCGGCGATCTGAACGTGGGTTTGATAATTCATGTCGATGGTGGGGCACGCGGCAACCCCGGTCCGGCTGGGGCCGGTGTTCGAATTGAGACGGAAGACGGGCAACTGCTGTACGAGGGGGCTTATTTCCTGGGGCAACAAACCAACAATGCGGCCGAATACCTGGCTGTTATTCATGCCCTGACGCGTATCCAGCAGTGGCCCATACAGCCGGTACGCGTCTACTCCGACAGCGAACTGCTGGTACGGCAGGTAATCGGGGAATACCAGGTCAAGAGCCCGAACCTGCTGCGGCTTTACGAACAGGTGCAGATGTTCCTGCTCATGATACCGAACTGGAGCTTCCAGCACGTCAAGCGCGAGGAGAACCAGCGGGCCGACGAGCTGGCTAACCTGGCAATGGACCAGCAACGCAACCAGGTGGTTTTCGATGCCGAGCTGGTCGATGACCCCGCCAACATGGCATCTGCAGACAACCAGAATCCGACTCCCGCGCCGCCGGCGGGAAAGGCGCCAGCAACGGAACAGTCGCGGGAGGATGAGGAATCCCTGCCGGCCGTGGATTACGCGGTGCGAATCACTGTTGGAGTACCACCGGAGGGCGAGTTTTGCCCGGCGGCGGAAGGTTTCCCGCTGGATTTTGTGGTCAAGACAGTGTTGCCGAACGGCTTATGTGTTTACGCCGCCCATGCCCTGCTACCCACTCTGCTAGGCATGCTCAACACAAAGTCACAGGAGTTCATGTCGGTACCGACGTTGACGGTACGTTGCGGGCGCCCCGGCTGCCGCGCGGTATTCCACCTGACACCCGTGCATTCATCCAACGGTCATCCGCGGGATACCGCCGACTCCGAGAAGTAACATTATCCGCCACCGACCAGGTCAATGAAGGCATCTATGTCGTAGGCATCGACATTCCCATCGTTGTTACAGTCAGCCAGCATACGATTGCAGTCCGGGTAAGCCCTGGCATAGTCGCAGCCAGTAGACAGTGCACAAATGAATGGGTCGATATCATAGGCGTTGACGGCAAAGTCGCAATTCAGGTCGCCGAGTTGCGTGGAGAGCGGCGGCATGGCGGCCATTTCACGCACCAGCAGTTCCCGCTCGCGATCGTGATTCTGCATGCTGCCACTGTAATAAATTGGCGAGAAATCATGGTCGAATATCTGATCGGGGGCATTGCCGATAGCTGCTCCATTGATACGCGTCCAGGCCGCGTGGCCGGTGGTGGCGAGGTTGACCAGGTCGGTGGCATGCTTGCACTGCCACCATAGCGGCGGGTAGTCGAAGCTGGGCCATTGCGCATTGGGTGGCTGGGCGTGGTCCCACTCCGCCTGGGCACGCAGGTAACGGCAGCGGATCTGTCCGATGTAGCGCGTGGCCTCACGTTCCAGCCACCAGGCTTCGTTCTCCGGCGATGGATCACGCGCCAGGCTCCAATGGCCGAAGTTCTGGTAAGCCAACTCGTGGCGGTCATTGGTGGGATCGCCATCCAGACTCCAAGGCTCAAAGCAAGTCACATAGCTATCGGACGGACCTTCCACATCAACCAGGTATTTGACCGGCAACTCCGGATAGCGTCCCAGACAGCCGGCCCCCATGGTGATGCCATAACTGCCGGTCATTACGCCCATATTGGTTGTTTGCACGTTGGGCAGACCGGCGGCGAATTCGATCACGGCCTTGAGATCATCCTGGTGGACAAAGCCGTTGCAATCCTCCACACCCGGGCTGGGATGTAGCAGGCCGCGGCCCTGGGCGTTGAAGTGCAGCTCGACGAAACCATGCTGAGCCAGATGTGCGTTTCCGGATTCGCCCGCGCCGAGACCACCCGAGACACTGACTATGGCGGGGAAAGTCTGATCCGGGTAGAGCACGCTACGGGGCTGGATGAGACGCGTCCAGAGTGGATTGCCGTTGGGTGCCGTGACGAAATAGTCCTCCAGGATTTCTGTTTCATACTCAGCCGGATACGACCAGAGAGTCTCACCAGCGGCATCAACCAGCATGATCCGCTGGCCCGCGGATATCAGGGTTTGGGCGGAATCGAGACGGTCAGAGTCGTAACTGAGATCATCAACCTCGTAGCTCCACACCACACTGCCAGCGGGCGACACTTCGATAATGCGCTGGTTGTTCGAGTCGTTAATTAACGTGTTGCCGTTGGCCAGGCGGTCGGCGTCACGTGGCCAGCTCAACCCGCCGGCGTAGGCCCACTGAATCTGGCCGGCGGGATCAACTTCCAGAATGCGGTTATTGTTCGAGTCGGCGATGATCGTATGGCCATTGTCCAGGCGGTCAGCATTGTGCGGTCCATTCAAACGATACGGACCACCGCCCGGCAAGCCGGTCTGGCCGAACTGCCAGACGATATTGCCACCAGCGTCCACTTCGATCACCCGGTGATTATCGCGATCCGTGATCAGCCGATTGCCTGACGCCAGTAGATTGGCATCGTTGGGGTAATCCAGGGAACTGCCGTCACTGAAGGTCAGATTATCCGTGTTCCAGATGATCGTGCCACTCGCATCGATGATGATGACGCGATCGTTGCCGGTATCTGAAATAATCACGTCACCATTGGGCTGTTGGTCGGCGTTGTGAGCCCAGCTCAGGCCGGTCGTGTGGGACCATTGAATGATTCCGTTGCTGTTGATCTCGTATATTCCGCCCGAGGCTGGCTCGGCAAGGCTGCCGCCATCGGTTACGAGGATATTTCCGTTAGGTAACTGGTCGACGTCGTGCACGGTGCTGGGGACATAAACCTGCGCTGGTGTAAGATTGGTACCACACAGAGCGATCAACGCGGCGGCGATAATTCCAAGTGCGAAATGATTGATGCCAAACACGATATTTCCCTTTCCTGATCTGGGCTTTAATCCAGAAACAATAGATCGTCCCGCGCGTACACTTGCCGATACGCTTTGAATGAGGGCGTACCTCTCCTTCCAAGAACGGTATATCTGTTAAGGTAACGCCGTCAGGGCGATATTATTCGGGAAAAGTCTAATTAAGATTGTGCTTCAGCCATGCGGGTGCCGCTACCGGTAACCTGGCTTACCAGAGAGGGTTTCGCATGCTCGACGGCGACGCCTGGGGCGCTCATAATGCCCAGTCCGTGCTACGCCCGGGAGTACAGTTGTGATCCGCGTAGCGCCAGGATCGGCATCTTATGATCGTTGCCAGCAGAAAGGACGGGACATGCAAGTCGTACTGGACGGTAACTCGCTCAGCATCGAGCAAATCAAGGCGGTGGCCCGCGACGGGGCCAAGGTATCCGTGGCGGAGAAGGCTCGTCAGAAGGCCCAGCGCTCACGTGATTTCCTGGAGAAGTGTGTGGCCGATGGCATCGCCATCTATGGAGTTACCACCGGCATTGGCGAGTTGGCCCGGGTGCGGATCTCGCCGGAACAGAGTGCCGAGCTGAGTCGCCGAATTGTGTACAGCCATTCGGCCGGCGTGGGCGACTTCTTCCCCGAGGACTCGGTCCGGGCGGCGATGCTGCTGCGGGCCAACGTCCTGGCGCGCGGCTTCTCCGGCGTGCGGCTGTGCCTGATCGACACCGTCCTGGAGATGATCAACAAGGGTGTCTTCCCGGCGATCAACGAGAAGGGTTCGCTGGGCGTCAGTGGCGATCTGTCGCCGATGTCGCAATTCGCCGAAGTGGCCATGGGTGAAGGACGTGCGTTTTTCAAGGGTGAGATGATATCAGGCGCCGAGGCCATGAAAAAAGCCGGCGTCAAACCGACCGACCTCACCTTCAAGGAAGGTCTGGGCCTGATCAATGGCTCGCAGATGATGACCGGCGGCGCGGCTCTGCTAGTCTACGATACCGAGTGCATACTGAAGAACGCCGTGATCGCCTCGGCCATGACCCTGGATGCCCTGCGCGCGGTCGAACGCGCCTTTGATCCACGCATACATCGCGAGCGCGCCTACGGCGGGCAGAACTGTGTGGCGGGCAATCTGCTACGGCTCTTCGAAGGCAGCGAGATCATGGCCGACAAGACCGGCAAGGTGCAGGATGGTTACAGTATCCGCTGCACTCCGCAGGCGATGGGACCGTCGTTTGATACGCTCGAACATGTCCGCAAAGTGGTCAATATCGAGGTCAACTCGGCGGCCGACAATCCACTGTTCTTCGGCGACGAGGGCCAGTACTTCGCCGCCGGCAACTTCCACGGCCAGCCGGTGGCCATGGCGACCGATTTCCTGTGCATCGCGTTATCGGAAGTCGCGAGCCTCTCCGAGCGGCACACCAACCGCCTGCTCAATCCGACCCTCTCGGGTTTGCCGGATTTCCTGATTGAGGGCAACGGCCTGAACTCGGGTTTGATGGTGGCGCAGTACACCGCCGCGGCGCTCGTGTCCGAGAACAAGATACTGTCGCACCCGGCCTGTGTGGACTCGATCAGCGTCTCCGCCGACCAGGAGGATCACGTCAGCATGGGCCCGATCGCGGTGCGCAAGTGCGGTGAAATCCTGCGTAACGTCCGGGCGGTGTTGGCGATCGAGATGATGGCCGCCGCCCAGGCCATGGATTTCTACAACGGTCGCAAGCCCGGCCGCGGTACCAAAATCGCCTACGACCTGATCCGCGAGAAAGTCCCGTTCATGAAAGACGACCGGGTCATGTACCACGACATCGAGAACATTCGCCAGTTGATCGAGTCGAACACGATCCTCGCGGCTGTCGAAAAGGACCTCGGCCCCCTGGCCCTGGCCCGCGACGTCGAAGTGCAATCGCCGAACGTGCCGTTTTAAACGGATTTCAAGAATACCCCGGCGTCACGGGGAGGGCGAAGCTCCTGCTGAGCCGCGTAGCGGCCGGCGGCTCGCCGGCCGACCTGGAAGGTACGTGGGTACCTGCGCCCGCGCATAGCGCGTAGGTAGCGCGTCTGGTCTATTGCTGTGGGAGGATATACGGATCGTGGAAAGTGCTGGTGTTGCACAACGTGGCTGTCACGTGGCGGTTGTCCGGTCGCACCTCCGGTTCCATGGCCATAACAGGTTCTATGGCCTGGAATCTCCCACCATGCCACAGCCGGCCCTGGATGCACTACTCCTCCAGGTACGGGATATGGACTGGGAGCCGTCATGTACGCAGGTCCTAGATATCGCTCGCCGGAATGGATTGGGCGGAATAGCGATCGTGTCCGTACAATACAACGAACGGCGTGAATTAGTTCCAGCACCCATTACTGTGATGTTCGAACCGACCCGGCTGCGCGAGACAGATCGAGCGCTGCGCCAACTTACAAGTTTGGTAACAAGTGAGGGGGACGGAAAACCGATCAAACTCAAGCCGTCTCTCCTGGGGCGTAACATATTGCGCTTGGGAGTTCCGTTTAGCCTGATCCTGCTAATACAGGTGGCACATTATTCGGAAGCCACGGGCAACATGATCTACCTCGCGGTGGCGTTCATCGGCTGGCTGCTTTTTCAGTTGTGGCGGCTCATCTCGCGTAAGACATGGATCATCGCACCGGGGGTTGTATGCGTGGACGGTTGCTGGCCAAATGAGGATTCGGTCGACAGCCAACTACGCACACCTAGGAACTCATTGTTGCGCGTTGAATCCAAATGGAACGGCTGGTATACTGAATTGACTGACGGGGAGAATTCCTGGTACACAAAGCTCACGACCATGGAGTACATGATGCTGCTCGCGGCCTGGCAGAGCCCGATTGTGGTTCCACACGGGAAATCCGCTGAGGGTACGATTTAACGCAGGTCCGCAATTCGGTTGTGGTGGATATCAGCCGTCCCTGGCGGGACTGGGGGATGAGGGGGCATGCCGTGGTCCCAGGGCTGCGCCCTGGGCTACGATCAGTCGTCCCTGGCGGGACTGGGGGGAGCCCAGAGGACCTACCTCTATTCACCTGGCATGCCCGCGCTGGCGCTTGGGCATGGCATCCGGCCCGCTGAGGGCATGGTTTGATGCAGGCCGTCGACGTGAAATGACGCCCCGATGTTCCCCAGCCAGCGAGCCGCCGGCCGCTACGCTGCCTACAGGCCGCGCACATCATCCCGCCGCGCTGACGTAGCTTTCGCGTTCGATGCTATAGAGCCCGCTGTAGACGTCGTTGAGATCCTCCTCGCGCGTGAACTCGCAGACGCAGATGCTGGTTTCGCCCATGCGGTTGAGGAATTCGAGCACGATGGTGAGGGCTTCATCGCGATCGCGGGCGACGATCTCGATGTCGCGCTGATAGCGGATGGGCGGACCGGTACCCGGGGAGGCTTGCTCGCGGACTTCATGCAGCCCCGGACGGTAGTCAGCTTCCACCAGCAGCGCGTACCAGTAGCCGCGGCGCAGATAGCGGCCGGTCAGTTCGCGATAGGGCTCGAGCAGGTCAACCGTACAAGCGTTGGTGGCGTAAGCGCGGTGTAGTAACTCATCACATCGCGCGGATTCCTTGCGGCGCGCGTGGAAGTCCATGGCCATCTCAAGCGCATAGGTCAGTTCGGCATAGTCGTCGTCCTGCACGCGGCCGAGGGCCCGGCGGTAGCAGCGCTCGGCGCCGGATATATCACCCTGCTCTTCGAGAATGAAGGCCTGCAATAATACTGGCCGTGAGGAATCCGGATCGACCCGCCGCAACTCGCTGAGTTGGCTCTGCGCGGTGGTCAATTGTCCGGCCCGCACGGCGGTCACGCCCCAGTTGATGCGCAGCGCGACTGAATCCGGAGCAAGTGCCGCGGCTTGTTCGTAGCAGGTCAGAGCGCGCTCGTACTCTTCATCATCACTGTGCAGAATTCCCAGCGTGATCCACTGGTCGACATCGTCAGGTACCAGCGACAGGTAGCGGTGCAAGGTGGCCTTGGCGGAATCGTAATCACCCATTTCGCTAAGCGCGGCGGCCTTGCGCTGCAGGGCCCAGTCCAGATCGGCGCCCAGCTCGATGGCACGCTCGTAAAGCTGCAGCGCGGTCTTGTAATCACGCAGCATCTCGTAGACCAGCGCCAGGTTGGCCAGCAGGCTTTCGTTCTCATTATCGAGCGACACGGCCTTCTCGAGCGCCGCGCGGGCCTGGGTCAGGTTATATCCATTTGACAACACAATTCCCAAAGCGCCGTATAAGCGCGCCGAATCAGGGAATTCGTCCAGGAGCGGTTCCAGAGTTTGCAGGGCATCCTTGGAACGTCCCACCTCGACTAACGCGCAGGCACGCAACGAGGCAAATTCGATGCGATCGTCGGAGTCGACCAACAGTCCCTCGATCTGATCCAGGCAACGTAGCGATTCATCCGCCTGGCCGGATTCCAGGAGCTGATTGGCGTGCTCCAGGATGACGTCAATTTGTTCGGGATCCATCTAGGTTCTCATTCTGATAATCGGCGTTGGCATGCCGCCGTGGTCGTTCATCTATTCTGACCATTACTAGTATATGCGTTTTAGCGGCCAGGGTCGCCAGGGCTGGGCCAGGCGATTAATGACCGCCACCAGTTAAGCAATCCGGATACTACCTTGCGTGAAGTTGCGACGGCCCCGATCATGCCATGTCATGGATGCACATTCGACAGACAATGGTGGCAACCGCCCGGCGGGACTACTTGGGATTGTGTATGTCGGCATATTGGCCACGCTGGTTGGCGGGTGTAACAACTGGAGTTATGAGCAGGTGCGGCTGGGCATGACGCAACAGGAGTGTACCCGCACTTTCGCCGAGGATACCGTACGGCGTACCGAGCTCGGATATTGCCTGTTACAGGAGGACAGCCGGGGCAACGTGGCGGCCCTGGTCGTGCTCATGACACGCGATGGCCTGGTTAGCGGCAAGCTGCAAGCCCGGTTGCAGCGGCGGAATGTCGGGCTGACGAATCCGTGGGCTTACGAGTTGCGGGGCGAGCTGGATCCTGCCCTGGCTGGTTTGGGAGCGACCGGTCCAATCGACATGTTACGGGCAATTCTGGACGATCTGGCCAGTTTCCAGGGCGTTCGCAGTGCCCAAGGAGCCCATGAATGGCTGGCCGCCGGACTGGTAAGGCTCCTGGAACGCTGGCCACACATCGAAGGAGCCGCACGGCTCTACCCACATTTGGCGGAAGAGCTTGAACGAGTACCGGCTGGCGGTTACACGCATCTCAGGATCAATCCACAGGGCCACTATCTCTTTGAGTATGGCCTGGAACCGCGGCGCTAGAAGCTGACTATCCGCCAATTGTCGGGCAAATCCAGGTGCGGTCCCTGTTCGCTGCGCTATAGAATGAAGACAGACATGCTGCTAGTGGACAGTATGCGCGGCCATATGAGGATCGCCGGCATGAAATGGCGTCAGCCGCTCGAACGGTTTGAAGAGTTTGCGCTGCTGGTGCGGGCCGATCGACGTACTCAATTAATGGTAGTGGGGGGCGCCGGCGTGGTTTTGATGCTGATCGCCGTGCTGGTGTTCCTGGCTTGCCGTCCGGGGGAGTCGCGGACACAGATCGATCAGGAGGAGGCTTGGCGCTACTTATTGGTTTGCGAGGATTGTGGTTATCGGGCCCACTTTTCGGAGCATCCGACGCGCACCCTGAAAAAGAAAGATGGGTTGCTTTGCTGCCCGGAATGCGGATTGTTTAAGGTGAGTTGGTATCGCCGGGGCAGCCTGACACTGCCGCCGGGCGGCTGGTCGACCAGTCGGCCGGCTCCGGATGACGTGGAAGAGGCCAGCGTAAATCCAGAGAACGGGAGTCAGCCATGAAGCGGGCACGCCGGACGGCCGGCTTTACCCTCATCGAGTTGCTGGTGGTCATTGCGATCATCGCGCTGCTGATGGCGATCCTGCTACCCAGCCTGGGGCGGGCGCGCGAGCAAGGCCGACGGGCTTATTGCCTGGCGAATCTGCGTAGTATCGGTCAGGCGGCGTTGGCCTATGCCAACGATGAGCCCAAGGATCTCATCATCCCGATTCATGCCATGATGGTGACTTACATGCCGGCCAGTGACTACTGGCTGCACCGCACGGCGATATGGTTCGCTTTCGGGGGGCGTTCGGCCCCGCAGGCTTTTTTGACGGACAATGGTCCCCGCGAACTGGACGACAACAGCCCCTGGGCGGCCCGCACGCGGCCGTTGAACGTGTACATCTACGGCGACATCATGGCCAGCGACGCACGGCAGATGAAGCTGTACTCCTGCCCGTCCGACCGCGGTTACCCGCGGCATGAGGACATCGACGACTCGCCGGTCGAGAACGCCGATCGGACCTGTTACAACACGCTGGGTAACAGCTACCGGGCCAGCCTGTATGGGATCTTCCCAGGCCGCAGTTCGCCCTATGTTGGGGCGTTTGCCGTCGGGCCGTGGGGGCATAGCCTCTCGAGCATTACCGATCCATCACGCGTGGCGGCGTTTGGGGAGCCGACCTTTTTCAACATGATCGGGATGGACAATGGCGTCGCCAATCCGGACCCGGTCATCGCCACCGGCTGGCACGGCCTGTACATGCAGGACAACCTGGTTTTTTGTGACGGCTCGGCGCGTCCCACGCGGGCGGAAGGTCATCAGACGGTTGATGAAAATGTGGCCCGTAACAGCATGAACGTCGGCAATAACTGGGACTTGATTTCCCGCGGGCCCAAGTGGCGGTTTGACCTGTGGCCGACACCCGGGGCGCGGATCTGGGCGCACGATCCCAACAATATGCTCTGGAATCCGCCCTACACGGCCCAGCCCAACGAGCGCTGGAAGTACTGGCCTTTCACGGGTGCACAGGACAACCTGCGCTGATGTAGTTGTACCTGAAATCGAGTTTTCTTTGTTGTTTGGGGAATTGGAACCGACCTTGTGGCGTTAACCCGACTTTCGCAGGTTGGAAGAATCTGGCGGGATTTAGCTGCCCTGGCGCCGGCGTCAGGGCCGATTTCGGGCTTCAAACGGCTGTAGTGCAGACCTACCCCGTTGAATTGCCGACGGTGAATGTGGTATTCCTGTCAGCACGATGTTCCTGCGTTGCCACAGTCGCAAGAAGAATGGCAAGCTACACCGCTACTGGAGCGTGGTCGAGTCGCGGCGCGTAGCCGGCGGCGAGCCGACGGCTGAGCAAGCCATGATCCTGGAAACCCTGAAACGCAGGCTGCCTCCGCAGCCTCCGCCGCGCATCCGCGCCGGTCAGCTCGAGCTCCCGGCGGCCGCGGAACCGCCGGCCTGACGTCCTGTCGGCCGGTTTTGTAGTGCAGACCTATGGGGTCGAATCGGCCTTCGCGACCCCGCCAACGCAGTTCGCGGCACTGATCTGCGAAAGTCGGGTTAACCCACTCGCTGGCGCTCGGGGCTCGGATTGGGGGGCGCTTGCTGGCACCGCGCGTTCGGATTGGGGGAGCGGGGCGTTAACCCTCGCTGGCGCTTCGGGCTCTGATTGGAAGTGCAGGTCTGAATGGCCGACAACACTTGGATCCTTGGATCCTTGGCTTGACCCACTCGCTCGCGCCCGGGGCTCGGATTATTGGGGGTGTTTTATCGGCTATACGTAAGTTCTGGAGGAGTGTGGGCGTAAAACCTCTTTGTCAGAAACCCAACATCTGCTAGTCTGTGAGCATAGGAGACTGGAGGGGAGCGTTGCGGCTGGGGGGCGCCCGTTCTCTTCCAGTGCGCGGACGGTACAGCGTTATCCACACGTCGCGCCAGGCGAGGGCGTCGACGGTGTTCAGTAATCTCGGAGGAGGTTGTGATGAAGAAGCATCCGGTCGTAGTGGCGGCTTTATTCAACACGCAGCGCGCCATGGCAGTGCTGGTTCTGTTTTGTGCATGTGCGTTCAATGCTCATAGTGCCGAGCGGATGGTGCTGGCGGAAGACTTCACCTTTCAGCAGTGAGAGACCTGCCCCGTTTACGCCGGTCCGGCGTTGGATTTGATGATTCAAAACTATGGTGACACTCTCGCGGTGGTGCAGTACCACTATGGCGACATGTATGCCGTCCCCTGGGGTACCGCGCGGGCCGCCTTTTATGGTGTCACGGAAACACCCTGGGCCTTATTCGATGGCGTCGCCGAGGTCATCGGCGAGGTCCCGGATGTCGCCCAGCAATATGGGCGGTACGAGGCTGAGTATATCGCGCGACAATCGCTGGCCACCGACGTAACCATCGAACTGCACGCTTATCCAGTTATCGATCAGACTTATCGCGTGAGCGCGCGCGTCTGTCTGGAAGCCGGCGGCACCGCCAGGACGGTACGTCTGTATACCGTGCAGGTCCTGGACAACTGGCCATCATACGAGGAGTTCTTCTCGCGTTACGGCTTCAAGCAAGGCGCGGAGCCCGTGGACGTCTACCTGGAGCCCGGTGAGTGCCAGACGGTGTTCAGCTACTTTACGTTTGATTTCACCAGTTGGCAGAACCAGGAAGACATACGTTTCGTCGCCTGGGCTCAGGAACCGCAGGATAGTGGCTTGCCTGGAGATCGAGCGGAGGTGTTCCAGGCCGCGGTGATGGACTGGCCGTTCACGCCGGACTGCAATGCCAACGGCATCGCGGACGACGAAGACATCGCCATGGGCTACTCCGACGATATCGACGGCAACGGGATCCCGGACGAGTGCGAATTCATCAAGGCCGGGATCGACCTGTGGAGCACGCCTCCCGGCGGTACTACGCAACTCGGGGACCTGAATCCGCCGCTGCCGCCTGATTTCTTCGGCCCGGGTTCCGATCCGTTTGACGGGATCATCACGCTGGGCGGCCAGCCGATGGAGACTGATCCGCCGGGAATGCTCGAATGGGCTGACACGATCGTCGAACGGCGGCAGGATGCCAATCTGCCGGAGTTGCCTTCCGAGGACACCATCGAGATTGAGATTCGAGCGCTTAGCCTGGTCAGTGTCGCGCCGATTACCGTTACGTACGGCGGTAGTGACCCGGAGGAATGGGACGTGCAGGTCTGCCTGTCGGACCTGCCGCAGCCGCTCGGCATTATGAACATCTTCAAGAGCTGCCACGATGGCGGGACGTATGATGCCGTGCTGCCAGTACTGCCCAAGCTGATCTTCACGCGCGTCTCGGATCAGCAACAGTGCGTGCTGGATTATGGTTTGGCCGGACGTGAGCCGCTCGCGTTCGGCATCACGGATGCCAAGTGGGCGCACACTGCCATACCTGAGCTGAACGTGACCATGGCTGAGGCGGGCGTGAGTGTGGATGCCAATTGTGACGGCACCTTCGAGCCGCCGCTGCCGGGCTCGACCCGGTTCGTGCCAGGTATCTGGCTGATGCCCTGCGATATATTGACTCCTCCGGGAGCAGGCGAGCAACGGATGCGTGTGATGCCGTATTCAGCCGGGGGATCCAGGCTGGGACTGGTTACGGCGCAATCCGGCTGGAACGACGGCGATGGCGACGGGATCGGTGATGATGCCGACAATTGCGTGCTGGATCCCAATCCATTGCAGATCGATACGGATTGGGACAGCGTCGGTGATATCTGTGACAACTGCCCGCTGGACTACAATCCGTACCAGGTAGACACCGACGGCGATGAGGTCGGTGATGCCTGTGACAATTGCCGCCTGGATTACAATCCCTACCAGGAAGATCTGGACGAGGATGGCGCCGGCGACCTATGCGACGATTGTCCCGACACGCCCCTCGGAGTGGAGGTCGGCGAAAATGGTTGTCCTATCGGCGATATGACCTGTGACGGCGTGGTCAATGCATACGACATCGACGGATTCATCTGTGCCCTGAGCCCCACCTGTGATTATGAGGGCCAATGGTCACATTGTCTGCGGCAACTGGCGGACTGTAATGGCGACGGCCAGGTAAACGCGTATGATATCGATTGGTTTATCGCGCTGGTCGGCGGCGGCTGATACTACAACGCTACAAAAGTCGCTCCGCGATCCGAGCCCGGAGCGCGAGCGACGGGTTACCCTGCCGATGCGCTGAGGTGTCCCATACCCTCGCTGGCGCTTCGGGCTCGGATTAGGCGCAGCCACTCGTGAACATTTGTAAACGCTGTCATATTGCCCTCCCTCTGACGCCCGGTTGGAGATTGCGAATGCTTCGTATGGTTGTGAGCAGTGTAGTGGTCGTAATGTCGTTGGCCTGGTTCGCCGGTTGTCGTTCAGAGCAAACGTCGCCGGTCGAAGCCCGGCCAGCCGAAAATGTACGGGTCGTGGAGGAGCACTGGCCCAATGGTGTGCTGCGCGTTCGCCGGGAGGTCGTCTCGGCGGTTGACGGCACCCTGATTAACCACGGTCTTTACACCCAGTGGTACCAAGACGGCACCAAGGAGTATGAGTCCACGTATGTTCAGGGCCAATTGCATGGCGTGGAGACTGCCTGGCACATGAACAGCCGCAAACGTACCGAACAACACTACGAGCATGGCGAGCGGCACGGCCCGCGCTACGTCTGGGACGAAGAAGGCAACAAACGCGGCGAAGAGCACTACTGGCAAGATAAACCCGACGGCACCTGGACCGTCTGGAAGAAAGACGGCCAGATCAAATGGCAAAGCCGCTTCGACCGCGGAAAGCCGCTGCCGTAGAACCACCAAGGGAGGGCGAGGCTCCTGCCGAGCCTCGTCGTGTCAGTTAACGTCCGGATAAATGTACAGAGCCAGTATATGTAGCACATGCTTCTTGTTGAAGACTGCCCGGGTTGATACGATAAAATCAATAGCTGACGGTTTGCGTATACCAACCGTACCGGGGGGAGTGGCCGGTGTGTTGTGGATGAATGGTTGTACCCCTACCCAGGCCAGTCTTGTGGAATTTATCGGATTCAATCACGATCCTTGGCCGTATTCCCAGGACACAGGCTGCCTACCTTCAGGAGGGTTTTCTAATGATTAGTCGCATGGTTCTGCCGTTTTTGCTTGTGACGCTCTTGCTGTGCCCGCTTGGCGCGGCGTTTGCTCAAGGTACAGAAGATCAAAAGCCTGATACGCCGGGGCATCTCGAGTACCCGAGCGATCCCTACCTGCCAGCTCCCAGCGGGGTGCAGCGTACTTCGCCGAGCGTGGTCGTCAGCCGCGATGGGAATGTCAGCGTACAAGTCAATATCAGCGAATTCGGGTTCAACATCGTGGGTGACGCGGCTAATGAGCCGTCGCTGGCCATCGATCCGACCAATCCGAATCGGATGGTGATCGGCTGGCGACAGTTTGACAATGTGAACAGCAATTTCCGCCAAGCGGGCTGGGCATACACCGCCAACGGCGGTCAGAACTGGATATTCCCCGGCGTCATCGAGCCGGGTGTGTTCCGCTCGGATCCGGTCCTGGATGCCGACGCTAATGGCAACTTCTACTACAACAGTCTGACCGCCAACACAGCTCAGACGGACTTTTGGTGCCACGTCTACATCTCTACCGACGGTGGTCAAACATTTGACGCCGGCCACTACGCCTATGGTGGTGACAAGCAGTGGCAGTGTATCGACACGACCGGCGGCATGGGCAATGGCCACATTTACGCGAGTTGGAATCGATACTACAGTGCCTGCAATGGAGACTTCACGCGCTCGACCGACGGGGGGTTCACGTTCGAGAACTGCATCAACATTTTGACGAATCCCTATTGGGGGACACTGGCGGTCGGGCCGGATGGCGAGCTGTACATCTCCGGGCAGGGCTTCGTGGTGGTGAAATCCTCCACCGCCAAGAATCCGCTTCAGTCCGTGACCTGGGACTTCGCGACCTCCCTCAGCCTGGGCGGCAGCATCGGCTACTCGGCCGGTCCCAATCCGGGCGGCCTGCTGGGGCAGGTCTGGGTGGCGACCGATCACTCCGGCGGTCCGACCCACGGCAACGTATATATGCTCTGCTCGGTTGACCCCGGGGGGGTGGATCCGCTCGACGTCATGTTCGCCCGCAGCACCGATGGCGGTCAGAGCTGGAGCGCGCCCGTACGCGTGAATGATGTGCAGGCTGGCTGGCAGTGGTTCGGCACGATGTCGGTGGCGCCGAATGGCCGCATCGATGCCGTCTGGCTGGACACCCGCAACGATCCCGGGGGCTACGATTCCGAGCTGTACTACTCCTATTCCGAGGACGCCGGTCAGACCTGGTCGCCGAACGAAGCCCTGAGCCCGGCTTTCGATCCGCACGTGGGCTGGCCCCAGCAAAACAAGATGGGTGACTACTTCGACATGATTTCGGACAATGACGGCGTGCATCTGGCATATGCCGCCACATTCAATGGCGAGCAGGACGTCTACTACATCAACATCACGCGCAACTTGTCGATCAGCTTTCCCAATGGCCTGCCGAGCCTGCTGACCCCTGGAGAAGCCACCGATATCACCGTGCGGATCAACGAGGGCAATGAGCAGTACATCGCGGATTCCGGTACGCTCTACTACCGCTACGACGAATTCGGTGGTGGTCAGTATGACACCGCGCCCTTGACACCCCTGGGTGACGATCTGTACCTGGCCACGCTGCCGGCCGCCGGTTGTGATGATCAGCCCGAGTTCTACTTCAGCGCCACGGGCACTGTCAGTGGCATCGTGTATAGCCCGGCGACTGCCCCGACGGCGGTCTATACGGCTGAGGTAGGTGAGTACGAAGTGGTCCTGGAATACGATTTCGAGACTGGTACCGGCTGGACGGTCGAGAACTCTGGCCTGACCGACGGACAGTGGGACCGTGGCATCCCGGTGAATTGTAACCGCGGTGATCCGCCCAGTGACTACGATGGTTCGGGGCAGTGCTTCCTGACAGATAACAGCGCCGCCGACGCTTGCAACAGCGATGTGGATGGCGGGTATACCTGGCTGCTCTCGCCCACCATTGATCTGAGCACGGGCGATGCCCAGATCTCATACGCCGTGTGGTACAACAATAGCTATGGTGGCGATCCCAATAACGACCTGTTCGTGGTGTGGGTCTCCAATAACAACGGCGGCAGTTGGGTTGAAGCCGAGACGCTCGGACCGGCCTCGGGTTCCGGCTGGAGCGTCCACTCCTTCCAGGTCGCGGACTTCGTGACCCCGACGGCGCAGGTGAAAGTACGTTTCGAGGCTTCCGACCTCAACGCCGGCTCGGTGGTCGAAGCCGGCATTGACGCGTTTCGGGTCGAGCGCTTTGGCTGCGAAGAGGGTGATACCGCGGTGTGCTGTCACGGCTACGTCTGCTATGACGTTAATCCGAACGATCCCCAGGATCCGCACCTTGAAGCCGACTGCCTGGCCGCGGGTGGCACGTACCACGTCGGTGTAAGCTGCACCGACAGTCCGTGTGATTGTGGCGGCACCGATTACCGCGGCGACGCGGACTGCCTGGGCGACGGCCCCCTCTCGTACGACATCGATCACTTTATCCTGGCCATCGGCGCCGCCGGCGACTGGATCGCCTCACATGGCTGCAATTACTTCTGCGCCAACGATATCAACTGTGATGGCAGCGTTGACTCATACGACATCGACTGGTTCATCACGTGCGTCGGTGTCGGTACGTGCGACGCCTGTCCGTAATCTGATAGGTGAGCTGTTGCCGGTCAGCGATTGCGTTAACGCGCGACGGTGACCGGCAACCGTGTTATCCGCGCCAGGTAATCCAAATTAGAGCCTGAACATCCGCGGAGTTGCTAAACACTCCACAGGCACAAAGACCTTATGGCGCTACTCAGGGAAGTTCTTGACGCAGCCAGGTCCCGGGCATGTGTGTACGAGGCACCAGACCCTTATTGAATCCGTCCCCAATGGTCCTGGATTGTCCCTATCCGGCGTTGGGACCGATTCCGCGGGTGGGAATCGTGTTAAGCACGAATGTGATTTGTGTGTTGCCAGGAGGATAGCACGTGTTAACATAGAGCGGTGAAGTTACATATTCTGGATTTGTACTTCGCCACATATCTGTTTTGGTTGGCAGGCTGTCAGGAATTCGGTACCAGCTTACGAGTCAGGTATCAAACCGAGCCGTCCGACCCGGTTGTATTGTGTGTCGCGTGTGTTGATGAGTTTGACTGCTTGCGTCCTATAAAAAGACGAAAACCGGATCCATCGATAAGATAAAAACAGTCCGTCTGGCTCGGCCTTCATGTGTGCCGGAAGGTATTCGGTTTCGGAAGCCGATAACTATGAAGAGGTTACATTTCTAAACCTCTACCATATTGCGAGGGTCAGGGAGGCTGGTGATGCCCCGCGGACAAGACAGAAGTGTGCTGGTTATTGATGATGTGGGGTTACGGGGGAGAATCAGCGCCTGCTTGGAAACCTTGGAGTTTACCATTCTGCAAGCCAGTAATGCCGAGGAGGGATTGGCGGTATTCCGGCGCGAGCAACCCGATCTGGTTCTGACGAATTTATGTTTACCCAGCATGAGTGGTTTGGACCTGATCACTACAATTGCTGATGAAGCGCCCGAGACTCCGGTGATTGTCGTATCCGGTACAGGTGTCTTGGCCGACGCGATCGAGGCCGTGCGGCGCGGGGCGTGGGACTACGTAACCAAACCGTTTGAAGATCTCGATACAATGCGTCATGTGATCTCCTTGGCGCTCGAGCGCGCCGGCTTGAAACAGGAGAACCGCCAACATCAGGAACATCTCGAGGCACAAGTACGGCTGCGGACGGCCGAGCTCGAAAACGCTAACCAGGCTCTGCGTGATTCTGAAGCGCGCTGGCGGGCTCTGGTCGAAAATGCGCCCAATTTTGTCACTACGGTCAATCGCGACGGCCGCATTGAATTCATCAACCGCACAGTGACGGGAATTAGTATCGAGCACGCAATTGGTGACAGTGTCTACACCTACATACACCCCGAGCACCGCGAACGTGTCCGAGCCGCTATCGAATACGTCTTCGAAACTGGTCAAGCCACCTCATATGAATCCCAGGCGGAAGGCCCGCGTCACAAAATGGCCTGGTACGCCGTACAGGCTGGCCCCGTCGTGCTCGATGGACGCGTCGTCGCCGCCACGCTGGTATCCACCGATATCACACCGCACAAAGAAGCGGAACAAGAGCACCTGGCCTACCTGCGCTTCCTCAAGAGTCTCGAAAAAGTAAATCGCGTCATTCGATCGGCGACGGATCTGAAGGTCATGTTGCACGACGTGCTGAACACGGTGCTGGAAGATTTCAACTGCGATCGGGCCTGGTTGCTCTATCCCTGTGATCCGGAGGCGCCCACCTACCGCGTGCCGGTGGAAGTGACCCGTCTCGATTACCCGGGCGCGTACAAGCAGGACCTGGACGTGCCAATGAAGCCGGGGGCGGACGAAGTCTGTCGGGTGCTGCTAGCGGCCGACGGCCCGGTCACCTTCGCGCCCGAGGGCGATTACCCGCTCTATCAGGAGGTGACGGAGCAGTTCGGCGTGCGGTCCCAGATGATCATGGACGTGCACCCCAAAGTGGGCAAGCCCTGGATGTTTGGCATGCACCAGTGTTCGTATCCACGCGTTTGGACGGGGGAAGAACGACGGTTGTTCAAGGAGGTCGGCCGACGCCTGACCGACGGCCTGAGCAGTCTGCTATTCCTGCAAGATTTGCAAGCGAGTGAGGAGCGTTACAAAGGCCTGGTCGCCAACCTGCCGGGCGCGGTTTATCGCTGTGACGATCGAACCGGCACGCTGGCCTTTATCAGTGACGCGATTGAGGAGATCTCGGGTTATCCCGCGTCTGACTTCCTCGGCAGTGCGGGACGCGGCTATACCAGCATCATTCACGCCGATGACCGGGACATGGTCCATAGGCGGGGGCGGGAGAGCGTGACGCGGCGTGGGCCATATGTGCTGGAATACCGGATTGTATGCGCCGACGGTCAGGTGCGCTGGGTGCACGACCGTGGCCAGGCGGTCATGGGCGCGGACAACGCCGTTCGCACCCTGGATGGGGCCATCTTCGATATTACCCAGCGCAAGCAGGCGGAAGAGGAAAAAGTGCAGCTCGAAGCTCAGCTTCGTCAGGCCCAGAAAATGGAAGCCTTCGGTCAACTGGCCGGCGGAGTCGCGCATGATTTCAACAATATTCTGACAGCCATCCTGGGCAACGTGGAAATCAGCCTTAACGTACTCGACGAGCAGTCGCCCGTGGCGGCGAGGATTCAGCAGGGTTTGCAGCAGATCGAACGCAGTGCACAGCGTGCCGCGCGGCTGACACGCCAGTTATTGGCCTTCAGCCGGCGACAGGTCGTGCAGCCGACGGTGTTGAATATCAACCAGGCGTTGACCGAGATGGAGCAGATGTTGCGGCGTCTACTTTCCGAGGATATCAACCTCAAGAGTACGCAGGCGCCGGACTTGGGATCCGTGTGTATCGATGCCGGCCAATTCGAGCAGATCGTGATGAATCTGGTCGTCAACGCGCGGGATGCCATACGCAATGGGGGGCGCGTCTGGCTGGAGACTACGAATGTCACAGTGGATAAAAGCGGCATCGAGAAACGCCCCGATACCCCGCCGGGACCCTACGTCATGTTCTCCGTGAGCGACACCGGTTGCGGGATGGATACCGAGACGGTGGAACGGATCTTTGAACCCTTCTTTACTACCAAGGCTGCCGGTTACGGCACCGGCCTGGGATTGGCCACGGTGTACGGCATTGTCCAACAAAATAGCGGACATATCGAGGTGCGGAGTGAGCTTGGAAAAGGCACCACCATCAAAGTCTTTCTCCCGGTCGTGGAGACGCCGGTCGAGGTGGGTCCCGCCGACGCGGATCTGAACGAGATGCCGACTGGCACCGAAACCGTCCTGGTATGTGAAGATGACGAGACGGTGTGCAAGCTTACCACGCAACTGTTAACGTCGGTCGGCTATGAGGTCCTGGACGCGGGAAATGGTGATGAGGCGCTAGATCTTGCCGCCCACAATAATCGAATTGACCTCTTGCTGACCGATGTGATCATGCCGAACATGAACGGCCGCCAACTTTCCGATCTGCTCGGACATGCTCACCCAAATCTTAAAACACTCTACATCTCTGGATACACCGCGGATGTAATCGCCCACCACGGCGTGCTCGACGACGGGATCGAATTTCTGGAGAAACCCTTTAGTCGTAGTGCCCTCTTGCGACGGGTACGCCAGGTGCTCGACAAGCTGCCCGACGGAGTTACATCTACTCCCCGGTAAGGCCGGTTATCACGTCGCCAACCCGAGCCAGATCCGGATCGAACTTTACCAGGGGAATCCTCTGATTGAGCGCGGGACTGGTCGGAGCAATTACGGATTATTCGTATCCTGAAGTGCTGGTCGGCCAGGGGGGCGACTTGTGTGGGTGCACGGGGGGGCTGACGCGAAACCGGCGGTTAATGAGTTGACGACGCTGGCGACGGTCAAGATACTGCGGAAGCGGGTCGGCTGGCTACAATCAGATGAGCTAATCAGCATGCGTGATACTTGTGAAATTCTGATCTGTTCGTGTACACATGAAAATGTGATTCCGGCGGCGGTTCGTGACGAAGTGCGCCGGGAGCTCCAGGCCGCCGGTGTGGCGTTTAGGGAAATCGACTTCTGCGCGCTGGCCGCGCGGCGCGATCCAATATTGAAGCGTATCGCGGAAGCAGGCGGCGTGCGCGTCGCCGCCTGCTATCCACGGGCGGTCAAGTGGCTGTGGCACGCCGCCGGGATGCCGATTTCCGAAGATCGATTGACGCTACTGAACATGCGGGCGCGGGATGCCGCCCAGGTGGTGGCGGGCTTACTGGCCGATCTGCCCGCGGGCAACGTGCCTTCCGACGAGCAACAGGTGCAGGCCACGGGCGCTGATGGCTGGATACCCTGGTTTCCGGTGATCGACTACGAGCGCTGCACCAACTGCCAGCAGTGTTTGAATTTCTGCCTGTTCGGCGTGTTCGGCATGGACGCTGATGGGCGGATTGAGGTTCAGGATCCGGCCAAATGTAAAATTGGGTGTCCGGCCTGCGCGCGGGTCTGCCCGCAAGTCGCGATCATGTTCCCCAAGCACGACCAGCGTCCGATCAATGGCGCCGAGGTTACCGAAGAAGATCTCCAGCGCCCGGCAGTCAAGGTCGATCTCGCGGCCTTGCTGGGTGCTGACGCACAGTGCGCTCTACGGGCCAGAGATCAGCAGGCCCGCCGGCGTTTCGCCAGTAAGCCGGCGGAGCAGCTTTCCGATCAGGAGCGGCTCGCACAGCTCAAGCTGGTGCAGGCCGAACTCGGCATTCCGGATGGGGTTTTGCCAAGCGCGCCATGCCAATGTGAGTGTCAGCGCGCCCGCGCCGCGCGGCAACCGCCCACGGATCAGGATGCCCGGCCGGAGTCCGAAGAATCCACGGCACAGGAGTGGGGCATCTAGTGCTCCGCCAACGCTGATCTGATGGATCGCTGTTGATTGGGTGGCCCACCTCTTTAGAGGTGGGCCGCGCGAATAGTTGGCTGATTCGTGTTCCCCACGGCTAAAGCCATGGGCCACCCATCCAGTTTAGAATGATGCTTCGCGACCACGCGTTGTAGTACCAAAGGCGAGCCCGGATTCGATGGTATGGTCTTAGCGACAGCCTATCGTTTATGGCGTACGACTGATACTCGTCTGCTCTGGAAGTTCGCCTACAACTTCGCCTTCAAAAGTGTCCGCTCCGTACAGTGTTTCAAAAAGCGCCTGCGGGCCGGGCAATATTTCCCCCCGTTCCTGTACATCTCGATTACCAGCGGGTGCAACCTGCGCTGCCGGGGTTGCTGGGTGGACGTGGCTTCGGAAAAGGTGGATATCAGCCTGGACGATCTGCATAAGCTGATCAACAGCGCCAAACGCCATGGCAACAGCTTTTTCGGCATCCTGGGCGGTGAACCTTTCATGCACCCGGAATTGATCGAGCTGCTGGCCGCCCACCCGGACTGCTATTTCCAGATCTTCACTAATGGTCATTTCATCACGGATGAGATCGCCGCCGAGTTGCGGCGCGTAGGAAATGCCACACCCCTGATCAGCATTGAGGGCTCGCGCCTGGTCAGCGATCAGCGCCGCGGACGGACGGGCGTCTTCGATCGCACCCTGGCGGGACTGGAAGCCTGCGTGCGGCAGCGCTTGATCACTGGCGTGACCACCAGTGTCTGCCAGAACAATTATGCCGACCTGGTGCGCGTGGAATGGGTTGATGAGTTGATCCGGCGGGGTGTGCATTACGTGTGGTTCACTACCTACCGCCCGGTCGGCCCGGACCCGGCTCCGGAACTGGCCCTGCGCCCCGAACAGGTGCTGGGTGTGCGCCGCTTCGCGATGCAGATCCGTAATACGCGGCCGATCGGCGTGGTGGATGCCTATTGGGACGACCAGGGTCAGGCCCTCTGCCCGGCGGTGGTGGGTATCAGCCATCACATCGGACCGCATGGCGACGTCGAGCCCTGCCCGATCATCCAGTTCGCCAATGAAAAGATTCAGGACAACGCCGGTGATATCTTCCAGACCATCACCCAATCGGAGTTCCTGAAACAATTCCGCGAGACGGTGTCCGCCACCACGCGCGGCTGTGTCGTGCTGGAACGCCCGGAGTTACTGAAAGCACTTGTGGAAGGCTGCCAGGCGCGCGACACCACCGCGCGCGGCACGGGTCTGGCTGAGTTGGCCACGATGGGACCGCATAACAGCCAACACATCCCCGGACACGAACTCCCCGAACAGAACTGGATGTACCGACTGACCAAGAAATACTGGTTTTTTGGTTTCGGCGCCTACACTTAGGTATAGTGCCGAGAGGATAAGAAGCCCGGTGGACCATGATGAGACGACTGGGACCATATGACAAACAGGACCGGCGATCGAATCCGGAACCGTTGCCAGACACCGGCTCGGTGACGTTGCCGGCGCGCGTGCCGTCCCAGACATATCGCCCAGCACAGGCCGGCATTCCCAACAGCCGACGGGACCGACAACGGCTGCGGGATGCGGTCGCAAACCTGACGAAAGAGGTCAAGCTGGTCCCCCCTTTGACGGTGGACGAATTACGACGCCACGGCACCACGGTTTGTCGTGCTGCGCGGATCAATGCCTCATGTCAGGACTACGCCGCCATTCTGGTCAACAACGAAGCCTGGCGCGCGACCGTGGCAAGTGTGCCTTACGAGCGCCGACTGTTGCTATTGCCGAAGTGTCTGCGTTCCGCCGAGCATTGCCAGGCACCGATCGACGAATTTGGCCTGGTGTGTCAGGGATGTGGTCAGTGTGTGATCCACTACCTGCACGAAGAAGCCCGGCGACTGGGTTGTACCGTGCTCGTCGCCGAGGGCACCGCCGTCGTCACCGAACTGATTGAGACCGGGCAAATCGACGCCATCATTGGCGTAAGTTGCATGAGCGTCCTGGAGAAGTGTTTCCCACACATGGAGTCGCGGGCCGTGCCGGGCGTGGCCCTACCACTATTACAGGATGGCTGCGCCAGTACTTCCGTCGATTTGGATTGGATTCTGGATGCTCTGCACATGTCGTCGGACGATCAGACCGAGCGCCTGAATCTGAGCACCTTGCGTGCTGAAGTACAAAGCTGGTTCACGCCGGAATCTCTGGCGGAGCTGCTCGGACCCGCGACCTGCCCGACCGAGGAGATCGCCTACGACTGGCTGAGCCGAGATGGCAAGCGCTGGCGACCGTTTCTGACCACCTGCGTATACCTGTCACTCAGTCAACCCACCGCCGAACGGGATGACCTGCTGACCGCCGACCTGAAGCGCCTGGCGATCGCCGTGGAGTGTTTCCACAAGGCCTCCCTGGTGCACGACGACATTGAGGACGCGGATGAGCAGCGCTACGGCCAGCGAACGCTGCATGTCGAATATGGCGTTCCCGTGGCGCTCAACGTCGGCGACTATCTGCTGGGGCTGGGTTACCGGCTGCTGGGGGAACTGGACACCAGTGATGCGACCCAGGCCGCCATGCTGCGGATCGCCGCCGCCGGTCATCTGACGCTCAGTCATGGCCAGGGCGCGGAGTTGTATTGGGTGTACAGTCCGCGGCCGCTGGCCTCGCTGGAAGTGCTGGATATTTTCCGGGAGAAAACCGCTCCGGCGTTCGAGGTGGCCTTGCGCTTGGGGGCCTGTTATGCCCAGGCTGATGAGAACACGCATGCGGTGCTCTGCCGCTACAGTGAGGCGTTAGGCATCGCCTACCAGATTCGCGACGATCTGGAAGACTTCACCGGCGCCGGCGACTCGCACGACATGCGCGCTCTGCGGCCGTCCTTGATTCTGGCGGTGGCGCACAAGCGGGCAAATGAGTCAGAACGGGAAATTACCACCGCTCTATGGTGCCGCGAATGTGATTACGAGACAATCGCGGCTGACCTGCACCGGCTGGTTACCGAGCACGGCGTGTTGGAAACCGTGGCCAGCCTGCAACGGGCCTATGTGGCCCAGGCCACGCGCAGTCTGCACGATCTCGACAATCCCACGCTCAAGGGCTTGTTACGGCGAGTGATCGGGCGCATTTTCGGCGACGATGAGATCAGAGGATATTGTAGTGAGCTTGAGGCACGAGATGCTGACGGCCGCGGAGTCGGCCCCGAACCTGCTGCATGACGCCACGGAAAACGTCGTCGTCTATATTCGAAGTCAATTCAACGGCGATGGCGGCGTCAGGGGGCGTAGCGCTCACAGCGACCTTTATTATACGGTGTTCGCGCTGGACAGCCTGGTAGCACTGGGACAGGGGCTGCCAGTCGATACGACGCGGGCGTATCTTCAAACCTTCGGCACCGGCTCCGACCTGGATTTCGTGCATCTGGTATGCCTGGGACGCTGCTGGGCGACGTTGACCGCCGATGATCTCCCGAAGGACATAAGCCAATCCATTCTGTCACGCACGGCGACCTTTCGCAGTAGTGATGGTGGTTTTAATCCAGAATCCGGGGCGGAGTCTGGCACGGTCTACGCTGGTTTCCTGGGTATGGGGCTCTACCAGGATTTGGGTGGTGAACTGGACAATCCCGCCGACCTGGGGCGCAGTGTGCTCGCAGCACTATCCGCTGATGGTTCCTTCACGAATGAACGTGGTACGCACCAAGGCACGACACCAACCACTGCTGCCGCCGTGGTGATGTTGAGGCAACTTGGCCAGCCGGTGCCGGAGCCAACGGTCGCCTGGTTGCTGGCACGACTTAACAAATGGGGCGGCTTTAACGCCACACCTGATACTCCCCTGGCCGATCTGCTCTCGACCGCCACGGCTTTGCATGCGCTGGCGGCACTGGGAATCCCGCACGACCAGTTCAGGGAATCCTGCCTTGATTATCTCAACTACTTGTGGACGGGTAGCGGATTTCGTGGCCATCTGTTGGATACTGAGCCCGACTGCGAATATACCTTCTACGGTTTGCTGGCCCTGGGACATCTGAGTTCATGACCGCAGTGGTTAATCGCCAATCAATCACCGCGACACACGCCGCGGCCCGCCAGGCCCTGCTGCAAGCACGCCATGAAACGCGGCAGTGGGAGGGATGCCTGTCCAGTAGCGCGCTGTCCACGGCCACGGCCAGTTGCGCGCTGACGCTC
>JBDRDH010000132.1:0-2621 GCA_043820985.1 Planctomycetota bacterium
GACACGAAAACACGCTGAAGCAACCGGGTAGGTCGTGACTACACCGCATCTCGCACGCCGCCACCGCGCCCAGGACATCCAAGGCGCGATCCAGGCCGCAAGAAAAGTCGAAAACGGTCAGAAGTGTTCAACTTGGGCTAGGTGTTCTGGGAATGCGGATGCTAAATCCTCGCTGGCGCTTCGGGCTCTGATTGGGGCTGACCTTGCTGGTCCAAACAGCACTTGAATCCTGGGATCCTTGGCCACTTGGATCCTGGCCTCAACCCTCGCTGGCGCTTCGGGCTCTGTTCAGAGCCGTAGGACATTGGAAACATCGTTTAGCGCCAATAGCTGGTGAGACGCGAGTCGCGTCAGGGATTCTGCCGGCGACGCAGCTCGTCGATCACGACTGGTAACTTGCGCTCCAGTAGATGACGGAACTCCGGCGGCAGGTTGTCTTCATAATACGGAAAATCAATCGTGGTGCCATCATCCCCGACCGGTACGCGCAGCACGGCGATTACCCGGCCCGCCGGAGCCCGAACCGATGCCCCATTATTGTCTGAAGCACCGATCATGACCCCGTATTCCTGCACTTCGAAACATGTTCCGGTGGTACCGCAGATCCGCTCCAGGGTTTGCAGAACAGTGGTATTGGTATGCACCAGGTCGACGGCACGTTCCGCCGCGCGGATGCGTTCCAGCACGTTGGCTTCGAACAGAACCGTTACGCCCACACGGCTGCCTAAATCAATCAGCATGTCATCCAGTGGCACGCCCAGGTAGTTCAAATTGATTTGCCGCTCCAGGCGGTACCAGACGTCCTCCGTCCGGCTATAAACGAGCAAGCCGGTTTCCTGGGGGATCCAGTACCAACCGAGCGCCTCGGTAGCCGCATCCAACTGATGCAGAGCGTTGGACGCCCGCACCCGCGCGATCGCCTGATCGAGTGTCTGCTGCGCGTCGGGATCGTATATACCGCGAACCCGCACGGTGCGAGTATGTTCGTCAAGCTCGTTCCAGTGCTTGCTTTCCAGCATCTGTAGCAGTTGCACCTCTTCGATGCTCAACCGCCGCCCCAGGCGTTCAAGCACCGGTGCCGGCTCGATATGCACCTTGTCATCGACCACTCGCATGGTCAGGCCGATCCCGTCCAGCATCCGCCGCAAGCCCTGACGCAAGGCGATCCCCTGCACGGTGACGTTGATGCGTGTCCGCTCACCATACGGCATGAATTCCAACGCATGCTCGTCAAAAGTGAAGCGCAGGCCGGTCTGTTCGCCAAGTTGGGTAAGTGCAGCGCGGATCGGTTGACGAGTAATCCGTACGTCATCGACAACCTGATCCAGCACCTCTTCAACCAGGTCGCGCAAGTCGCCCGCCACCGTCAAGGAGGCGGTGGCCACGGTCAAACAACCAAGCGACAATGCAATCAGTGGCACTCTCAGACGTTTTTTCAACACCGTGCGCATGTGCTACCTCAAGGTGAGACGTATCCACCTGTCGCTATTACCAACGACAAGTTGGGCGGCTCTAACATGAAGAATACCTCGGGATCGGATGAACTCCGTGCCAGGGGTGGTGCCAACGGCTCATCGACGACAATATCCAATTGTGCAATGCTGGCGCTCGTCTCTGACCGTGATGGACCATCCGTCGGCGGCAGCAATTCTATCGTCACTAAGCCGGTAACGCGGGTGGACTCCGCTGGTGGCGTTACGCTCGTAGGCCAGGTAAACATCAGCACCAGCGCCGCCGCCGCTGCCAGCACGCCAGCGGCTACCCTACCGCGCCAGCCACCCAGCCGAATAATGCTCGGTTGGGTGGATTCGCGGTCGAGAGCCCGAGAGATCTTCCGCTGAAAGGCGTTCCAGTCAACGTGCGCTTGCACGCCAGGCAGCGCGCGCAACTGTTGGTCGAGTCGCGCGTCCATATCGGGTATCGATCCCAGTCGCTCGATGACTTTGCAAATGCGGGCTTTCAGACGTTCCCATGCCACTGGTGGGATCACCCGCAGTCCGGTGCGAATCAGACTGTCAACGCGCGCCAGTTCGTCGCGGAGTTGTGCCAAGCGTGAGTCAGATGCCAGCGCGGAGTCCAGGCGGGTCCGCAACTCGATCGAATGCGGCTCATCCAGCCAATCGCTAACCAGTTTTTCAAAGTCCTCGCGATTCATCTCGCCATCACTCAACGAGCCCGGGCCGACCCGGCTTACGCCGGGCTAAAGGTAGTCGGCCAGGTGCACCTTCAGCTTTTTGCGGGCCTGGAAGACGTGCCATTTCACGGCCTCGACACTGCACTCCATGATCTCGGCGACCTCTTTCTGAGGTAACTGTTCCATGCAGAACAGTATCAGCGCGGTACGCTGCGCCTCGGGCAACTCGCCCAGAGCGGTCTGGATGGTGTCGGCCAGCTCCTCCGCCATGAACCCGGCTCCCGGCCGCTCGTCGGAGTGGGGAGCATCGCTGAGATACTCCTCGCGCGGGCGTTGCCCATCGAGGATGCAGTCCTCGAAGGAGATGCGTCGCCCCCCCACCGCGCGCGAGCGGCGAAAGTTCAGTGACAGGTTGGTGACGATCCGCAACAGCCATGATCCAAACCGCCGGCCATCTTCCAGCGAATGCAAGTGTCGATATGCCCGG
>JBDRDH010000133.1:0-38287 GCA_043820985.1 Planctomycetota bacterium
CGACGCGATTGCACACCGCCATCACGCGCATCAGCGGCGCGTCGGAATGCCACACAAACTGCGTACCCATGCCGGGGGTAACGTGGTAAATCTCACCTTGTTCGAGCTGCGCCTCGGGCACTTCCAAAGCCTGGCCACCCGCTGTGCGTGGCGGCACATCCGCTCGGATTGGTATGGCGGCCGCGAACAGAAGCATGGTCAGTGCCATGGATATTTGGATTCTGGAAATCAAGCGGAACATAAATGCACCTCCCATTACTGGCTATTCGGGTTGATTGGCGGCTCGACCGAGATCGAGGCACTTGATCGTATGGTTGTCACGCAGATACAGCCGCGAACCGACCAGCGTGGGCACCGTCCAGGCTTTATCTTCCAGCACCTGTACCTTGGAGTGTACCTTTAAGCCCTCCCGCGTAACCGTCGCCAATCCGAGGTAGCCCTGCTCGTCCAGGATGATCAGCTTGCCGTCCGCGTATAAGACGTTGGCCTTGGCGAAATCGCGTTTGCGCCACAGCGGCTTGCCGGTCGTCAGGTCGAGCGCGATCAGGAAGGCCGGGCCGAAGCTGCCGGCGTGCGAACCGCAAACCATATCGCCGATGCGCGCCAGGGTGCCGTGCACCACCTGCATCTTACGATAGTGCCAGAGTTCCTCGATCTGGTAGCCCTCTTCGGCCACGGACAGCTTGAACAGCCGCGTGCCACCGCCGTAGCCCGCCGAACACAGCAGCGTATCCGGCTCGATCCACAGGGGCGTGCCCATGATGCCGAATGACTGACTGTCGACCTGGCAGCTCCATTTGACCTCTCCGGTTTTAGGATCGAGTCCCAGGCGGTCGCCACCCAATGCCACGACGAGATGATCCTCGTCATTGAAGCTCACCAGGATCGGCGAGGAGTAACCGGCACCGTAGCGCTTACTCTTCCAGACGATCTCGCCGGTCTCCTGCTTGAAGGCCACCAGGCCGGGTCCGTCGCCACCGCGCCCGGAACCGGTATTCATAATTACCAGATCCTGATAAGCGATCGGGCTGGCCCCATAGCCGCGCCGCAAATTGCTGGCTCCCAGTTCGTCCATCAGCGGATGCGACCAGAGTATTTTACCGGTCTGCTTATCCAGGCAGTGCAGATGCACCATGGCCCCGACGGTGAACAGCTTGTCCCCAACGATCAACGGCGTCGAGTGTGGGCCGGCGCCGAAATCAAGCTGCATGCCGGGCGTGGGGGGCGCGTCATACTTCGTCTCCCAGTGCGTGGCACCCGTCTGGGCGTCGAGCGCCACGACAGCATCCTGATCGCCACGGCGACACATAGTGTAGATAGTGTCACCATCCACGATGATGGATGAGTGTCCAGTGCCAAGCGGGACACTCCAGACCTGGTGCGGACCGTCAGCCGGCCAACTGGCGGCCAGGTCGCTGCTCGTACAGGTAAAATCGCGTTTGGGGCCACCCCACTGCGACCACTCGCCGTCCGCCGCGCCGGCGCTTCCCACGCTTAACAAACTCGCCACCACCAGCCAGCAAAACAACCGCGGCCGGTACACTATTCGTCGATATCGCATGATGCAGGTCTCCCGCATTCAACAGGATCCAAGATCCACTATATCAAGTCGTTGCCATTGTAGTTGGTATCGTGGTTACATCACTGCCGGCATTGACATCTTTCGACATAACCCGACTTTATTCAGCCGGCAGCCGCCCGACGCGCAGGTGTGAAGGGTACTCGGCACAGCGATAAACCCGGTGTGTCGCCTTGATGAAGTCCTCCGGCCGCGCGTGAAAGATGTTGTCCACGTAGGTTTGTGGATTGCGATCGACCAGCGGGAACCAACTGCTCTGAATCTGAATCATGATGCGGTGCCCGGCGCGGAAAGTGTGCAGCACATCCAGAAGCTCGAGCTCGATTCGCGTTGGCTGACCGGCGACAAATGGCTCCGGCCGGGTGTAACTGTTGCGATAGCGGCCGCGCAGCACCTGGCCGCGCACCAGCATCTGGTAGCCGCCCATGTGCAAGCCGGTGGGTATGTTGGCGTGGTCCGGGGCATCATCCGGATACACATCGATCAGCTTGATCACCCAGTCCGCGTCAGTCCCCGAAGTCGAAACCCACAGATCGGCGTTTAGCGGACCGGCCAGCGTTACGTCATCCCGCAGCACCGCGCTCTGGTAGACCAGCACATCCGGCCGCCGGGCCGCGAAACGCTGATCGTCAGTCATATACGCCTTGGGAATCTCCGTGGTGATATCCAAGGTCACCGGCACCGGCCGGGCGGGATCACTGAGGTACTCGTCGTAGGCCATCTCGCGGGCGTCCGGCGGCTCGAAGCCCAACTCCCCACCATGGCGCAAAAACAGTTTGGCTTTCTGTAGCTTCCGCGGCGGCCAATGCGCGAATTTCCGCCAGCGGTTGGCCCCGGTATCAAACATGTACGCTTCGGGCAAAGCCAACTCGCCCTGGTCCTTGAGATAGTGGCAAAAGAACGGCAGCTCCATCTGGTCGCGATAGAACACCGAGGTGTCGGTCCCGAAGTGCACGTTGCCGACGGCGTCGCCACGGCAGCGGTCCCACCCGCCATGGTACCACGGCCCCATCACCAGCACGTTGAATACGTCGGGGTTGCGCTGCTCGATGGTCTGGTAAATTTTCAATGGCCCGTAGAGATCCTCGGCGTCGAACCAGCCGCCGACGGTCATCACCGCCGGCGTCACGTTACGCAGATGCGGCAGGATGTTGCGCGATTGCCAGAATTCGTCGTAGTCGGGGTGCGCGACCAGTTCATTCCAGAATGACTTTTCGCGGTGGAAGTAGCGCTCGTTTACGTTTGAGAGCGGCCCCAGGTCGAGGAAGAACTGGTAGCCGTCCGGCGTGGGGTGATAGAACGGCTCGCCCCACGTCGTGGTCAACTCGTCATCGTGCTCGAAGACCACGAAGAAGTTGAACGCCGCCGACAGGAAAAACGCGCCGTGATGATGAAAATCATCGAAGTACCAGTCGGCGATCGGCGCCTGGGGCGAAACCGCCACCAGGGCCGGGTGGGCGTCGATCATACCGGCGGCGGCGTAGAAACCAGGATAGGAAATACCCCACATCCCCACACGGCCATTGTGGTTGGGGACGTTGCGCAGCAGCCATTCGATTGTGTCGTACGTATCGGTGCTCTCGTCGATGTCGGTCGGGGCTGATTTTTCATCCTGGTGCGGCCGCATGTTGACGAACTTGCCTTCCGACATGAAGCAGCCGCGTACGTCCTGGTAGACGAAAATGAAACCCTCCGCGGCGAACTTGCGATCCGGGCCGAGGTACCACGGGTATTCCGGATACTCATCCGCGCCGTACGGTGACACACTATACGGCGTGCGGCGCATGAGCAGCGGGTACGACTGGCGCGTATCCTTAGGGCTGTAGACGGTCGTGAACAGCCGCACGCCGTCGCGCATCGGAATGCGATATTCGTGCTTGTCGTAATTCTCACGAAAGTATTGCACTTGCCGCCGGCGCTCTTCGGCAAACGGGTACAGCGCGCCATCACCCGAGCGCTCCGCGGCTTGGTCAACACTCGTTCGGGCTCCCCCACCCGTCTGACATCCCCCGGCGAGCAGTGCGGCAGTGCCGGCGACCAACGTCAGCAACACCGCCTGTGTGTGCCAGCTTCTCACGCCACCTGTCTCCTCCCACACACCTCGGGATGTTACCCGACCGGGACCTCTTCCTCGGCAAGCTGCTTGGCGTACTCCGGCTTCGGCTTGCCGAAGTAGACCAGTGCCTTGGCGGGACATTTCTTGAAGACCGGCTCGAATTCCGCGTCAGTAGTCTCACAGGTGTAGTTGTCGTAGTTGAGGTAGGCCAGGTTGTCCTTGACCTCGAACATCTCGGCGAAGACCTTTTGGCAGGCCTTGCAGCCGACGCACCCGACCTTGCAGACCTGTTTGACATGCTTGGCGGGCTCCTTATTGGCGCAGGCCACGACCAGCATCCGTTCCTGCTTGAACGGGATCATCTCGATGATGTTTCGCGGGCAGGCCTTCAAGCACGCCCCGCAACCCGTGCATTTTTTGTAATCGACAGTCGGCTTGCCGGCGATCATGTGCAGCGCGTCGAAATCGCAGGCCAAGACGCAATCGCCATAACTCAGACAGCCATACGTACAAGCCTGCGTGACGCCGACGATGTCGGCTTCGGTGCAGGTCTGCACGCCGTGATACGGGGCCATGCCCAGCTTGTCTTCGGTCCGGGCGGCACAATGAATCACCGGGCGATATGGGAACGTCCTGACGACTTCGACACCGAGGATCTTCGCGACCACCTCGGCGGTACTGGCCCCACCAACCGGACAACCGCCCGGCTCGGCCTTGCCCTCGACTACGGCCTTGGCAAAATCCGCACAGCCCGCGTAGCCACACCCACCACAGTTAGCCGCCGGCAACACCTCAATAATTTCATCAATACGCGGATCCTGCTCGACCTTGAGCTTCTCCTTGGCGACGCCCAGCAGTGTCGCGAAGATCAGCGTTAACCCGAATAAAACCGCAACGGCCATGACGATGGTCATGTTGCACGTCTCCAAATATTCACCGTGGCACCGGCTTCCAGCCTGTATCTATATCTGTCCAGAACCGGTGCCACATCAGTTACTCTTACTTCCCAATCCCGGTGAAGCCCGTAAACGCCAGGGCCAGGATACCGGCCACCAGCAGCGCAATTCCAGCCCCGCGCAGCGGCTTGGGCACATCGCTGAACTGAATGTGCTCACGTATGCCGGCCATGATGCAGATCGCCAGGGTGAAGCCTAGCCCGCCGCCGAAGGCGTAGATGATGGCCGGGACCAGTCGCAGGGTCTCCGGCTTCATGTAGATATACAGACACGCGCCCAAAATCGCGCAGTTCGTCGTAATCAGCGGCAGAAACACACCCAGGGCCGTATACAACGGCGGGAAGAACTTCCGCAGGTACATCTCGACGAGCTGCACCATCGACGCGATGACCATGATGAACGCGACGTATTGGAGGAAGTTCAGCGCGAGTTTATCGCCAAACAGCCGGGCGGCGGTCGGTTCCAGGACCAGGTGCATGATGCACCAGGTTACGATGCCCGAGATCGTGATCACGAACGTCACCGCGCAACCCATGCCGAAGGCCATGTCCAGCTTGCGCGACACGCCCAGAAACGGGCAGATACCGAGAAAACCCGACAGAACCAGGTTATTTACCAGCACCACCGACAGGAAGATGCCAAACAGCACGCCGAATTCCATTACGCACCTCCCTTCGCGCCACGCTGGCGGATGTAGTTAACCACACCCACCACCACACCCAGCGTCAAGAACGCCCCCGGCGGCAGGATCATGATGACCCACGCATGCGGCTCAAACGACTCCGGGTTGAAAACGGGGTATTTCAGCAGTGTTCCCGAACCCATTATCTCACGGATGATACCCAGGATCGCCAGCGCGACGGTAAAGCCGATCCCGATACCGAAGGCATCCGCCAGCGACTTGCCCACGCTGCTCTTGATCGCCACTACTTCGGCCCGGCAGATGATCATGCAGTTCACGATGATCAGCGGGATGAACGCCCCCAGCTTCCCGCTGACCTCGAACATGTACGCTTTGAGCAGCAGGTCGGCAATCGTCACGAACGTGGCGATGGTCAACGTGAAGATCAGAATGCGCACGTGCGGTTTGATCAGGTTCCGCAGCAGGCTGGTGATCAGGTTGCTCATGACGACCACAAAAGTGGCGGCGGCGCCCATCACGAGCGCGTTTTCCAGTGAGTTCGTGACCGCTAGCGTGGGGCACATGCCCAGCAGTTGCACCAGCACCGGGTTGTTATCCAGGATGCCGGACTTGAACTGTTGCAGGTTGCTGGTTTCATCCGCCATATATCTGCTCCCATTCCGGGCGTTTGACCCGAATGCGACTAACGCAACTCGTCCAGTTTCGGCCCCACCAACGACGTCACTTCGTTGATGATGTCAGTCACGTACCTACTGGACCAGGTTGCCCCGGTGATCGCCAGAATCTCGCTGTCATTCGTGACCGCGCCCTTCTTGACTTCCAACGTCGGCACGGTCGCCTTACCGACGAATTGCAGTGGAAAGTCGTTGCCGGGATCGATCTTGTTACCCAGCCCGGGGGTCTCCGTATGCTTAATGGCCTCCATGCCGGTCAGGGATTTTCCGTCCGGCGAGAGACCGACCATCAGCGTGATCTTGTCGATGAAGCCGCCGCCTTCGTGCTGAACCGCCCACCCGACAAACTGGTCCGCGTCGTCGAAACACTTGAAGACTACGAAGGTCGTTTCGTCGACTTTGAGTTCCAGTTCCTCGGTGCGCCCCTTCTCACCCATCGCTGGCACTACATGCGTGATTGCATCGTTGCGTTTCTTGATCTCGTTCGCCCTGATACGGTCTTTTGTGGCGCTCTGTGTGCCCGCCAGCAATACGGCAAACACAATCCCCATTACCAAGACCAGCCACGATTCATCTAGAAATTTCTTCATATGCTATCTGCCTCTAATTAGCAGTCGCCAGCATTCGATCCTCAATCCTCGATCCTCATTCCAGCACATGCCCGCCAAATGGCGTCGGCGTCGTCCAGCGCTCGATCATCGGCGTAACCGAGTTCATGATCAGAATCGCGAACATGAAGCCTTCCGGATACGCCCCGAACAACCGGATCACCATCACCAGCACACCCACGCCGCAGCCGAAGACCAGCCGACCCTTGGGCGTAACCGGTGCCCCGACATAGTCGGTCGCGATGAAGAACGCCCCGAACATCATGGCACCGCCGAAGAGGTGGTACCACGCGCTGCCCACGAATTTCTCTGGTGCCGCCGCATGCGCGATAGCGGCGATGATCCCCGCGCTCAGCAACACACCCAGTGGCTGCCGCCAGTCGGCCACACCGCGAAATACCAACCACAAGCCGCCAATCAACGCGGCCAGCGCGCTGGTCTCACCCAGACACCCGCTGACCTTGCCCAGGAACAGGGCACCCATCGGCGCCGACGCGACCGCCGGGTCCAGTATCGCCTGCAAGGGTGTCGCCATCGTCACACCATCGACACCCACCGCCCCTACCAACCGCAATGTCTCCGGCTCGGTCCAGACGCCCATCGCAACCGGGAAACAGATCATCAGAAACGCCCGGCCGACCATGGCAGGATTGAAGAGGTTCTGCCCCAATCCACCGAAGACGGCCTTGGCCAACCCAATCGCCACCATGCCACCGATGAACGCCATATACAGCGGAAACATCGGCGGCAGTGAAAACGCCAGGATCACACCCGTCACAATCGCCGAACCGTCGGTCAGCGAAGCCTGCGAACGGCCGCGCATCCAGTTGGCGAGGGCCTCCGCCACCAGAGCACCGAACACCACGGCCACCGTCAGCATGACGGCATATTGACGGAACACATAGACCGCCACCAGGAACATCGGCACCATCGCCAGCACGACCTCAAACATGATTCGCCGCGTGGTGGTGCCCTCGGACAGGTGCGGCGCCGAACTCACGTGAAAGAGCCGCGGTTCGGCTTTGGCCGGTTTCGCTGGTTTGGCCGGCGGGTCCTGGGCCGGAGGTATGCTATCTGCTTGACTCATCTATGCTGCCACTCCTGTCGGTTGGAGTCATCTACTCGGCCTTGGCGGCCGCTTCCTGCTCGGCCTTAGCCTTCTCGGCCTGCTGCTTGGCCCGCTCCTGGGCCGCGATGATCCGCAACTGGTTCTTGCCCGAGCGGATGTATTGCGGCAACGGAATATTCGCCGGACAAACGAACGAGCAGCAGCCACACTCGCAACAGGCCATGGCGTCGTAATGTTTGGCCATCTCGTAGTCGCGGAACTTGGAGGCATGCGCCAGCTTGGTCGGCGACAGATACAGCGGGC
Organism: Planctomycetota bacterium; assembly: GCA_043820985.1. Taxonomy (GTDB): domain Bacteria; phylum Planctomycetota; class Phycisphaerae; order UBA1845; family Fen-1342; genus JAAYXS01. Next base: position 7,889 of record JBDRDH010000133.1, read on the forward strand.
AGTTATCAATACAACGTCCACAGCGGATACATGGCGTCTCCGCGGCCTGGACGGCTTCTTCCTCACTCAGCACCAGGATACCGTTGACACCCTTGATCACCGAGACTTCCAGGGTCGGCACGGTCGGTCCCATCATCGGTCCGCCGGCGATTACCTTGGCGGCCGACGCCTTGGTACCTCCGCAGTGCTCGACCAGATCGCTGAAGAGCGTTCCCACCGGGACCAGGAAGTTGCCCGGCTTCTGGATACCATTGCCCGTCACACACACAACCCGATGCGTGAACGGCAGATTCTTGACCACCGCGCGGGCGATGCTATGCGCCGTGGCCACGTTAACCACGACCACGCCGACGTCCAGCGGCAAACCGCGCGGCGCGCTCGGCACCGTCCGGCCCAGCACCGCCGGTATGAGCTGCCGCTCACCACCCATCGGGTACTTCGTCGCACAGATGACCACTTCGAGGCCGGGCTTGCCGGCCGCCAGCTCACGCATGATCTCGATCGCGTCCGGCTTGTTTTCCTCGATCGCGATGATGCCACGCGCGGCGCCGGCGGCGTGCATGGCGAGCTGCAAGCCAACCACGATCGCCTCCGGACATTCGATCATCAGCCGATGATCCGCCGTCAGGTACGGCTCGCACTCCGCGCCATTAAGCAGGATCGTATCGATCGGCCGCTCCGGGTTGCGCTTGAGCTTGATAAAGGTCGGGAAAGTGGCCCCGCCCTGACCAACCAGCCCCATCTCGCGCAATGTCTGGCAGATCTGATCCGGATCGTAGCTGGTCGGATCGACGCCCGACCAATCACGATCGAGAAACTGTGCCAGGAAATCGTCCGGCAGTGGCGAACCCTCGGCGGGCAGCTTGATCGTGATCGCCGGCACGCGGCGACCGCTGGGTAAAAGCGCGATCGTGCCCGGTCCGATGACGCCGTCGATCGGCGAGTGGATCGGCGCCGCGACGAAAGCCTTGATATCCGCGATTTTGTCGCCGATTTTGACCTCGGTCTTGGGTTCGAGAATCGGCTCGCAGGCCACACCCAGGCTCTGGGCCATCGGCACGACCAGGTTCTGAGTGGGTACAAACAGCTCAATCGGCAAGTGCTCGGTCGAACTCTTGCGGTGTGGCGGATGCACCCCACGCCCGAAACTCTTGAGCCCCTTCTGCTTCTCACTGATCCGTTTACACAGGGCGGCGATCATTCATCTCCTCCGCCGGTCAGGGTCTGTTTCGACCGCATCAAGTACACTAACAGTTTCGCAATCCCAATGCCGACCGCCATCCCGACCACCAGGCCGCCGGTCTGGCACCAATTCAAAGCCGCGTCTGATTGCGGACCGACCAGCCGACCCGCGAGATACGCCCCGCCGGCCGCGCTCAATAGTGGTAGCAGGAAAACAACGATGCAGGCCAGTGCCATCATTCCGCCGGCGTTGAAACGGCGCGTCTCGGGATCGAGCCGGCGCTGGGCCGGATTTTCGCCATTCATCAGCGGGCAGGAGGCCGCGCCGTCGGTCTTCGTGGCGCAGTGACCGTCACAACTGAACCACAGGCGCTCGAGAGCTTTTTCCAGGAAATTCAGCATGCTCGTCTTGGTTAGGGCCTGCTCGCTCGATTAAGAACAGTACTACATGCAAGACGCGTGCTAGATTGTCAAGAGGACCATTTGATTAACTGCTATAACACTAACCTACAAAACTCGGCGGTATACAGGTTTATCGCCAATTCGCGGCACTGGTCGGGTTGTTGCTCTGGATGTGACATCCCTTGATTGCGAGATCGCGCCTACCAACTGCGCGGAAATCCACCGCTTACTCTGATTCCCGCGCCAGGTTGCGGTTCCAGGTTGGCACCTTAACAACCAGGTCGGCGGCGCCGGTCGGGACGCATTGGCATGCCAGCCGTGAGTCGGCCGTCAGGCCATAAGCCGAGTCGAGTTGATCTTCTTCGTCCTCGGAAGCCGCATGGCAGGCTTCGGCGCCCGCCCGCACGATTACATGACAGGTGGCACAGGCACACACACCCCCACAGGCATGGTCGATCTTAATGCTGTTTCCCAGGGCGATTTCCAGCAAACTGCCGGGCAGGCCATGCTCATCGTAAGGGATCCTGGCCGGGTCAACTTCGACGACGTGTTCGCGCTGCTGTTCATCGACGAACTTGATCTTGAACGGACGTGTGGCGGGCGGTGGTCCATCACCTTTCAAGTACGGATTTTCACCTTCCATCAATGCCACCCTCACTCCGGCGTACTGCCCTGGTCATCAACCAGCGCCGCGCGAATGCCCAACTCGGCCAATTGCAGCGTGCCGCGGCCGAAGTCACTCAGCGCTTGCTGCAACGCGTCCAGATCGGTTGTATCACGCGCCAGCTTGCGCAATGCCGCCATCTCCTGTTCGATTCGAGCACGTTCCTCCACCCCGAGTCGCGAGCCCACCTTGGCCAACATTTGTTCGGTCTTGGCAACATCAAATTCGACCTGGTTGACCAAATCGATCCGGCGATGCGCGTCAATATCTTCCTTGGCAAACTGGATGCTCTCACGGGTGATTCGATCGACTTCAGCACGCGTCAGTCCGTGGCTGGGGATGATCTGAATCCCGGCCCGCTGACCGCTGCGCTGTTCCTTCGCCGACACGTTCAGTATGCCATTCGCATCGAGCAGGAATTCGACCTCGACCTTGGGCATGCCGGCGGGCATGGGTGGAATATTCCGCAGCTCAAATTCGCCCAGACTACGACAATCCGCGGCTAATTCACGTTCACCCTGCAATACGTTCAATTTGATCGCCGTCTGGCCTTCCATGAACGTCGTGAACATTTCCGTCGCCCGGCAGGGAATCGTGGTGTTCCGCATGATCAGCTTGCCGACCGCGCCGCCCATCGTTTCGATGCCCAGCGACAGCGGCGTCACGTCCAGCAGCAGCATGTCCGGATGCTGGCCACTCAATATCGCGGCCTGTACCGCGGCACCCAGGGCCACCACCTCATCCGGATTGAGGGCGGTATAGGGTTCGCGCCCAAACCACTCGCCGACCCGGCGGCGCACCAGCGGCAGGCGCGTTGAGCCACCCACCAGGATGATACGGCTCAGCTCACTTAACTCCAGGCCGGCATCGCGCAACGCGTGCTGGCAAAGCTCCAGCGTGCGTTCCACCAGCTCGGCGATCATGCCCTCGTACTCGTCACGGGTGAGCGTACGCCGGTAGTTCCGTCCGGCTCCCAGGTCCAATTCGATTTCGGCGCTGGTCTGCGTGCTCAAGCGAATCTTCACCGCCTCGGCCAGTCCGCGCAGCGCTTGCTTGGTCGCCGGGGACTGAATCGAAACGTCGAACTGCTCGGCAACTTCACGCGTTACCATTGAAATTATGGTGCGGTCAAAATCATCGCCACCCAGGTGCGTGTCACCAGCGGTGCTGAGCACCTGAAACACGCCATCTTCGATCCGCAGAATCGAAACATCAAAGGTGCCGCCACCCAGGTCATACACCGCGACAATGCCACTCTCCTGAAGCGTATCACCCACACCACTCGAGGGGCATTGCGGAGTCAGCAACCGCAACACGCTGCCGGTATCCCGCGGCTTGTCAGTGGTCTCGACCTGTTCGCGCACGCCGATGCCATATGCCAGCGCGGCGGCGGTGGGCTCATTGACAACCCGCACCACTTCCAGACCAGCGGCCTGACCCGCCGCTCGCGTGGCTTGCCGTTGAGCATCATCAAAGTATGCCGGCACTGTGATGACCGCTTTGCTGACCGGATGCCCCAGATGCCGCTCCGCGCGCTCCCGCAACCCACGCAGGATGACCGATGAAATTTCCTCCGGCGTGTACGGGCGGCCATCGATATCCACCTGGATCGTGTCGCGCGGTCCGCTCTGGACCGAGTACGCCAGAAACGGCAGCTCGCGTTTGATATCCTCCAGGCCCTTGCCGATCAGGCGCTTGATCGAATACACCGTCGTGCGCGGATTCTCCACGGCATGCGCCCGGGCCGGCCAGCCCAAAGTCACCTGTGGCGGACCCCCATCCACGCCCGGCAGTACCCCGATCACCGAGGGCATGCGGCCCTCGCCACGCTCATCGCGGATGATGTGCGGCCCGCTCTCATCGGCATAGGCCACTAAGGAGAAGGTAGTCCCCAGATCTATTCCAAGTATGACTTCGCGTGTACTCATTGCATCTTAGAGCTGATCGAGCAGCTTTTGATAGTACTTGGCGGTATTGAGATAACTGCGTAGCTCCCGGCGCGACGCCTTATTCCCCGGCAGGGATTCCGCCAGCTCAGCGATCCGGACAAACGCCTGTTCACGAAGCTGCTGGATCTGTTGGCGGTAGCCATCCAGCGCGGCTTCATTCCGCGCCGCCCGCGCTTCTTCAATTTCTTCACGCAGCATGAGTGTACGGATCAGCACATCCTGTGGAACGTTCTTATCCTCACGAGCCGATTGGCCCCCGGCCTCTTCGAGTAGGTACTCGGCGCGCAGGAGTGGATCGACCAGCACGCGATAGGCTTCGTTTAACAGCGCGCTGGCACGCAGGCTGAGGTTAGTGTCAGCCTCACCATGTTGGTCCGGGTGGATATTACGCGAGTTGTTGAGATAGTGGCGCCGCAATTCGGCGGGATCAAGCTTATAGCTCTGCGCCAATCCTAAAAGCTCGAAATAGTTACAGTCTTCCGCCGAGTGCAGCGTCCGGCAGTCGCCACAAAACAGTGGGCTGTCCAGTGGGTGATTACACGACCGGCACTTGGCCGGCAGCGTTTTGCGAGTCGGATGTTCAGAATCATACATAACCATGATCCTACCCGAAGAAGGCCGACCGTGTAACAGACCCAACTAAAGCGGGCTACCCTCGGGTACCAGGCCCGCAAGACAACTCTTGATCATAGTCGCCTTGAATGTCCAGTAACGGATTTTTTTAGGTGGCGGAAGGTGAACCTCTCGCTAATGCTCGGATTCGATAAATCGGTGCGTCAAGACGCACCCTACTCGTTAACCCCTCGGTCGCGCTTGAAACTCTGATAAGGGGGTGCGACAATCAGAGCCCGAAGCGCAAGCGAGGGTTAACGCCGTTAGCCGAGATATCGTTGTGTTTCTGGGAGATCGTGTCGGGTACCTTGCGCTAGTTAGAAGTATTTTTACAGTGCGGGCGCTAATCCCTCGCTGGCGCTTCGGGCTCGGATTAGAGAAATTGGCGCGTCAAGACGCACTCTACACCTTCACATTCGGAATGCGAACCCGTCGAATCTTCTACGGCCGGCAAGGATCGCCACGCAATTGTCCCGACAGGTCCCGCAGATGACCCCGACGAATTCCACACACTACACTCGCACCCGGCATACGGCATGCCCGCGCTGGCGCTTGGGCATGGCACCCGGCCGGCTCTCATGAGTCCCGCCAGGGACGACTGACTATAGCCCAGGGCGCAGCCCTGGGACCACGGCACGTCCCCCATCCCCCAGTCCCGCCAGGGACGGCTGAAAGAAATATCAGTGTGTCAAGCATCCGCAGGGTGTGGCTCGCCGCACCTTTTCGACTTGGGTGAATGATTTGGTGCACCAAGACGTACCCTATTCCAGATCCGCCGCCCCTACCCGCCGCAGGTCCGCCAACAGTGTCGCAACCTGCCACTGAACAGTCCGCCGCAAAAGTCATGTAGCGCCCGGGCTCTGTCCCGGACGAAGCGTAGCGTCTGGGCTCTGTCCCGGACGTTCTTGTAAGAGAACGTTTCTCCCGCGATCCACGACCGGGACAGAGGGGGACACTAAATCGCTTGGCCCCTCGGCCCCTTAGCCTGGTCGCTGGTTGGCGTTGCGCGTTTGGATGGGCGCTTGCTAGCGCTGCGCGTTCGGATTGAAAGGTGCGTTCACGTTTGTTGGTGGGCCTCCAAGTCCCGCTAGGGACGGTCTATCGTAGCCCAGTATGAAATGCTGGGTTTAAGCACCAGATCGAAGAATCGAGTCCCGTCAGGGACGAATGAAACTTCAGCCGTCCCGACGGGACTGGCTTGACGAACGTAATCGCCTACCCAGGACTGCGTCCTGGGCTACGCTCATTCGTCCCGCTGGGACTTGATGACCGAGCATGCTTTTCCGCACATCACGACGTTAGCCGGCGATCTTCTGCTCCACGATCGCCAGGATTTCGCGCTCCAGGGCGATGGCCTGCCGGGTGCCATGCCCAAGCGCTAAGCGCGGGCATGCCTTCCCGTGTACCATCGGCGTCGGTCACCGAGCCGCCGGCCGCTACGCATCTCCGCTCGTTGACGCTTCGCGGCTCTGATCCGGCGGGCGCCCAAGTCCGTAGAGGACCACAGCGAATTATACATGCTGCGCTCGCACCCAGCATGCCCGCGCTGTCGCTTGGGCATGGCACCCGACGTGCCGCGGGCCGCTACATCAACCAGCGATCTTCTGCTCTACGATCACCAGGATTTCGCGTTCCAGGGCGACGGCTTGTTCCTGTATTGCCGCGCCGCGTTTGAGGATGTCGGCCATCCAGGCTTTGTCTTCCAGGTCGCCGGAGTTGATCTTGACGTTGAGATAGGCGCCCATGACGGCGCTGCGGGCGGCGAGGGCGGCTACGCCGGCGTCGGAGGCGCTGGCGGGGTTGCCGTGCTCGGCCATGGCCTTGGCGACCGCCATCGATTCGAGCGAGACTTCCATCACGCGGAACGGAACCTCGATGGCTTTTTTGGTCGCGGCCTGGATCGCGGCATTCTGAGTGGCTTTCTCTTCCGCCGTCCCCGCCGGCAGACCGAAGGCGGCCATGATCTTGTTGAAGGCGTCGGTGTCGTCGTCAATCAGCCTGAGCAATTCATCGTGGCAGGCCTTGCCACGCTCGGCCCAATCGCTGAACTCCTCCCAGCGCTCGTCCCAGCCGCGCTTGTGACTCGACAGGTTGGCGACCATCGTGCCCAACGCCGCCCCCATGGCGCCCATCGCCGACGAGATTGAGCCGCCGCCGGGGGCCTTCGACTCCGATGCAGTCTCGTGCACGAAGCTGGTCACGGTCATGTCGACTAGCCGACACCGGCCAGAGGCCGATGCTCCCCGCGCGGCGATGGCGTACTCGATGATCTTCTCGTCCGGCTTGAACGGGTAGAGTTCGTCGAGCCCCATGGATTTGACCGCGATCTTGATGATCTCGTCGTCCGCGATGCCCAGCGACCGGTGCTGCATCCGCAAATAGTACTTCCCGGCGTCGAGCATGGCCTTCAGCGGGATCAGCCCGACCAGCTCCGAGCCCGTCACGCGCACGCCGCGGGCCTCGGCCCGTTTTTTGCACTCGTCATACGCCACGTGCACCGGCGTAACGCTGATGTTGGTCAGGTTCATGGATATCTGGGCGACGCCGTACTCCTCGATGAACCAGCCGATGCCCTTGACACACTTCAGCGCGCCGGGCACCCAGACGTCCTTCCCGTGCTCGTCCTTGACGACCGGCCCGGTCTGCGGGTTGCCGGTGCGCTTCTTACGGCCCTTCTCGCGAACGTCGAAGGCGATGGCGTTAGCCCGGCGTGTCGAAGTCGTGTTGAGGTTGACGTTGTACGCCACGAGGAAGTCGCGCGCCCCGACCGCCGTCACGCCGTACTTCGCGTCGAACGTGCCGGAGCCGAAGTCGGTCTTCCACTCGGGCTGCTTGAGCCGCTCGGGCAGGGCTTCATATTCGCCGGCCCGCACCACTGCCAGATTACGGCGTTTCTCATCCTTGGCGGCGAACTCATAGAAGAAGCCGGAGATGCCGACTTCCGCGCAGAGGCGCCCGCCGAGCTTATGCGCCCAGGGAATGGTTTCGTCCATGGTGATGTTGGCGACGGGCACGAGCGGGCAGACGTCCATGGCCCCGAAGCGCGGGTGCTCGCCAGAGTGTTTGCTCATGTCGATGAGTTGTTTGGCTAAGCGGGCGGCCTGGACGGCGGCTTCCAGCACGGGCTGGGGGGCCCCGACGAATGTGACCACGGTCCGGTTGGTGGCCTTGCCGGGATCGACGTCGAGCAGCGTCACGCCGTCGACGGCCTCGATCGCATCGGTAATCTGCTTGATCAGGCCCGGATCGCGGCCCTCGCTGAAATTCGGAACGCACTCAATCAGTTGATTACTCATCGCCTGCCACACCTCAAGATCCAGGGAACCAGCCTCCGGGCGCGGTCGCCGCCAACGCGACCGCCGCCTCGCAAGTTAGTCATCCTAACCTCCCGGCGTCCAGACTTGAAGCGCGGGTCCCCGTCGAGTTGTGCGTAACAAGAACTTTGGTGCGTCAAGACGCACCCTACTGCTACTGCTGGCGGGACTATGATTCGTGAGCCGGATTAACATGCCCTAGCGTTGCGCGCTGATCTAAATAAACAGCGCCCTCCAGACACGGAGGGCGCCGCTCTCATTACATCTATTCGAATGTCCAGTGGTGACCGAACCGGATCACCGGTTGTTATGCCAGCCCCTCAACCATGCCTGGTCGCGCGGGCTTACATACATCGCCGTTAGGGCAGCTTGGGCTTCTTGGGCACCTTGATGTCGGGCTTCTTCTCATTTTTGGGCTCTTCCCGGGGTTCTTCCTGGGGCTGCTCTTTCTCGGTCTCTTCAGCCTTGGTCTCGCCCTTCGCTTGCGTCGGCTGCTCGATATTGGTCATGTCCGTGACCTGCGCACCCTCGGGAATCTCAAACTTGAAGCGGTCCGGGCTGATATCGACGTTGATCTTGAGATCCTTCGTTAGGGAGGATGACACCAGCTTGCCCTTCTCGTCGTATCCCTCCGACTTGGCGTTGATCCCGGTCGATTTCTGGTAGTACACCAGCGACCGCCCCGTCTCGGGCTGATACTCGTTGGGTTTCACCTTCAGCTCGAACACGTAGCAATCTTCGCCACCGACCTTCTCGTCCGGCAGCAGTGTGATGGTGTTGAACTGCCGCAGTTGCGCGAACAGCGCCTTGGGATGGGCGTCTTTCGCGAGTTGGGCCTTGCTCTTCATGACCATTTTCTGGCCATCCTGGTCAAACACGGAGTAGTAAAAATCACCGTCGCTGACAATCAGGTTCTTCGATTTCTCCTCGCTCGTCTTGCCCTCTTCGGTCTTGATGGTGGTGGTGGCGATCTCGGTGCGCATCAGGGCCTTCGGACCCTTGCGCATCCATTCTGTTATGGTCACCGATTCCGTCTTCTCGATATGCCCGGAGCCGTAGTCGAGGTCCATCTTCGAGATCCACTCGGAGGTGTATGAGTTGATCTTGGCAAACTTCTGATCGAGTTCCTTGATGGCCTTGTCCACTTTTTCGTCCGCCGTCGCCATTACGGCCAGACCTGCCAGCACAGCGCACACTACCGCTATACACCGATACGCTCTCATGACATGTCTCCTCTATGTCACTGACTACTCGCGCCGCCCTCGCCCAGGAAAGCGACGACTCCAGAACTGTAATGCGCCCGACAAGGCGTACACTATCCCGTCCAGCCCCTTTACGCAATAACTTTCGGTGTCCCCTACCCATCTTTCCGGGCCAGCAGCAGCCCATCGCCAATCGGCACCAGGCTGGCGGACACGCGCGGATCCTGGCAAATAACACGATTGAGCACCCGGTGCGGCGTTTCTTCATCCGGCACCGTCACATCGGCGACCCGGCCGCCCTGAAAGGCGTTGTCAAGCGCCACCACGCCCCCGACCCGCAGCAATTCCAACGACCGCTCGTAGTAGTTCGCCGAGTTTTCCTTGTCGGCGTCGATGAAGATGAAGTCGAACGTTCCAGCTTCGCCGGCGTCCAGCAATGCGTCAATCGTCTGCAACGCTGGCCCGAGCCGCAGGTCGATCCGGTCGGCGACGCCGGCCTCTTGCCAGAATCGTCTGGCGATCGCGGTCCACTCTTCGCTCAAGTCACAGCAGACCAACTGTCCGTCCGCCAGCAACCCGTCGGCGAGCCACAGCGCGCTATAGCCGGTAAACGTCCCGATCTCCAACGCCCGCCGGGCGCCCATGAGTTTTAGCAGGAATTGCATGAATTGGGCTTGTTCTGGCGCGATTTGCATACCCGCCCGCGGCAGCTTGTCCGTCTCCGCCCGCAGCCGCTGCATCACGTCCGTCTCACTCACGGTCTGCTCGACCAGGTAGGCCTGCAACGCATCGTTCAATCCAATCGTTCGGCGAGACATGAAAGTACATCCCATAAAGTAGGGCGCGGCTTGCCGCACCGTTCTGGATCCGGCTAAAAGAACCAACTATATTCGTAGTCCCCCCCAGCATGCCCCGCCAACAAGCCCCGGTCAAGCACGGATTCCCTCTTCAGTCCCGTCAGGGACGACTGACCATAGCCCAGGGCGCAGCCCTGGGACCATGACACGTCCAGCCACCCCTTAGTCCCGCCAGGGACGACTGATTGTAGCCCAGGGCGCAGCCCTGGGACCGCGACACGCCCCCAATCCCCAGTCCCGTAGGGACGGCTGATTGTAGCCCAGGGCGCAGCCCTGGGACCGCGACACGCCCCCAATCCCCAGTCCCGTCCGGGACGGCTGATATTCACCCATACATGTAACGCTCATCGAAATCGATTTCATTCCTCTCAAGGAACGTCCGGTATTCCTCCTCGAACGAACGCGTGCGATGATGTTCGGCCTGATTCTCGATGTACCGCACCGTGTCGGTGACTTGTGCCACGCCGATGCTGAAGGCGCCGTACCCTTCCTGCCACGCGAAATCGTGCAATAACGGAAACGACTCGCTCAGCCATTTCGATGAGCCGGCTTTCACCAATTGCACCGCCTTGGAGACCGGCAACGTCGCCGGCAATCCGAGCAATGCGTGCGCGTGGTCCGCCGTACCGCCGACTATGCGAGCGGTGAAGTTGTTCATCCGTGCGATGCCGCCTATGTAAGGCCACAGTTGCGGTTGGATATCCGTCGGTATAAGTTGCCGCCGCTCCTTCGTGCTGAATATGCAATGGAGCAGGCACTTGGTATATGAGTGGGCCATTGGAAACCCCGAATTTCAGTCGTCCCTACGGGACTCGGATTCGTTTGGTTGGCCATCATACCCCAGCATTGCATGCTGGGCTACATTCATCCGTCCCTGCCGGGACTGATTCTCTCCGATCCGATTCTGATCCCGGCATTGCATATTGGGCTTCATTCGGCCTCCTTCGCAGGATCGAGATTTGTGGCCGGGTCAATATGTCCCAAAGTCGCACGTTAGGCTACGTTCAGTCGTCCCTGACGGGACTTGTATTTGTGGCCGGACCGATATGTCCCAGCGTTTCACGCTGGGCTACATTAATTGCGTCCCTCCGGGACGCCGCCGTTCGCTGATTCGTGGACACACGCCCTCGATCAATCCCAGTCCCATCGGGACGACTGACTATAGCCCAGGGCGCAGCCCTGGGAAAACGACACGCCCCTCCCCAATCCCCAGTCCCACCAGGGACGACTGATTGTAGCCCAGGGCGCAGCCCTGAGAAAACGGTACACCCCAAATCCCAAGTCCCGCCAGGGACGAATGATTGTAGCCCAAGGCGCAGCCCAGGGACTTATGGCACACACGACTTCATCCCCTGTCCATGCAGGGACACCAGACTCTTCCAACGTGCCGAGTGAGTTATTGCATGAGGGAGGGGCAGAAAAGGAATGTCACGATGGAATACAACGGCCAGCGTAGATTCGTGCACGAGCACGCCTGGCTGGGTAGCTCGGGAACAGAATGGTAGCCGATGACCACTCTATGCGTTAAGATGTGAACCCCCAGCGCGGAATGGCCCTCTCGCTCTTCCCGCGCCAACGAACGCTGCCCAGTCAGCCAAGGCATGAATGCTTCACGGGGTTTGGCTATGAATCCACGAAATATGGAACTCTACAATGCGATGAGACAGTATGTGGGGGACGCTCTTCTGTTAGTTTCAAGAAACATACCCCCTCCTTTAGAGCTAATGAGACTAATCTCCGCGCGGGAGCGGATGCCCGCACTGCCAGGACTCACCAACAGATCGAACAAGTTGTTGGTCCACAATTTCGAAGGGCAATGGCGACAGCTTCCAGCACGCGCGCAATGTATGGACATCCTGCGGAGAGATCCTGACATCTCCCCACTTGTAGACAATCTAGTCGGCACCACCGAAGGTCAATACAAGCTCAACGCGGAAAAAATCGTGGATGGAATCTTGCTTCATATGGACCCCGATCTTGGGCAATCGGAGCTGGATGTGGCTGCTTTTGATGAGTGCTATGCACGCTTTGAAGAATCTTATTGCTCATCGCGATATTCATATAAAGCAATCGCCCCTCTCGTCGGCTTCACTGCTCCAGAGACGATCATCCTCGATTCTCAAACAGAGATATCGCGTCTGAAGGGACATGAGCGCGATGTATGCCTTTCGATGCTTCCACATAAATCCTTCGTTCCTACGCAGTACGCCATAAAAGCCACATACGAGATGGACAGGATTGTCGGGGATCCCATACCCAGCCACAATGAACAAATGCTGGACGAGCATCCACATAACTCCAGTGAGGCCGCGGAGCACATCCAGGAACTCCTCCGGGCACTCGGAGTGTTCAAGAAAGGCAACTTCAGTCACCTCGGTATAGTGTGCGGAACAGAGAGCTGGATAGACCCGGGCTACCATTTATTTTTCCCGGCGCACCCACACGATCCTATAGGGCGGACACAATATGCGTTGACTTTAGAAGAGGGCGCGCAAATCCCGAGCTTTTGTAAGAACTTCGGTGATCCGAGCGTCAAACGTGCCAAGTGGCTCGACGTAGCGATCAGGCGATTCGACGATGCGATACACCGAGCCCGACCTGAGGATGGGCTTCTCGACTTGATGATCGCGGCCGAGGCACTATTCCTATCGGATATTCACAATGCCAAAGAACGTGGTGAACTACGTTATCGTCTGTCGCTGCGCGCAGCCGTTTTCTTGACAGAAGAGGGTGGTGATTCCACCATCATCTACAATTTGTTCCGCAAAGCATATGATAATCGTAGCGCAATCGTACATGGGGATACAGCGTCAGGTGCTGCTAACTTGCTAAAGACTGCCGATGAAATCGAGGATCAACTGCGGCGCGTTCTGCGCAAGTCGATTGATAAGCTGGTGATGGGTTGCCGCACGGATGCTTTGACTGACTGGAACTCCCTAATCTTCCGGAAACTCGATGGGCGATAGATATAGGCGCACCGAAGTAACGGCGCTCGACCGACTGGAATCCGACCCCACATTGACCGGTTACAAACCGGTCCCACACGCCAATCCCTGAACTCCGAATCCTGAACCCTACGCCGGCCGCGCGGGGCGCAGGCCGCTACCTCACAAACCCGATGACGGCCAGCGAGCCACAGGCCGCTACTTACTGAACCCTGAACCCTGAACCCTAAACCCTAAACCCTACGCTAAAACCACCACGCGTCGCCGGGTTTTTGCTTGATCAGCACGCTACGCAGGTACTCGACGGCTTTCTCAAACCCCTCTTGCACGCTCATCATGCAGTCTTCGTGCTCGATGCTGATCACGCCGTCGTAGCCTTTCATTCTGAGCATGCTGACGAACGGCTTCCAGAATTCGTCGCCGTGGCCGTAGCCGCAGGTGCGGAAGATCCAACTGCGGTTATGCACGTCGCCGTAGTTCTTGGCGTCCAGCGTGCCGTTGATCTTGGTGTTGTAAGCGTCGATGCCGGTGTCCTTGCCGTGCACGTGATAAATACAGCCGGCGTCGCCGAGCACGCGGGCGGCTTCGACCGGGTCGATGCCCTGCCAGAAGAAGTGCGACGGGTCGAGGTTGGCCCCGAGCTGCGTCCCGCAAGCGTCGCGCAGCCGCAAAATCGTCTCGGTGTTGTAAACCGTGAAGCCCGGGTGCGCCTCGAAGGCGATCTTGACGCCCTCATCAGCCGCTTCGGCGTTCTTCTTCGTCCAAAACGGGATCAGCACATCGTTCCACTGATAATCGCGGATTTTCTCGTATTCTGGCGGCCAGGCGCACGTGACCCAGTTGGGCATCTTGTCGCCGGGTGTGCCGCCGGGACAGCCGGAGAAGTTGATCACCACGTCGGTGCCCAGCTTGTTCGCCAGCCGGACGGCGGTGTCGTGATCCTGCTCGTGCTGGGCGCGCAATTCCGGATCGGGGCTGACCGGATTGCCGTGCGTCGCCAGGCCGATGATCTCCAGGTTGCGCTTGGCGCAGTCGTCCTTGATCTTCTGCTGCGCCTTGGCGTCTTTGAGCACCTCGGCGGGATCGAAGAACGGCTTGCCGGGATAGGCCCCGACCGGCAGCTCGATCGCCTCCAGCCCGACCTGCTGGCAATAATCCAGGGCCTGCTCCCAATTCATCCCCCCCAGACCGGCTCCCATGACTCCGAGTTTCATCTCTATGCTCCTTCGTCGGAATCCACACGGCCGACACGGCCATGCCACCCCATGCTCCATAGCGTGGAGTTATAACTCACCGCGTGACTGAATGACGAATCTATCGCCCCCCGGCGTGGGTGGCAAGGCGGGCAGGCGTTATGGACTCGCCGGAGGTGGTGATTCAGCCGGCGCGCGGTCTTTGGTGGGTGTGAACGTGTCGGGCGCGTTCGTTGGCGGGCCGGCGGCGAGGTCGGATACCGTGACGGTACGAACTGTCAGTACTTCATCGCCATCCTTCGAGCGATGACGTTGCGCGTTGCGGTTGACCTCGGCAACGGACCAGCGCTCGGTGGTCACCGCTGGCCGCGCGGGACGGCGCCGAGGCCGCAGATACTTGAACGGTCGGATGAATGGCTGGTAAACCAGATTGCGCAGAACCTTGCGCCCGATCTTGTAGGCGACGAAGACCGTCGGGCAGAACCACTTGCGGTCGAGCACCTTCCGGGTCAGCCGGCTAGTGGCGAAGTCGATCACGCGATGGGCTACCCACGGCGGCAGACCAATATTGCGCAGGTTGAGCACGAAGCGCAACCACACCGCCAGGTAATCGTGCCGCGCAAAGAGCAGCGCTCCGGCCCCGGTGAAGTCGTACGCTCCACGATCCCGCGTATCAATCAGACCCTCGGCCCGCGCCCGCTGATACAGCGGCGAGCCGGGATAGAACATCAGCGGAAAGACCCGCAGGATCGACCGCCCCTGGTGGTGGTCGGCGATAAACCGCATGGTCTCGATCACATTCTCATCAGGTTCGAATGGATTGCTGACGATGTAGTGGTACTCCGTACGAACCCGGTGTCGCTTGAAAATATCAATCGCGGCGGCGATGCGCGGCGGCGGCGTGGGACGCTGATAGATATTCGCGAGCGTATCGGCACTGGCACTCTCAATGCCCATGCTGATCAGCTCGATCGGCACCTGCGCCAAGGCTCGCACCTTGCGGTCCGTGACAGTGTTGGGAAAGGCGTCCATCTGAAGCGGCAGGCGCACCTCCGCGTTATACCGGGCCGCGAAGGCTTCGATTTCCTCCTCCCGGCGGACAAAGAACAGGTCATCAACGAAGTTGACCGACTCGATCGTGGGGAAGCACGCCAGCGCCTGCACGATCTCACCCAGCACGTTGTCGATCGAGCGCAGGCGGACCCACTTGCCGCAGTCCTTAAAGATGCTCCGCAGGGCGGTGTTGTTACAGAAAGTGCAGTGATATGGGCAGCCGCGGCTGGTCATAAGACGAAGCGTATGCAGCGTGCCGCGCAGGTTCTCCGGCCGCGCGGGCACCAGCCCATCCTTGTCGGCAATCCAGTGTGTCTCCAGCTCATAGTCCGGGAAGGGGATGTCGTCGAGCCGTGTCTCCAGCGCCGCCGGCGGATTACGCACTGCTACCCGGTTTCCGAAGCCGCCGTTGGCCCGGAAGCTCAGACTGGGGATATCGGTGGGATCGCGGCCGGCCGCGAGGCGCTCGACCAATAGCAGCATGGGCTCCTCGCCTTCGCCCACACAAATCGCGTCGGCGATTTCCAGCGACTCATCGGGAGACACGGTCGGGTGAGTGCCGCCCCATACCACCGGCGCCGTGATACCGACCTGGCGGATGTGCTCGGTCAGGACGCGCGCCCGGTGGAAGTTGCTGGTCATCAGGCTCACGCCAACCAGGTCGTACTCGCGAAGCCGCTGCGCCAGATCTTCCAAAGCCGCCGGAGTGTAGTCAGCCCGGGCCGTGTCACGCCGGGAACTCATCAGGAACATCGCCACTTCGTGGCCGGCGGATTTCAGGTACGACGAGACGTACCGCAGACCCAGGGCGATCGGGTGTGCATGGGCGGCAATCAGTGCGATCTTCATGGTGGACACTCCCCGTAAGACAGCCGGCGGCCGGCAGAGTACGTCCGCGACGCACGCATCAACATTCCTCCAAACCGAACGGGACCCCGGCGGACGATCCACCTCCCCGGGGCAAACCGCACCCGATGTGCGTCAGGCTAAACTACGGCGCCGGCGTGTCAAGACCTTTCCGCGGCAGCGCCCCTCTTAAACTGCCTCGTCACCCGGCTATTCGCCTGAAAGTTCGCGGATCTTGATGTTACGGTACCAAACCTGGTCGCCGTGATCCTGCAAGACGATATGGCCCTTTTTCATCAAACCGTATTTCGGCCAGGCCGTGAATTTGCTGCCCGCGATCAGCTCTTTCCATTCATCCGACCACAGTTCATACTCGACGATCTTCTCGTCGTTGAGCCAATGCTCGACGTGAGCACCATTGACGACAATGCGAACCTTATTGAACAGACCGACCGGCTGAGTCACGTCACGCACCGGCGCATACAGTCCATAGTTCGAACCGGCCGAGGTCTTCGGATTGCCCCCGTCGGCATGCTCGGCGTTGTCGAGCACCTGCATTTCCGGCCCGGTGAAGAACGGCCAATCAAGCTCCTCATTGACGCGATAGAAGATACCGCTGTTGCCGCCGGCGCAGATGCGCCACTCCAGGGCCAGTTCAAAATTGTCGAACTGCTCATCCGTGATGATGTCGCCGCCCGGGCCCATCCGCACCAGGCAGCCGTCCTTAACCTGCCAGCCCGGCGGGCAGGATTCCTTACGGTAGCCGCGCCAACCCTGAGTGGTTTTTCCATCAAACAGCAGCTTCCAACCGGCGGCCTGCTCTTCGTCGCTCAACACATTCCGTGCCGGCCGCGCTGGCGGTGTCAGTACCTCACCAACTGCGTCCGTCGAAATCTGGAGTAACGTGTACCACGCCTCGGTGCTCCAGGGCAGTTGACCTCCTTCAGAGAGACAAGGTGGCAACAAACGCACATAAACCAGACAAGGCGGCTGGAATCCCTCGATTTCCAGAAACACCCGGCGGCGATCCGCGGAAACGCTGGCCGATTTGACCGGCGTGGTCGTGCCATCACGCCTGGGGGAAGCCCCGCCATCAAGATCAAACGGCCACTGCTCGATGAGATACGACTCGGTGTCCCAGCCGACGCGCTCGTCCAACGGCTGGGTGAACTCGATCTCCAGGCCGTTCGCCAGCATCCGCGCCGCCAGCATCTCGAAGGTGGGCTCTGCGGTCGGCACCAAGGCCCGCAGCGGCACACCGACGTTCACCGGCACTTTCAACCACTCTTCGCCCAGTACAATACTCCCATCCGGCTCAGACATTAGCGAGTAGATCTCCTCGGACTCACTACCTGAGAATCGGAAGACGCAGCCCTGTTGGAGATCAGGACCATCCAGACACACGCGCCAGATCGAGCCCGTGCGGGCATCACCAACCAGTAACTGTTTCGCGTATGTGCCCGTCCGGACAAGGCAGGGAGTGGATGGCTGGGATGCTTCGGGCCCTGGTGGCATCCAGACCGCCAGAGCGCCCGGATTTTCCACCTCCCGACCGAGAACATGGCGAAGCTGCGCCAAGCCCCGCCCCACCGTGACTGATTTGATCAACTTGCGCGTCGGTGCCAGGCACGCCCCGACCCGGGCCGATGTGCGCAAGTTTCGCAGTATGGGAACCAGTTCTTCATCGTCATCTTCAAGTCCGAGCGCCATCAACTTATAACTGGGATGTATGCCAACGAGTGGCGCGCCGTCACCCGGCCGGCCGCGCCGTAGCGGCTGGATGATCCGCTTCTTGCCCGGGGCCGTGGCAAGTGAAGCCTCAGGATCATGCCTCAGCAAAGCCGCCGGTATGATCCCATAGGCTTCATCGCCCTCACCCTTGCCGCGCACCTTCCACATCAGCGCCAGACGCTCTCCCCCACCGGCGTCAAAATGTAGAATGTGGAAGGGATTATTCCCGGCAACCAGATCAACTTCCCCGTTCCTGGGATCCGGACCGTGCAGACCGTCATGGTCAATAATGAGTCGATTATTGACCCACAAGCGAGCGCCATCATCACTGATCAGGCGCAGCACATAGCGGCCCGCCGTGGACACTTTGATATAGCCGGTTACCTCGGTCACGAACTGATCCCGCGCCGGCTGGAAGTCAGCCCGCGCCCCGTCCAGATCGACCGTCCGGTACACGCGCGCCGCATTGGGCAACTGCCCCTCGGGCAGCTCCGGCAAGGCGTGCATGCTCTCGCCCACCTCGAATATGCGCACCACCACGCCGGGTTGACCGAGGTCGATCAGGGCCTTGTTGAACTTGTCCGCCACGTCCGGATCAAAATCGGAGGGTGGCGGACCGGATTCTTGTGCTTTGGCCGACGGCGTTGGCGCATCCTGCGTTTGGCCAAGTGCAACCCCGCCCACCAGCAGCAACAGTAGCCCGACTCTGAACAAACATCGAGTGCACATGATCGGCTTCCTCCACGAATAGCAGCCACGCCATGACGTGCGGGCCTGATCGACCCGCGCGCCCATCCACGGGCGCGGCTATTCCGCCTTGAACTTTAATTCCGGCAATGGCTGACCATCCCGGGCGCGCACGCCACACGTGAAGCCCCAGCCGCCACCACCCTGGACGATCTTCAGCAGCAGAGTATTCCAACCTTTTTCCAACTCGATATCGATCTTGTCCTCGGCTGGATTTATGCCCCGTGACGCCGGATTGCGATGCACCTCACTGCCATTCAACCAGGCTTTAACTCCATCGTCGCTGCCGATCTCCAACCGGGCCGGCCGCGCCTGGTCAGACCAGATACTGGTGCGAACATACATACAACAGTTGCTGGCCTGGTCAATTCTGGTCAGATCGTAAATCCAGGGATTATCCAGCTTGTTAACCGTCAAGGGCTGCCAGGCAACCTCGGCACTGCCGGTTTCCGCCGGAAATACCACATCGATAATTTCCTTGGCGCCCTTACCCTCCTGGCTGCACGGACCGGCATACAGCCAGGCCGCACTGTAACCCTGGAAACGGTCGAACAATTCGAGTGCCTCCCGGGCTTGTTGTCGGGCGTGATCCGCGACATCCGTGGCGACCACTTTATCGAGCGCGGCGCGGGCGGCGTCATTATCCTCCACGGCCAGGGCGCGAGCGACTGCCACCGCCGCCACCGCCGCTTCATTCTTCAATTCCGGATCGTCCAGGTATGCGAGGGCCATGTGCAGCGCCTCTGGTTCCGGCAGTTCACCCAGCGCGCCGAGCACCAGGCGCTGCTCCTCTGGACGTTCGGCCAGCTTCATCGCTCCTTGTAGCAAAGCCAGTGTCTCACTGGTCGGACGCTGTTCCGGCACCCGCAGCAATCTGACATAGCCCCGTAGCGCCAGCACCTGATGAACCTGGGAGCCATCACCGCCAGCGATGGACAGCAGATCCTCCAGTACGACCGGCTCCCGCCAGTCCGCCAGCGCTCGTACCGCCGCGTCCACTACCTGCTCATCCGTATCCCGAACAGCGGCGCGTATGGCAACCAAGGCCGCGGAACCCTGGATACGGCCCAACACACGAATCAGAGCGACTCGGGCGGCTCCGGCCGTTCCATCCAACCGTGCCAGAACCGGCGCGGCGCGCTCGTCCTGGTTGGTCAACTTCAGGCCGACATTCACGACCGCATCTTCAACGGCCTGCCGGGCCTCGTCATCCGACTCACCAATCAACAGGTCCACGAGCATCGGCAACCGGTCGGTATCGGCCAGCTTGCCGAGTGACTCGAACGCCGCCTGCCGGACGGCCGCACTTGTGTCAACCGCGGCGGCGAATAGCGTTGGGACTCCCGCGGTGTTATGGCGATCGGCGACACTAAGCGCCAGGGCGGCCCGGGCACCATCATCTTCCGGCATTCCCAACGTAGTCAGGATATGGGCATCGACATCCTCGCCCGGGAGGCGCGCCAACACCTCGCGCGCCGCCTCGCGTTCCGGTCCCTGAACATCGGCCACAATCCCAGCCAGCAAAAGAATGTCGCTGGCGTCGCCGAGCTTTTCCAATGCACGTACGGCGGCAATCCTGACCTCGGTATCACCCAACTGTAAGGCACTGAACACCACCAGCTTGGCTTTGGGATTACCGCGTTGCGCCAGCACATCCAGCAAAAGCGCCTGAATATCGGGGGTATGCCCCCAGCGCTCGAAATCCGCCATCAGGGCATAGGTCACCTGGTCGCCGGGGATATCCTGCACCAGCCGCGCGGCCATGATCTGCATGGGCGGATCATTATCAGCGCCAATTAATCCAATCAGCAGCGCTACCGCTTTTTCCTGCTGACAAGCCACCAGGCCGCGCAAAGCCGCCACCCGCAGCTCAGGAACATTCTCGGAACCATCGAATACTTCTCGGAACAGTTTCGCGGCCGCCTCCCCCTGCCCGGCTGCCAGTTGATTTTCGCAAGCCCGGATCAACGCCGCCCCCGCCGGCTGCCGTAAGACTTCCCGCTCGCCGATCCATATCTGGCGCAGTTGTGCGGTAACGGGAGCGCCGGCAAAGTCGCCCAGCGCCGCGATGGCCGCCAGGGCCACCGCCTCATCATCGGAGCCGGTCAGTGGCACGACTAAATTCATCCCGGCTGGATCACCACGCGCCGCCAGGGCATTAATCAAAGCGACCTGCCAGGCAGTATCACCCCCGCGCCGCAAGGCCAGACTGAGCGCCATCGTGGCCATCGGCGAGGAATTATTCTGCAACACGCGGCGGGACAATTCACGGATGCGTGGGTCCGTGTCATCAAGCAGTTCAACAATCCGCTCGACCGATTCGGCGCCACTTATGCGCTCAAGCTGTCGCAGCATCCAAACCCGCGCCGGTTGGGCGGTCTCCGGCCCTAACCGCGCCAGCATGGCCTGGCAGATCAGTAAACGTTCCTGGTCGGCGCCCGGTCGCCCGGCTTGCAGACAGAGTTGCTCGAATTCCTGTTGCGCTGCTTCCCGGTCGACGATTTTCTCCGCCCCCATACCCGGCAACAGCTCTTCAAGCTTGACCGCGAAGGGATTGGAGGTATCAATCGGACGCGTCGTCGGTGCCACCTGCGCGATACCAAGTGTAGTCGACCAGGCCTGGACCGGTTCGGTAACTAGTGCACAGGTGCAGGCCACAACCAGCAGCGCTACCAGATGTGTAACAGTATTACTCTGATTCATTAATTGTCCTCACTCACAGATCCGAGCCCGAAGCGCCAGCGAGGATTAATAATCCACCCTCTAATCCAAACCCAGATCTCCAGCGACGGATCTCTCATTCCTCACTCCTCAATCCTATTTGTGCATCCGCCAAGGCGCCCGCTTGGGCCGCTCAAGCCAGCGGGCCGCCGTTTCGTCGCCAATTATCATCCGGCTGGACGGATCCCACCGCAGCGGGCGGCCCAGCCACCAGGCAATATTCCCCAAGTGACAGACCGTGACCGAGCTGGCGCCGATCGCGACGTCACAGATTGGACGCCGACGGTTACGAATACAATTCAGCCAGTCCTGCTGATGTCCCGGGCTCTCGTATAAGTGCACGTCACCCGGTCGGATCGGCTCCTGCCCGATTTCCTCCGGCCAGGTCTGAATGTAGCCGCGGTTGACCTCGACCTTGCCATCCGTACCGGTAAATAGTATTCCATTGGCGTCGCCGTGGTACATCGTCACGCCGTTGGCATATTTGTACGTCAGCGTGCCTTTTTCGCTATTGTCTGGCGGGATTATTTCGACCGGTCCATTCCCATCCATACCCATACCCCACTGGGCGATATCGAAGTGATGCGCGCCCCAGTCGGTCATCATTCCGCCGGAGTAATCCCGAATCAAGCGCCAGCCACCACTATAGCTGCCACTGCACCGTTCGGCGTTGTAGGGTTGCCACGGAGCGGGACCGAGCCAGCGCTCCCAGTCGAAACCCTCGCGCACCGGCTCCTCCGGCAGATAGAGTTCGGACGAGGGGCCACCGATGCCAACGTTCACCGTTAACAGCTTGCCGATGCGGCCACTGCGCACCAACTCGCAGGCAAAGCGGAAGTTCTGGCTCGAGCGCTGCTGGCTGCCGGTCTGAAAGACCCGCTGGTAACGTCGCGCGGCGCTTACCATTTCATCCGCGTCGCGGACTGTTAATGAGAGCGGTTTTTCGCAATATACGTCCTTGCCCGCCTGGCAAGCCGCACAAGCGACCAGCGCATGCCAATGATCCGGAACCGCGACCAGCACCGCGTCGATATCCGGGCGTGCCAGCAGTTCCTCGAACTCGTTGTACGTATCACAGCCGCAAAAAGTCCCCGCCTCGGTTTCCTCCGCATACTGCTCGATCACCCGCTGGCGCGCCATTTCACGTTTGTTGGCGTCCACATCACAGATCGCCACGATCTGCACTTCCTTGTTGCCCAGGAAATAGCCCAGGTGACCGCCACCCATGTTGCCAACGCCAATGAAGCCCATTGTGATTCGTTCGCTGGGAGCCGCCCGAGCAGTCCGGCCCCAGGCGCGGGCGGGGACGAAATAAGGCGCCACGACTGCCAGGCCGGCCGCCTTGAGAAACTGACGCCGCGAAGTCCACATGCGTTTTGACATACTCGCCTCCGACAACGTGGGGTATCAGGTTCCAGGAGGGCCGCGTCACGACGAGCCTGTCCGGCCTCACCGCGACGGCCCTGGATCAATACTTACCACCCCGTGGCCGGCGCACAAGCACTTGCGAAGTTTTTCAGTCGGAAATCAACTCAATCCACCTGGCCGGGAAATAGCATGTGACCGGTGACTGGTTGGTGTGAGGTGTAAATAAACAGCTCCCCGGTCCGCGGAAATACACGTGGATCGGGGAGCGGCACAGGGGCTTTGACCCCGTATTCCTGTCGGCGGGGTCGGCAGTCCTCCCCGCGAGCCCTGGTTCAGAAGATCTGGAAAATAAAGCTCAGGATCGACTGAATCAGTTGCAGGATAAAGCTGACGATGTCCATGTCCAACTCCTTTCGCGGTGCCTGGCGCTCACATCCATGTACGAGTTCTATCGGGTCGGTACGCACCGCAAGCGCTTGACCCGGCGAGAATTATGCCGGTGACCGCATATTCGTGCAAGACCCTGTCAACATCTATTACTCAGCAAAAATCGGGAATTCTCTACATCTCGGTTGCTTCTCACCTAACGGTATACATTTGTGTGGCCACTAGGGATAGTGGTGCAATGCCGTCATGACTACTCCACCTGCCAAGGGAATCAGCAGGTTATCATCGACGCGCAGGAACCGGAACTGTCCGGCGACGGCTTCCACGATCGTGGCCACCAGAGCGCCGGCCACCGCCGCCGCCTGATGACCCGGCAAACACCACCAGCCGATCAACAACGCCGAACAGAAAAAAGCCGCACTGCCGGCCAGGGTTTTGTCGAACCATCTCGGACCACCTACCGAACGCCCCACCAGCGAGGCCAGGGCGTCAGAGACGCTCATGAACAGCAGCGCCGCCACCGCCACTGGTTTGTCAAACAGGAAGACGCAGACCACGGCGGCAATCATCACGTATGAAGCCCCACAGAGCCGGTCACCCTCGTCGCGACGCATGATTGGGCCCAGCCAGCGATCGTACAGCTTGCGAAAGCCACTATGCGTCAGCCGCAGAATATCCAGAAGTACGAACGCCACCATCAGCGGCACGATCAGCCAGAGCATCAGCTCCCGGCTGATCTGCAGGTACACCAGCGGACTCAGGGCCGAGCACAGGTGGATCGCCTTGCGCCGGAGCTCGTGGCGGTAGTGTATGGCACCGTCGGACATAGGGCCTGAATCCTTCTCGGCCGCGTTTTTCACTCGACAGATAGTAGCGTGTTGACCGGCGGCGCGGAATCCACTGTATAGTCCACCAGGCTCTCCGACGACAATGCCGACAGCGCGAAGATACGCTGTACTACACCCTCAATCCGCTTATCCAGCTCAAGACACTTTCGGCGCATTTCAGTATCAGTATTCTGCTCCATGTGCCCCAGTTCAACAACCAACCGCCGACGTTGACAACCGAACTCATTGAGATGCTGGATATCAGCGGGACTACGCCGTGGATCGGGTAGCGGGAATGACACCAGGTGCTTGATCTTCAACTCGGCGAATACACGTCCTTTCCTGGGCTCGATCGTCCGAAAGAACCAGGTGATCAGCGGTGAATTGAGCAACGCACACAGACCATCAAGATCGAGCATACTCGAACCGCGCGGCAGCACCACGAAGAAATTATTGCTGGCATGGTAACCGGCGCGATCGACGGCGGCCTGTACACGATCACCCGTCCGCCGTACTAACACCTTGTCGGCCGCGTGCCACTCCGGTCGGCCGGGATTGGCATAGCGCTGCCGGGTGCGCTGGGCGGGTAGCACGCCCAGTCGCACGTAACGCCCCCGCCATTGCAGGCTGTAAGGCGCCAGTTCATCGCGACCGACAATCAGCTTGTGACAAGTCTCGTCGAGCCGCCGATCCACGAACAATTCCGCCCGCATGTTGCCACTATGCACACCCTCATGTACCTCAAACGCATCGCCCAAACGTGGAGAGCGCTTGAGGTGTTCGAGCACGCCCCGCCGGGCAGTCGTCAGATGCAGGTTGAAAGTGCAGCGCTCGTTCCGCCGGAAATCCATCTGCGGCAGACTGTGCCGCAGGGGAGTGTCTGGATCATGAACCGTTACACGCACTTGATGCCCGTCCGGTGCCGGCTGGCGGATACCTACGATCGTGGTCGTATCAATGGTCGCGCCCGGAAAAGCCATGCCCCACCAGTCCAGCGCCAACAGCGTCAGATTATCCAACAGGTAACGGCGTGTTGGTTCATAATTTTTCAGTAGCACGATATCTGGTAGCACCTGGCCAATCCGGCCGCCCGGGCGACAGAGCCGCACGGCCAGTTCCACAAAGGGGCGAAACAGGTCAAACACCCCCGTGCTCGATGGGAATCGCTGGCGTAAAAACTCCATCATTCGCCGGTCCTTGCGAATCCGCTTCTGACCCCAGGGCGGATTGCCCACGACCACGTCAAAACCCGAATTATCCCCAACAAATACGGCCGGAAAAGCGGTCCGCCAATCCAGCGACGACAGCGCGTCCGCACACCTGATATTGCCCGTCAGATCCGGCACCCGCGCGGCATCCGCGCCGACGCATCCCTCAGACAACTTCAGCATCAATGCCAAACGGGTCGTCTCGACAGCCCTTGAATCCTGATCGACGCCGAACAGACATTGGCTGGTAATCCGCGCCCGTTCATCATATACCTGATCCTGGGCAGACGAAGCGAACAGGCGTTCGCCGGCCGCCAGCAGAAAGGCCCCACCGCCACAGGATGGATCGAGCACGCGCACATCACCCGCCACTTCCTGTAATCGGGGAGCAAGCGTCAGATCCAGGATATGCTCCACAAGACGTGACGGCGTGTAATAAATCCCTTCCATTCTACGTCTGGACGAGTGGCTTGGCCGAACAGCCGGCCGGCCGGAGCCGCTCATAGACACGGATTGCTCATACACCCTGCCCAATACCCCGGCCGGGATCCCCTCTTCCGCCGAAGTCAGTGTCTCCAACTCACGCAGAATTGGTATCAGCACATCTTTGGAAAGCTGTTCGACCGGCGCGCGGAAATGTGAGCGTCCACCACAATAGCGCTCATCCAGGCTCCGTAGCAAGTCAGCCAGTCGCGCGGCGACCTCCCCCCCGGCCAGCAACGCCGGTATCCGCCCGGCGGGTTCGAGCCCACGCTGCTGCCCGGCGCGCAGGAAGATCACCCCCTCGATGACCCGGCTTGCCACGGTATGCACATCAGGTTCCGCCGACTCGTATGCGGCCAGCGTCATGTCAGCGGCCAGCGTTTGTCGCCAGCGATACGTGCTGGACAATAATTCCGCCCAACGTTCAGCGTGTTGGGGATAACTATGCGGCGCGGTGGAGGCTGGTATGCGGCGCGGGTGGGCCGCGCGCCCGGAATGCCTGGCCAGTCGCGCGGACCGGCTCACCGTTAATCCTCGGTGCCCAGCGGTTTGATCCCCATCACGTCAGGCTTGAAGACCCGGGTTTCCAGGGCCCGCACATAGCTGGTCCAGTCGCTATCCGGATCCGTATCCTTGTCGATGGCTTCAAAGACCATGTTCAGCTTGGCATCCAGGTTGTCCAGGTAGTGGATCATGATGGCTTCGGCGGTGGCGGGCAGCCGCGGGCTGCCAAACTCGTACTTGCCATGGTGGGCCAGGATGATGTGCTTGAGAGCCATTTCGACATCGGGCGGGAATGGTCGTGAATTCTCCTGCTCCAGCTCGCGGCACCTCTCATGAATCCAGAGCACCGCCTGCGTAATGTGACCGATAAGCTGACCTTCATTGGTATATTCAAAATTGGTCTGATAGGTCAGCTCGCGCACCTTGCCGGCATCGTGGAGCAGCAGGCCGGCCAGTACGAGGTCCTGGCTGACTTGCGGATAAAGCGGACAGATCGCGATGGCCAGACGCACCAGGTTCAGGGTGTGCTCCAGCAATCCGCCCAGCCAGGCGTGATGGTAAGCCACCGCCGCTGGTGCCTGTTGAAATTCGCGGGCGAAGGTTTCATCGTTGAGGAATTTACCCACCAGGTCACGCAGGTCACGGTGCTCGATTTTGCGCAGCAGGCTTTTCAGCTCCCGCCACATGGCCGCGACGTCGCGATCTCCGGACGGTAGAAACTCAGTGGGATCAAAACCACCCGGCTCAACCGCGCGCAGTCCATCAATTATGAATTGCGGCTTCTTGCGGTAACTCTCGACCCGTCCCGCGACCCACAGGAAGCCACCCGACGGGATCGACTCATAGATCTCCTGACTGGCGTTCCACATCCGCCCCAGGATCTCACCGGTGGCATCCGCCAGCACCGCGTGGATATACAGACTGCCGTTGCTGGTCGTCCGCAGCTCCTTCTGCGCGATGCGAAACACCTGCTCGGTTACACGATCTCCCGGTTGTAAGTCGACAATGTTGCGTCGCGACTCTGTCTGGTTCTTGCTCATGATTTTCCAGCGGAACGTGTGGGTCTGACGGTGGCCCGTGCCCGGATCCAATCGTGCGCTTCTGGTGAGATAAAGACCGCGTCATCACCAAATAGATCATTGCGCATCACTATACCCAGCGGCGTCGTGAAGTAACTGTGCATGTTACTAGCCAGTTCCTGAATGGCGCCCCCCCACGGCCGGCCCTGCCCCTCGAAGGTCCGCAAGGCGTGGTAGATCCCATCGATGTCCCCATCGTGGCGCGAGACAATTTCCGCGATCAGTATCTGCTCCGCCGAATGGTGTACCAGGCTCCAGTCAATGCTTTCATCAGCGTGAAACACCAGCCGGTGAAGCTGTTCGAGCGACTCCAACAGGCGCCGCAGAAAATCGTGCGATTGAATCGCCGCGGTAAGCTGCTCTACTTGTTCACTTGCAACGGTTGGCAAGTATCTATCCTTCGTGATATCGACCTGATTTGCGCGTCGTCTGCCCGTCTGGTAACACCCAGCCAATCCACCCCAGCCGTCTAGGGCCCGACCGGTCGGGGTGGTGGTAGCTTGGATGGATCGAAATCTTCATCCTCGGGAGAGACTTCGGGCTGGTCGGACTCGTCACCCTCCGCGTCCTCGGCATCACCGCTACCCCGCGCAACCTGTAAAATCGCCGCGTAAACCGCTTCACGGCCCTCGATTGAGCCGTCGGCCAGCTTTTCACCGAGCGAATAAAGCTCTTCCTTAAGCCGCCCGTGATATGCCCGGATGGCGGTTACATCCTCGGCACTCAACGGTTGTTCAAGCTGGATCTTCCACTCGTCCCCCTGTCGGCCGATGGTCAGGGCCGCGGCGGCTTTCTCCAGCCCAAACAGCGCCACCAGTGGATTGGGCGTGACCGTCGCCGTGTTCGCATCGATTGGATCGATACTTAGACTATTCATAACCAGATTGCGTAGATCGGTATTAAGCTGCTCGATCGAGGAATCACCATAGGCATCGCCCAGGGCACGCGTCAGATAGCTGTAAGCCCCCTGAGTGTTCCACAGGAACTCATCATCCTCACGCAACAAAGCGATGTGCTCTTGATTGAAGGCCCCCAGTACGAATTCAATCTCACCAGACTGCATATCGTTCAGCAGATTATTGACCATCTCGCGAGCCGCCGTGGAAACGTCTACCGTGGCCACCCCGCTCGGCCCACCGCCGGGGCCGGCCGCCGCACCCGCGCCGCCGGCCGTCGGACTGGCCGATTTATACGCGGTCTGATCCGCCAGGATGCCCGTGTCGGTCGCGGGTTGTGCCATGGGAGCGCCCTGGGCGCTGCCACCCAGCACGGCGGTATAAGGCTCCGGTGGCTCTGTCGATTTGCCACACGAGCAAAGCAGTACGATCAACAACAAACCCACCCCTGAAAATACTCGTATTGTCCGCATTTTTGACTTCACCCTCGTATTGCCTCCAGTGGCTATCCGGGGACCATCCACGCACGCTATCCCGTCACGGCCGGGCACGTGATTGTAAATGGAAGCTTACCCCCATCCCCCGGACAAATCCACCGGCAGCCGCAATGGCCCGATTATTCGCCGTTGGAATCAGCCGTGTCAATCCCCTCCCGGAGCAAGGCATCCCGAATACTGGCCGCCTGCTCGTAATCTTCCTGCGCCAAGGCCGCCGCCAACTCGGTTTGGAGTCGCAGCGGGTCATCAGCGGGCATTTTTTCGATAATCTCCCGGCGAAGCTCCTTCAGCACACGCTCTTCAGCGTAGTTGTCTTCTTCGTACTCCTCCTCCCGTGGACACATCGTCAGGCTGCGAACCTGGGCAATACCAGCGTCAACCGTCGCCAGCGCGGCACCGAAATCCTCGTCAGCCAGCGCCAGGTAGGCCTGGGCGCGAATATTCATCATGAGCACGTAACCACGTTGCTTTGACAGGGCTACCCGGTCTTCCTCGGCACCGGCAAATCGTTCACAAAAATCAATTACCCGCAGATTCCTGGTGGTATCACGCACTACCCGTTCGAAATCCTCGAGCACAAAGAGCGACAGGTAACGCTGGTAATACAGGTAGGCCTCATGCCGCAACTCCTGGCAGTCCTCAGGTGTCAACACGTAATCATCGTCATCGCCATAGAGCTCAGCATGCTTGGCCAACTGGTGCTCGAGGAAATCAAGATAGGACTCGTGTCCGAATTGGCACTCACCATCGGGTCGGTCATCCAGCTCGATCTGCAAGACACCCATGTCAATACGCGTCTGGACTTTCTCCTGACCATTGCGCCCGATAATCTTGCGGACGGAGATCTTGCCCGGCTCGTAGTCCCAGCCATCGAGTATGTTTCGCAGATCGCTTATCATCGCCAGTTGGTATCGGTTGTCCGTAGCGGCGGCATAATTCACACGCGCTAGAGTGTCATGGCCCGAATTGACCCCCATGCGTGTGGGAGAATATCTTCGATGCGTGTTATTTCCGGGCGATTTCGTGGACGCCGACTGGAAGCCCCACCAGGCACAAACACACGTCCGATTACCGACCGTGTCAAGGAAACGCTCTTCAACATGCTGGGGGTTCGTCTTGATACTCCGGGAGCGATACCGGCCATCGCCGTCCTCGACCTCTTCGCCGGCACCGGCGGTTTGGGCATTGAAGCCCTCTCACGTGGGGCGCAATCCTGCCTATTCGTCGAGCGCGACCGCCGCTCATTGCGGGTCTTGCGACGGAATCTCGACCTTATCGGCCTGGAATCGACCGGCTGCGTCGCCGTCGGCAATGCCTGGACAATGCGTATCCCGCCGGCGGACGACCCCGGCTACGGCCTGATCTTCCTCGACCCACCCTACCGCGACGCCCGCGACGGACTGCGGGTAATCGACCTGTTGGTACGTCTGGCCCCCCTGCTCTCCCCAACCGGCCTGACCGTCTTCCGTCACGAGCACAAAACGCAGTTGCCCACGTCAGCTCTGCGGTCTTTGGAGTGCGTCGACGAACGCCAACTAGGCACCATGCGGATATGGCTCTTCGCCCCGGTCGCGCCTGACGGCTCTACCGGAAACCACCCTACCGAGGGCTGAGCGTACGCATCGGGCGATGCCCGACGTCTTGAGCAACACCGAAACCCCAGCCGGCCGGCGTCTCCCCCACAAGCCCGCCCGCCGCGTGCTAAGTCAAGGCCACCAGTGACCCCACCCGC
>JBDRDH010000134.1:0-23454 GCA_043820985.1 Planctomycetota bacterium
GAGTAGACTCGAGTAGGTCGTTCGGGTAGGTTGACGATTTGAGGTCTGGCAAATGGAAAATATCGGACTATCGGGCTTCAGAACCGTCAAGAAAGTAGTAACTGTCCTATCTTTCTACTATCTTTCTAAGGTTTTCGAAGCGGGCGTGCACGAAGACGAGCGCGGGGCGGTGCCGTACTTCGCCATGGAGCTCATTCCCGATGCGCAGCCGTTGATCGATTATGCCGACGCCGAGGACGTTACGGTGCGGCAGCGGCTGGAGCTCTTCGCCCGCGTTTGCGACGCGGTCCATCACGGGCACCAGAAGGGGGTCATTCATCGCGACCTGAAGCCCTCGAACATTCTGGTCGGCCGCGACGGTGAGCCCAAGGTGATCGACTTCGGCGTAGCGCGGTCGACCGACGCGGACATCATGCTGACCACGCAGTACACGCGGACCGGTGACCTGGTCGGAACCGTACACTACATGAGCCCCGAACAGTGCGACGGCGATTCGTCGGCGATCGATACGCGGACCGACATCTACTCGCTGGGCGTGGTGATGTACGAGCTGCTGACGGGCAGCGCTCCGTATGACACGTCCGGCACCACGATTTACGCAGCCATCCGCGTCATCAAGGACGAGCAGCCGCGCCGCCCGAGCGAATTCAAGCGGCGACTGCGTGGCGATGTTGAGGCGATTCTGCTGAAAGCGCTGGAGAAGGATCCGGCGCGCCGCTACGAATCAGCCGCCGGTTTGGCGCAGGACATTCGCCGCCATTTGGCCGGGGAGACAATCGAGGCCAGGTCGCCGACGTTCGCCACGAGAGTGCTCCAGTGGGCCGTTCGACATCCTGTGTTCGTGACCAGCGCTGCATGCATTCTCATGAACGTTATCGCGACCATCGCCAGCGCAATCACGGTCTGGTACACGTCCATGCGTCCGGATCGAATCGTAGTCGTCGAGGACGGCGATATCGTGCAGCTCCAGACGGCGACGGGAACGGTACTTAAGAGCTGGGAAGGAGGCGGCAGAAACTCAATAAGGTACGCGGAACTCATCCCAGCGCCCGCGGCACCGAGCGGCGGCCCGTTGGTGATCATTGGCTACGGAGAGTACAACTTGCGAGGCCCGCGAGGCTGCTTCGCGTTCTACGACCTGGATCGAGAGCGCGACGCGTCTTACATGGAACTGCGCCTCGACGATGCTGACATCCCGGTCAACGAGATCAAGCCGCGTCGGAGAGAGGATGGACGTATATTTTTAGCGCAGGACTTTGGTGCCTGGTGGGCCGTGCTGGCTGATGTGTTTCCTGATCCCGGTGGCGCGGCCGTCGATGAGCTGATCGCCGTCTTCAAGCACGGGGCTGTTACACATTCCGGGATAAGCGGGACATAATACTATTTGGGATAAGCGGGACATAATACTATTTACTGAGCTTCAAGATCGACGGGACCGAGCGGCTCAGCACCGGCACGGTCGACGACACCTGGAGCGGCGGGCATGTCGGGCTCTTCCCCTTGACGCACCGCGTACGCCTCCGGCGTACAGATTGCAACGCAATCACCGTGCTTCGCATGAGCGTTGTGTCAAGGGTTCCGTGAGACCAGCTCGGCCACCACCCCGCTGCAATGGGACGACTTCAAGTGCGGGCTGGACAACAACGCCGACGGCGACGTGGACGACGTGGGCACCGATTACGTCTACGCCGACTATGAGTACGACGCCCCCGCCGGGCGTCAGAGAGCGATAATAAGTACAATATCCTAGTGTTGTGACTCGCAATAACTTCATCATGGGTGGAACGGGCGTCGCGCCCGTTGCAGCGACAGGCGCGACGCCTGTCCCACCCGGCATATGTTCAGTTTTCAACGAGTCACTGCACTAGATTCCTTTCCCCTTTGACCTGAGACCGAAGTGCTCGGGAGCCACCGGCCGGCTTACTTGCCCGGCGTCATGTCCTGAAGTAAACTTCCCTGTCGCGATAGCCGTGGATATCGAAGCGGGTAGTCGCTAGGAGGAAATTGACGCCGCGGCTCGTTTTCTCACCAAGCGATGTTGCTCCGATATGCACAATGGCGGTTTTTGACAGTACTGTGTCAAAAATATATCTGGAGAGGTGGCCGAGCGGCTGAAGGCAACGGTTTGCTAAACCGTCGTAGGGCGTCATAGCTCTACCGCGGGTTCGAATCCCGCCCTCTCCGTTAAACTAGCGACGGGCAAGACTTGCGACGATGCGAGCCTTGCCCGTTTGCTTACGCTGATGATGCCCGCTGGTGGTGTTGTGCGCCAGTCTTGTACGGGCGTCGATTATGACCGCACTTTGGATACAGATTCCCCGCACTCGGAACAACGCCCCGAGAGGTTGCCGGTTAGGTTGTACCCGCAATGCTCACAGCACCCAGGACCAGGGCGGTGACGTTCCCGCCACCAGATCCAGCCGGCCAGAACACCGGGCAGCACGATGAAGGGCCACACGGGTACATCGAGCCGCCAGCCGTTCTGCAGCCATTTGTAAGTCGGCAGCGTGGACCAACCAGGATCGTTATTCACAGACCACGGACCGGCGCGGCTTACTTCGACGGCCAACAGCGTGTCATACGACAATGTGCGTAGGCCATCGACACGCACGACACGAACTACCCCGAGACAGACACCCACTCGCAAACGAGGCGTCCAGACCATGAAGTCGAGCCAGAACGACAGCACTGTTAGCGCCAGCGCCACCACGGCGGCTATCGTGGCGGACCACTTCAGTATCGGGCGGCGGCGATACATGAGCGACATGATACCCGCCAATTTGATGGCTGCGCGAACCCCGAACTAAATCCAGGTAAGCTAGCCCGGTACGCCGTGCGGTTTGTCACCACTTTCCGCACGGTGTCCGGGCTGGCAATTGAGAAAGTGGTGAGCCATGACAAACACACAATTGGCACTGACTGACGTAGACCGTCGCGTTCTGCGCGCAATGTACGATTTTGAGTTTGACCCGCCGCGCCTGGATTCGCGGTAACTGGCGACCGCACCTCAGTGCTCGCGTCTGCTCAACAGAATACCTGCTTGCGCTTGAAGCGTGTCGTTGCGACAGTAGAATTACGGTCTCGCAGACGCCGAATCGAAAATGTCACGTCAAAGGAGGAATGAGCATGCCCAGGAATTGGGGAAGGCTAATCGTCCTGTTGGTTATCGTCTGTGCATTAGGCTGTGGAACGAACCAACCACTTTCCGCGCAGCAGGCTGTCCCGCCGGAGCGCGGCCAGATCGCACGCGTGGAAGGATTCGCCGACTCACACGTGCACCTGATCGACTTTCTCCAGAACGGCGCGTTCGATAACAGCGATGGTCGGTTCTCCGGCGTGGGGGCGCGTGGCGAAATCGAGAACGTCGAGCCGATACGCTACCTCGCACTGCCATACGGCGAGCAATGGCGACGACTGACCTTGTTCCTCAGGGACATGCAGGTGGCCGGTGTGGATCACGCCATGATCTCGGGGATGCCGTTCCTGAAGAAGTGGTCGTCGAACGAGCCTTTCGGCCGGCCCAAGTACTACCTCGACAGCAGTTCACGGGTAGTTCTGGCCCGTGACACCGACTACCTGATCGGGGCGGCGGTGGTGGACTACAAGCGGAAGTTCGCCGACGAGCCGGAGCAATTGCGGAAGCTGGAGAGACTCTACCCGTTCGTATGCGGCTTCGATGGTACGGACCTGGGCGCCGTGGACCTGGTGATTAAGCGCATTAAGGAATTCCCCGGCGTGTGGAAGGGCATCGGCGAAGTGATGTCGCGCCATGACGACCTGACCAACCTCACAACGGGTGAACGGCCTCGCGCGGATCATCCGTCCCTGAAGCGCCTGGGCTGCTTCGCCGGCGAGGTGTTCCTGCCGGTCAGCATACACCACAATATCGCCCCAATCTCACGAAGCCCCAAGGAAGTCAAGGAGCCGGTGTACCTGGATGAACTCGTCGAGCTATTCGATTACTGCCGGCCACCCAATGCGAAACATGCTACCAAGTTCATCTGGTGTCACTCCGGGATCAGTCGGCGTGTGGTCGTCAATAACCTGCCCCACTGGATCGGTACCGTATTAAATCGTTTCGAGGGCCAGGTCTACGTCGATCTGTCGTGGGTCGTCTACGAGGACTACATCCTCAAGGACCTGGAGTCCTGGGCCGCGCTGATCAAGAAATACCCCGAGAGTTTCATGCTCGGATCAGACGTTGTAGGGGGCGGCCAGAACCTGGACAAGGAATTCAGCCGGTTCAAGACGCTCCTGGATGCGGTTTCGATGGATCCGAACGATGTCGTGCGCCGTAACCTCGCCAGCGACAACTTCGTGAACTTGATGTCGGACCTGCGGCAAAAGCAACACGCGATGATGCGCGCTGAAGGATTGATATCGTCAGACACACCCGCGTCGACCGGCCTGATCCTCAAGCCCGACTATGAATACGACCAGCAGGCGCATACCGGGGGGCGTGCACATTCCTTTATGCGGGAGAATATGCCCAAGCCCTGACTGGTCCGGCAATGCTCTATGTTGTCTTCGGCGTCGGCTGCGCTAATCCACCGATCATTGCGCGGCGCGGGAAGCGCTGGATCAACACACCTATTTCTCTTGAGCGGCTTCTCCGCCCGTCGGGATGGCGGTTACCGTGAATTGCCGCGCGGGCTGGTAGTACTTGGCGAACACATCACGGACCTCTGCCACCGTGTAAGAATCGTACGCCTGGAGTTCCGTACTCTCCGCGCCAAGATCGCGGTGGTGGAGGTCCCGGTGCTGCAGAATTCGCCCCCAGTAACCCGGCTCCTTCATCTGTGTATCCAGGTTGTTCGCAATCTGCTTCTTGGCATTGGCCAGTTCTTCCTCGGTTGGACCGCGTGCCGCGAACTCCCCGAATATCCGGTGGATCTCCTCGGACACCATTCGTGCGTTGGCCGGATCACACGGAGCACCGGCGCTGAACTGGCTTGAATCCACGTACGTCCAACCCGGCTGATAGCTCGCTCGGATCGAGTACACCAGCCCACGATCTTCGCGGATTTCCTTGACCAGGCGCGTCGAGAGGACCTGCGCGGCTAGTGCGAGCGCCCGGCGGTCATGGATTTCCCGCCCGTCGGCGGCGACAAAGCCGACCATGGCCATGCCCTGAGGTGTGATTGTTTCGATCTCCACGTGCCGGACCAGCGGGCCCTCGGACCGGGCCAACCGCCGCAGTGCATCCAGGTGTGTGGCCGATCGAGCCCGCGGTGGCAGCGATCCAACATACCGCTCAATCAGCGGCATGACCTTCTCCAGCGGAACGTCACCTACCACGGCGACTTCGATCGAGGCTGCGCGACAAAGCCGCTCGTACCAGGCCTGTGCCGTGGCAACCGACTGGCGGTTGACAGTCTCCACTGTTGCCGGCATCCGCCGCGGATCTCCGCCGGAGAGCAGGTCAGCCATCGTCTCCATGACCTTGAACTGGGGCATGCGCTGCATGCGCTCAAGCTGCTGCAGCGTACGGAGCCGCCAGTTCTCGAACGCCGATTCCTCGATCTTGCCGTCAACCAGCAGGGCGTGGGCCAGTTGCAACCCAGCCTCCAGATCCCGCGGCGAACCTTGCACGCTGATCGTCAGGGTATCGGCCCCGGAACCCATCATGCCGCCGCCGCCGCGCCGGCCACCGCGTCCGCCACCGCCGACGGCAACGCTGATGTTTTTTCCGGTCATGAGGTCGCGGATCTCGGTCGTGCCGAGACGATGCGTGGCCGGTTCGTTGATAGCCAGACTGGCAACGGTGGTGATGCCCGCGTTTGAGGCCGTTTCCTCGATGCCACCGCCAGCCAGCGCGATGCTCACCGTCACCTGGTCTTCCTTGTAATCCATGAAGCGGTGGTGGACGCGTACGCCATTGGATAGCCATGCGCTGGTGATACCGAGGTTCTTGTCGGTCTCGCTCTCAACTACCCGGCCCGGTACCGGCGGCGCTGCCAGTAACTCTCCCGGACCAGCCGACTCCGGCCGCGGTGCCACTTTGCGCGTCCAGGCTGCGCGGGCCGTCGCCAGCACTTTGTCGCGCGTCGGCAGTGTCACGCCGTCCTTCTTGGGTGCCTCGAGCACGTAGGCGAACGTCCCGGGCGCAAAATGGTCGGCGAATACCTGGTTCACTTCCGTCAGTTCGATGCCAGGCAGCAACTCCCGATAGAGATCCAACTGCTGCTGGGCGGACAGCACCGGCTCACCCTCGTTGACCGCCGAGAGCATCTCGTACAAGAGACGACGCGCATCGCGCGTCGCTTCGGTACGCACGGCCCGTTCGGCGTCAGCGAGAACTTCCTTCTTGGCCAACTCGAACTCTCGCGCGGTGAATCCGTGTTCGCGGACGCGTTTCACTTCAGCCACCAGCTCCTCGATCATGCCGGACCAGTCCGCCGGCTCGCCGCTGGCGTTCGCGTTCACCATGACAGCATCCTGGTAAAAGTCGCTGACACCGGCGCGCGCCCGGCGATAGCTGGCCTCGCCGCGGTCGACACGCTCACGGTAACGCCGGCCGACGATCCAGGTGCCGAGATACTCCACCTGTTCGCCGCGCCACTGCTCGATCGTGATCGTGGGCGGGCGCCCCGGCCGGAGGTTCGTAAGCTGGACGTTACAGCCGGACATCTCCGGATCGCTGACCACAATAGCCCGCTCCGCGGTGAACGGCTTGAACTCCGGACCCAGCGGTTTGCATGGTGGCAGCGGTGAAGTGAACTCTCCAAACCACTTGTTTACCAGTGGAATGATGCCGTCCGGCGCGACATCGCCAACCAGCAGCACCGTGAGATTCTCCGGCCGGTACCACGTGCGGTAGAAATCGACGAACTCGCCGCGCGGCGCCGTGGCGATGATCTCCTCCTGGCCGATGGGTAAGCGCTCCGCGAAGCGCGACCCGGCATACAGCTCTGGCCAGAGCTCGTCGCGCATGCGTTGGGCGGCGCTCTTGCCGGTGCGGGCCTCCGCGAGGATGACGCCGCGTTCCTTGTCAAGCTCCTCTTCCAGCAGCAGGGCGCGGAAGGCGTAGTCGCTCAGGACCTTTAACGCCGCGTCGATGCGCGTGAGATCGGTATCTGGCAGGAAGAGCATGTACGCGGTCTGATCGAAGCTCGTGAAGGCGTTCAGGTCGGCGCCGAACTCCATTCCGATGCTCTCGAAGAAGGGAATCAACTCGCCGGGCGGGAAATGCTCCGTCCCATTGAAGACCATGTGCTCCATGAAGTGCGCCAGTCCGCGCTGCTGATCAGTCTCGTTCAGCGAGCCGGCGTCCACATGAATCATGATGGCCATCTTGCCAGGCGGATTGTCGTGTTGCCGGTACTGCCAGGTGACCCCGTTGGCGAGCCGCCCCGTGAGGATGCGCGCGTCGCAGGGCAACGTCCCGCCCGAGAGCGGGGCAGTCGCGATAAGGAGAAACAGGATCAGCGCCGTGAAAGTCAATTGTGTGGGTGTCGGTTTCATCATTGCTTCGTCCTTCTTGGGTAGGTTGCTCTGCAGTCCGGTTCACTGTTTCGTCTAATTCACACTGCCGTGGCGGCGTTACTCGTGCCGCAGGGCTTCGATCGGGTCGAGGTTGGCCGCGTGCCGGGCGGGGTACAGTCCGAATACAATGCCGACCGTCATGCTGATGCCGACCGCCAGCACCAGGCTGTGTCCAGTGACCACGGTCGGCATGCCGACCAGGTGCGTGATCAGCCAGGGAATCAGCAGCCCGATCGTCACGCCGACGAGACCGCCGGCCGTCGAGAGCACGACGGTCTCGATCAGGAACTGCCCGATGATCTGGCGGCGTTTAGCGCCAATCGCCCGGCGGATACCGATTTCGCGCGTCCGCTCGGTTACCGATGCCAGCATGATGTTCATGATGCCGATGCCGCCGACGAGCAGGCTGATCCCGGCGATCGAGCCGAGTACGACGTTGAAGGTGCGCTTGGTGGCTTCGGCCTGGCGCAGCAGCGCGAGCGGTACGCTGATGCGGTAGTCATTCTTCGGATGGTAGCCCTTCAGCATCCGCTCAAGCCCGGCAGCCACGGCTTCCACGTTTTCGGTGGCGTTGACCTGGACAATGAATTGGTGCAACTCGACCGACTCGCGCAGCAGCGATCCCGCACTGATCTCCGTGCGATAATCGCCATGACGTTCGCGGGCAACCTCGATCGGAATGTACGCGTCGATCTCCTGGTCGGGCGTCTGGATCGATCCGCCCTGCCCGGACTCGCTCTTGACGATGCCAACCACCTCATAGTACTCGCTGCCGATGCGCAGACTCTGGCCAATCGCCCGCTCGGTGGCGAGCAGCCGGCGGGCACCGAACTCGGTAAGCACGACGACACCGGCGCGACTGAGTCCATCGCGCCGCGTGAGCGTGCGTCCGGCAATCAACTGGCGTCGCACCAGATCGAACCAGTCGGCCGTCGTGCCCATGACGCGCAGGTCGAGCGTGCGTTCACCGAGACGGCCCTCCTTGCGCACGATCTTGACGGGTACCGTGCGCTCGATCGCGTCAAAAGTCTCACGCGCCCGGCGCTCATCGTCATACAGCAGGCCGAACATCAGCACACTGAACGGCGAACGGGTGGAGCTGGCTTCGTCCTCGGCCGGCTTGATCGACGTGATAATGATGTTGGTGCTGCCGAGCTTGCGGATCTGCTCGAGCGCTTCCGTACTCGCGCCTTCGCCCACGGCGAGCATGGCGATCACGCTGCCGACGCCGAAGACGACGCCCAACATCGTCAGCATCGAGCGCAGCTTGTGCAGCAGCAGTGTCTTGACGCCCAGGCGTATGTTTCTCAAAAGCCGCGTCTGTCTCATACCGCCGCCTCTTCGATGCGATCGATCAGGCCATCGCGCATGTGCAGGCGGTAGCCGGCGTACTTGGCCAGATCCGGCTCGTGCGTGACCAAGACGACGGTTTTTCCCTGCTGGTTCAGTTCGCCGAGCAATCCCATGATTTGTTTGCTGGTGACGGAGTCGAGGTTACCCGTCGGCTCGTCGGCCAGCAGGATCGCCGGATCCGCGGACAGTGCGCGGGCGATCGCCACGCGCTGCTGCTCTCCGCCCGAAAGCTCCGCCGGGCGGTGCTCCAGGCGCCCGGCCAGCCCCACGCGTTCGGCCATCTGCTCGGCGCGCGCGGCGCTCTCGGCGGCGTCCCACTCGAGGTAATACAGCGGAAGCTCAATATTCTCGCGTACCGTCAGTTGCGGGATCAGGTTGAAGCTCTGAAACACGAAACCCAGGTGCCGCAGGCGGAACTCGCTGAGCGCGTTGTCGTCGAGCTCGGCGACATCCTGCCCTTCGAGCAGATAGCGTCCCGAGCTGGGCCGATCGAGACAACCCAGCAGATTCAGCATCGTGCTCTTGCCCGAACCACTGGCCCCCATGATCGCCCAGAACTGGCCGACCTCGAACGAGATGCTCACACCCGCGAGCGCACGCACCTCACTGGCGCCCATCGGATAGACCTTGGTGACGTCCTCGAAACGTGCGACGGTGGCCGCTGCCGTCGCGGACACTTTGCCAGCTTGCTTGCCTGGGGCCTGCGTCACTCATCTCCTCCACGTCGACGAGCGCCATCACCACCCGGTTGCC
Organism: Planctomycetota bacterium; assembly: GCA_043820985.1. Taxonomy (GTDB): domain Bacteria; phylum Planctomycetota; class Phycisphaerae; order UBA1845; family Fen-1342; genus JAAYXS01. The sequence goes on from JBDRDH010000134.1 coordinate 9,592, forward strand.
GCTCGCGGCGCCGGCGCTCGAACTCCTCACGCTGCTCGGGCGTCATGTTCTCCATGCGTTGGCGCCTCAGCGCCTCGCGCTCCTCGGGGGACATGTTCTGGAAGCGCTTGCGCATTTCTTCTCGCTGCTCGGGTGTCATGTCCCCAGACGGCGGACGACCACGGTCGCCCTCCACCTCGGAGCGATTGGCGTCGGTTTGTACGGGCTCGGCTGGCGCCGCGGGCTGAACGTCCGCGGCCGGAGCCGCGGTTGGCGAGCCCGTCTCGGCCACGGCCAACTCCGAAGACTCCGCGTGGGCCATCGCATCGAGCGGCGGTGTCAACAGGACTTCCTGTCCGGATTCGAGCCCGGCGAACACATGCACCATTGAATTGTTATCGAGCCCAATCTCGATCGAGCAGGGCTCGAAGCCGTCACGTTCGCGCACGTACACCGTTGGCTGGTTGCCGATTCGCAGGACCGCCTGCACGGGCACATACATCGCCTGCGCATGTTGCTCGACGATGATCTCGGCCTGGCAGTTCATGCCCGTGCGCAGCTCGGGGAGGATGCCTTCGAGATGAATCTCGGTCGGGTAGACCTTTAGATCCGGGTTGATCCAGGCACTTTCGGCGTCGGGCAGAGGCGCGATCTTGGCCACGCGGCCGGTGAACACTTGCCCCGCCAGCGCGTCGACCGTGATCCGCACCTGCTGGCCGATCCGCACCTTCTCAAGGCTGGATTCGTGAATCTGGATCTCAGCCATCATCGATTCGGCGGAGGGCAGGTAGATCAGCTCCTGGCGTTCGCGGACGGCCTGTCCCTCCTGCAACGGCTCGGTCCGGCGGTGGCGGCCGCCGCCCTGGACCGACGTCGCGTACACAACCATGCCATCGCGCGGCGCGCTAATCTTGGTCTTGGTGAGCTGCTGCTCGATTTTTTCGAACTTCGTCCGTTGCTGACGCAACTCGGTTTCCTTGGCTTTCAGATCAGCCTCGGCCTGAACAATGTCCGCGTTGGCCTGCAGCTTGACGCGTTCCAGCGCCATTTCCATCTGTTCGACGTCGCTTTCCAGTTCGGCCAGCTTGCGCTTCGAGGTGTAATCCTGTAGCAGTTGCAACGAGGCCATGGCGAGTTCGTAGTTGAGCTGCGTGCGGTTGTGCGTCAGGCGGTCGGCCTCGAGCTCCGTCTGTGAAATGTACTTCTCCTTGAAGAGACGCTCGGACCATTTGAGCTTCTCGCGGGCACGCTCCAGCTCCTCGCTGGCCAGCGTAATGTTCGATTCCGCCTCCTTGAGCTCCTTGGGATGCAGCCCCTCGACGTACTGCTTGACGTCCTCCTGCGCGAACTGGTAGTCGAGCTCGGCCTTGGAGATGTTGCTCTGCGCCTGGTTCCTGGCCACGGCGAGGTTCTCGCGCGCGCGGACGAACGACGCCTCGGAGTTGTCCACGGAGATCTGCTGCTGAACGCGGTCGTCTTCCATCCGGCTGCCGTCCAGCTCGACGAGCAGATCACCTTTCTTGACCTGCGTTCCCTCCGGAACCAGGTAGATCAGCGTCGTTTGACCCTCCACCTCGTTCTTGAGGCTTACTTGCTCGAGCGACTGAATCGTGCCTGATTCCACCACGCTGATCGTGAGCGGACCCTGCCGCACGCGATACGTCGGCAGGGTCTCCGTCGCGAAGCTCGCGCCGACCGTGCGCGTCAGCGCGTACGCGCCGACCGCGCCCAGGACGACCACGATGCCCACCACCCAGGGCCACCTGCTCCGTGTTTTTCGCGGTTGTTTTGTATTCATGTTCATGTCAATCCGTCCATTCCGCGGGATCGTATTCCTGCCAGAGCCCGCGCTCGTCCACGAGGAGTACATCCAGATCGCGCTGCAAGGAAAGCTCATTCACCCGATAGCTGACCAGGGCCGCCGTCAACGCGTTCTGGGCGGTCACCAGCGCGTCCTGAGCCTCGAGCACGTCGCGAATCTCCGCGCGTCCCGCTTCGAGAAAAAGGTTTGTACTCGCCACGCGGCGCTGGGCAACCTTCACCGCCTCGGCCTGAATCAAAATACTCTCGCGCGCCTCGAGTAGCCGGCTGAGGCCATTGCGGACCTCCAGTTTGATCTGGTCCTCCAATGCCTGCACGTCGCGCACTGCCTGCTCGAACCGAATCAGGCTCATTCGATAGGTATTCCGCTCCGCCGTTCGCTCAAACGGAAGATCAATGGTCAACAACGCCGAATAGCTGCCTTCGTCCGGTCGCAGGATCGAGTCGTCCTGGCTGACCGAGCCCAGCGTGCGTCGTGCGCCCGCCGATCCGCTGCCCAGCAGCGTGATATCGGCCCGCAATTGGTCCGCCGCCACCGCCACCGTTCGCTGTGCGTCATGCACGCGTCCCACCGCCACCCGCAGATCCAGCCGATTCTGCAACGCGGTGACGAGTGCCGCGCTCTCGTCCAGCTCATAACGCCCCGGATTCCCCATGCCGGGCGGAACAAGCTCGATCGGCGCATCCGCCGCGGGGACCTCTTCCGCGACCGTGTCGGACGGCACGCTGGGAATCATTGCACCCAGGGCCTTGACCAACGTGTCAAGCTCGCCGCGATCCAATTCGAGCCGGGCGTCCGGCGGTAAACCTAATGTCAGCTTGAAGCTGTCGAGCTGACGCTGGTAGGACTCCACGGCGGATACCCACTGGTTGCGGGCCCGCAGCTCATCCTGCCGCGACTAATCGACCTGGATCTCCGGGAGTTCGCCAGCATCGGCCAGCCGCCGCGCCCGGCGAGTGGATGCGATCAGCCGGCGATAGTTGTCTTCGGAATTCTGTACCGAATCGAGCTGCCGAAGAACGGCCAGATACTCGCTGGCGACGTCCACCACGAACTCCCGCTTGAAACGCTCAAAGTCGTAAAGTGCGTATACGACGTCGCGCTCGGCCTGCGTCAACGGCTCGGTCACCACGAACTCGCCGGACCCCCGCATCAGCGGGATAGATACAGTCACGTCCGCGAAGATCCCCCGCGAGAATAACCGCTTCTGCGTCAGCAGCGACACCAGGTCCAGGCCGATCTGTCCGGAGAACGTCAGGCCGTTCCGGAAGCGTTCCGATACGCCCAGAATACCGCCATACTCCAGCCCACCCACGGTTTGGCGATCCGTCCGCCCGTCATCATCGATAACTACTTCCCGTTCCAGATTCGCTTCGTATAGACCTTCCAGGACGCCCGTCCAGGTGAACCGGAAATCGTCGCGCTCCAGGTCGAGCTGCAAGGCGGTCTCGAACACCCGTTCCTTTTCAGCCTGGTAAGTACGACTGGCGTGGGCGGCGACTTGCAGGGCATCGGTCAGCGTCAACAGCAGGATCTGGTCAGTCACGAAGCGGTCGGCGAACGCGTTATCAACGTCGTCGCGCTTCAGGTATCCGTCGTCCGGCCACTGCGGAATTGGCTCGACGTCCGCCGCGTTGAGGGAGGCATTAGCGGCATAGGGCAGACCCTGATCCAGCATCAGACGGCGCCGTAGCGTATTGGCCGGCGTCTCGATCGTGAAGGGTTCCGTTCGACCTAGCGCCTCAGCCTGCTTCCGTGAGATGATGTTGTACGTAGCATCATCGGCCTGGCGGCGATAGTCGGCCGCGGTGCACCCGGTGAGCAACAGCGCGGCCATGACAAACGGGATCCCGGGGAGCAACCGAGCTCGAAAGGCGCTGACGCGTCCAGGAGCACGTGCCTGACCGGAGAGGCATGCGACCCACGCCCTTTCAGCGTCCTCGTGCGGATTTGGTGACACGGTCAATTCCCGGCCAGGTAGGTAGATACGGCTTCCACCAGAGAATCACTGATCGACTGCAAAGCGGCCTGTAGAACGTTTGCGGTCAAGTCGTCCGTGTCGACGGGGCAGCCGCCTGTCAACAGCAGTACCGCTCCGGCCAGGAGCGCGAAAAACCGCATTCGGTATATGAATCTAATTAAACTCACGCTGATACTCCTTGTTTCAGGCCGAGATTCGGCGGTGCGGTCCCCAGTTGGCACTTCAGCCTCGGCGGCCGCGACGCCCCGACCGCGCCATTGTACGGACGCGGCTGACCGGGGAACAACCGCTTCCGGCAGGTACTAAGCCACCGCTGAAAACGGCCGAGCCGGTGCTACCGCCACCCCACCGCCGCGGAAGTTGACCAGCTGGCAGAGACTTGTTCGCCCGGCTCGTTGGGGCGTGCCGAGCGCGCACTATCTCCCCCGCCCCCCTATGGGTCAGAAAATCTCGTGAACGAGGCGCTATCACCAATTGCCTAACGCCGAACTCACGGGATTATTCGTTTTTTTGTCTATCCCTACCGGAAACTCTCTCCGCGTTCACTATGACGGCAAATGATAGGCACGGTGCGTGGGCGAAAATGAACTCCCGTTGCCCGCGGACGGCGTTAGAACTTAACCTGTAACTGAACGCGGAAGATCAGGGGCTGATCGTTGACATTGGCCAGGCTGACGCTGTTGCCGGAAATCGGCGCCTCGGTCACCTTGGTCACGTCCGCCTGAAGTTTGACATTGTCCTCGTGGATGAAATAGTTCACGCCGGCCGAGTACTCCCAGGCGCACGCGCGCGATTCGGCCAGGGCCGAGATGCCGCCGACTCGCGCCACGGCTTCAATCTTGCGCTCCATCCCTGGAATCGGCAGGAAATAACCCATCTGGACGTACGCCCCATGCTGGGCAGTCGTCGAGTCATCACCAGTGAGTAGCCACCAGGGCGCGAACGGCGTGCGCCCAGCCCGCCGCGGATCAACCAAACGCAGGATGTATTCGCCGCGCGCCGAAAAACCGCGCCACTTGAACGCCGTCGCCAGGCCGAACTGGTTGATCTGCAGGCCGTTGGTGGTGGTCAGACCAAAGCCGCCGGGTAGTGTCGACCGCCGTGGGAACGGAATCTCGGTGGTTTGGCTATCACCGGCATCGTCGTTGAACGCATAGTTAAACGCGAAGTCCAACGCCGGCGACTCGTGAAATTCAATGTCGGATTCGACCTTCAGGTCCTTGCCGGGATTCTCGCCCAAGGCATGCCACAGCAGACGGAACGCCAGGCCGGGGTTGCCGTCCAGCTCGGCCGGATCGCCTGTGATCGTGCGGTTACCCGCCCCGTTGAACGAATTCATCACGTCAACGAAGTACTCGAGGCGTTTATCGAACAGCTTGCCCCAGAAACGCACGCCCATGCCGCGTGACAACCCAAACACCGCGTCGACCATCGGGCGATCGACAAGTTGCAGGTCGCCGCTGGATGTCAGATGGGATTGCGTCGCCGCGATCTTGAACATCCCGGCCCGAAACTGGAACTCGTCGCGGAAGCGGTAGTTGATGTATCCATCGCGCAGCCGCGTGTCGTAGCCGGTCCCCACGCCGGTACGCAACTGGACGTAATAGGTTAAATCAGGGCTGTAAGCGTGCCCGGAAAATGTCAGCCGGACGCGTTGCATGTCAAAACCGGTTCGGTCATCCCGCTCAAGGCGGGGAAGGAGATAGTGATTGCGGGACTGCACGTCGTAGTGTGTCCAGCGGAACTGAACCTGGCCGTTGATCTTCATCAGGAACTTGTCGTCGCCGCTGCGGATAAAGAAGCCCTTGTCGTAACCGGCCTGCAACACCGAAGGCATCAGGCTCTCGCGGAACTCCTGTTCTCCCAGGATCTCGCGAATCTGCTGCCGCATCATTTCCGCGCGGGTGGCATCCGGATCGCGCTCCTGGGCACCGGCAAGTTGTTGCTCCAACAGGTCGATCTCGTGCTGCTGTACCCGCAATTGCGTTTCGAGCCGAGCCAACTCCTGGCTGTCGGCGCGTGAGTCGGATAGATCATCACCCAATGCTAATGTCGCGGATGTCCCGATAAGCAGGAATAAGATTCCCCAGATGCGCGCACATGGTTGAAACATTTTCATTCTCCACTCACGACCGGAAAACCGGGCTTACCCAGTGTGGGCGCCTCGGCGCTTTCCAAACTAGACCGCTCCCACGGTACTATGCCCGCGGGCTACCCGTTTGATGACGGACAATCTGGCCCGTCGATAAAAAGACAACATCTTCCGCGATGTTGGTTGCATGATCGGCGATGCGCTCCAGATTCTTGGCGACGGAAAGCAGGTCCAGGTCCCCGGCCATGCTCTCCTAGTCTTGCGGCGCCTGCGAGACGATGGACCGCACGATCTGCCCATACAGGGTATCGATCCGCTCGTCTTCCGCCAGAACCCGCCGGGCGGCATCGGCGTCCTCGGCATTGTAAGCCTGAATGGCATTCCGCAATATCTGCCGCACGATCGGAAACATCTGCTTCAAATCCGAGCTCTGCTCGGCCAGCGGCGTCACCGGCGAAGTGCATTACGTCGACTGCGGTTACAACATCGTGGGGTGGTAGAGGGGGGAAGAAGGCAACGAGGCAACAAGGCAACAGCGTAGCGGCCGCCCCCTTGTGGGACCGGTTTGTAACCGGTCAGTCATGAAGAAGGCAATGGGGCAACAGCATAACAGCCAACCTCTGTGTCGGCCGAAGCGGCTATATGCGTGCGCTAAAATAGCCGCCGGGAGTCGAGCAGGATGCAGATCGGGCCGTCGTTGACTGACTCGATGTGCATGTACTGCGCGAAGCGCCCGGTCTCAACAGTCAGGCCGTGTCCCCGTAGCGCGTCTGCCAGTTTCTCAACCAATGGCTCCGCGACCGGCCCAGGCGCCGCCGTGTCGAACGATGGTCGCCGACTCTTGCGTGCGTCGGCGTGCGCAGTAAACGCGCTCACCAGCAGCACGCCGCCGCCGACCTGGCCGACGTCCAGGTTCAGTTTGCCGTCTTTGTCGTCAAAGATGCGCAGGTGCGCGACTTTGTTGGCGATATAGCGGATATCGTCGTCGCCATCATCCGGGGCCGCGGCGGCGTATACCAGCAGCCCCGCCCCGATCTGCCCGACGACCTCACCCGTCGCCACCAACGTCACCCCCGCCCGGCTGACTCGCTGCACCACCGCTCTCACAAAGCTCCCTCCAATCGGGACCGTACATTTCCGACAGAACCTTCTCCGCCGATTTCGCTTGTGACGGCTTAGTATCCAGCCACTCCTTCACGCCGGGCAAGCCGCGTTTGTCGTAGCATATTGCCATAATCCTGCCGGCAGCCCAGCGAATAGCAGGATGCTCGTGCTCGATCAGCGTCAACAACTCGGCATGCCCAGGGATTTCTATAGGCCACCAGTCTTTAATCTCCACGCGATGTAAACGCGGCTTCGGCGGCAAATGTGCCTCCTCCCCGGCAATCGTTCTACCATCAAGGATTCGTAGACGCACTCGAATACTGAACGCGTCTGGAGGCCACTGTCGCCTGGGTCCGTGCAAATTGTTGAACGGGTGATTCTCCGTAGCGCTGGTTAGTTGGGACTGAGTGGCTACAAAAAGGTCATAGTCGCCAGGGTACGGCAACGTGGCCAGGACCTGCCACACCAGGTAGCGGGAGTCGCCACCGAAGTCCCGGTGCCAATGACGGGCACATCGATATGCGAGAACGAATAAGCGGATCGCTCTGTCCGCATGGTTGAAGTGTGTCTCCTCACTAGCCTCATCAAACCACTCAGTCGTGATCCGCAGGGCGTCGTTCCATTTCGGATTGAAGCGCTCACCATACCCATCACGAGGACAATATGCGACGGCCTGTCCAAGTTCGTCGTGTAGCAGTACCAGGACTCCGTCCACGACGCGCTCATCGCTGTCAAAGACCAGCGCGCGATAAATTTCCAGGCGACAACCCATACGTTCATTGTTTGCCAGGAGTAGCAATGTTGATGCGCGATTGTAGTCCTGTGTTGTGCGCGGCTGTTTACCTAGAAGCCAGCGCAACTCTCCAAGTGCCCCTCCCGCGCCAGGGACCCGGTTCCACCCAATCAGCGCGGCGACCAGTATCGCCAGCACGAAGACCCACGACAGAGTTCGGCGAACCATGCGCGACATGTCGCGATTGTACGACCGCCATACGGATGTGTCGCCAACATGAAACGGAGCGCGAGTAATCCGAGCCCCGAGCGCAAGCGAGTGGGTAACCCTCGCTGGCGGTCGGAGAAGGAACCACCAAGATCCAAGAGCACCAAGGACGCCAGACAGATATGGTGGAGTTGGCGCGCGAAGCCGTACTTGAATCCTCGGATCCTCGGATCCTTCGCTTAACCCGCTCGCTTGCGCTCGGGGCTCGGATTTAATTGCATCGTGCGCTCGCGCTTGGGGCTCAGATTCATTAGAAACCAGCGCCGGCGTTTCGGGTACCATTCATCGCTAATCCCATTTCACGTTGCCACAACGAGTTACCACGCGGGCCGCAAGTCAAGCATATTTCGTGCCGAAAATGCTTGTTTTTCCGATGTTTTCCCGCATTGCAAAAGCTGGATTTATATTGCTCTTTCGCCCGATGCAACGGGTATACTGGTACTTGGATGGACTGGAAATGGACCAGCCCCTGCGTTGTACGCCCGGGAGATTAAGTTTGCGTGAACCGATAAGCTGGACCTAGGGAGGCCGCAGCAGATGACACCCCGACGGAGGCGCCTTGAGCGTTGGGTCGGGAACGTCGGCGGCCACCCACCTTGTTAATAGGTTCCAGCAGACTCCTCCCAACGGCAAAGGCGGAGGTTGCTCCTCATAAAGCGACGGGCGTTACGCCAAAAGCGAATAACGCCCGTCCGCTTTTTATACAGTAGGGCGGTATTAGTAATAGTCCGGGTCAGGGAGGGCGAGGTTCCTGCCGAGCCGTCATTTAATCAGAACACAAGTGAATTCTACATTAATCCGCCGCACACGCCGCCAGATCCGCCGCGCCAGTCTCATCCGTAATTCCCAGCGCGTCCGGAGCAATCTCCACTGCCAGCGCGGAAACATCGTCCTGCAACGGCTGCCCGGCATACCCGCGGGCGGCCCCAATGACATGCGCCATGCTTTGGGCCAGATCCAGCTCGCGACTGGCATCGACGGCCCTGATCAACCGTTCGTTGCCGAAGTACTTCTTCCGCGCGTTTTTCGCCTCATTCACTCCGTCTGAATACAGACACACCCGATCGCCCGGCTGCAATTGCAACCGCTCCTCGCGATACTCTGTATCCGGCAGCCAGCCTATCGCATAGACCGGCTTGCTCAGGTCGATTGGTTCGCCATCAACCGGCATGTACAACGGACCCGGCTGCCCCGCGGATACATAGCGTAATTCATACGTCCGCGTATTCAGTACGCCATAAAACAGCGTGAAGTACTGATAAGTCTCCAGCGTGAGCTGGAAACGCCGGTTGAGTTCGGCGGCCACCTCGGCGGGCGGCGTCGGCTGAAAACTCCCATCCACCTGCCGGCGCCGCACTAACGACGACTGATCCGGGAGGGGTAACAGAATGCGACTAAGCGTCACCGAAAGCAAGGCGGCCCGTACGCCATGACTACTGACATCCAACAGGTAAAAACCGACATGCTCATCATCGAGCTGAAAGACGTTCAGGATATCGCCGGCCAGATCCTGACAAGGCTCGAAAGCCCAGGAGAATTTAATCCCGGGCGTGTCGGGCATGTTCGTCGGTAGCAGGGCGCGTTGCACCGCCGCGGCCGATTGCAGGTCCTCACGCATCCGCACGTTGGCTTTTTCCAGGGCCGTATTCGCCGCCGCCAACTCACGATTCTGATCCTTGAGGTTCTCTTCCAGCACCAGGATATGGTCGAAGGCCTGCTTGAGGGACAATTGCGTTCGCAGCCGCGCCAACACGACGAGGTGATCGTAGGGCTTGGTTACGTAGTCATTCGCCCCGGCTTCGAGTGCCCGTACCACCAGATCACGCTCACCCCGCCCGCTCACCATGATGATCGGCAGTTCGGTCCGGCTATACGAGTGGCGGACGTGCCGCAAGACCCCGAAGCCGTCCAGACCCGGCATGCTGATGTCCAGCAGGATCACGTCGAACCGTTTGGGCTCGATGAGTTCCAAGGCATGTTCGCCATCATGCGCCGGCGTGACTTCATAGCCGCTGGGAGTCAGAACCTCCTCTAGCAGTTCGCGACATTCCCGGTCGTCATCGACGACCAGCACCCGTCCCTGGTCAACTTGCATGCGAACTCCAAACGCTTCATCCAATCCGCGGGGCTAAGCGTACCAGAACCCCACTGCCGGTCAATGGGATTCCCGCGCGGCTTGCCACGCTAGTAACAGCAACCCTTACCTGGCAACCTCTGAAAGGATATAAGCTCCTGGGTGATAGAGCTTGCTCGTGGATGTGCCCAACCTGTCGGCGATTGCGGATTACGATCACACCTTCACCCAGGCACCCCCGTCACCCGCGCTCTTTACCGCCGCCTGGACGAAAGCGATGCCCACGCGGCCGTCCTCCACATTGGCATATCGGCTGCCATCACAACTAAAATCCTCTCCTTCCAGATAAGCCCGCACATCCTGCTCGAAGCACCGATGCAGACGGGCAAACGCATCGTGAAATGCCTCCGGATGACCCGCCGGGATCGTCGGTTCGGCCAGTAGCTCGGGCGGAACCTCGCCCAGGAAACCGTCCGTGGCCGGCACGGCGCCGCGCCAGTAAGTGCGATCCGGCTGGTCCGGCAAACGAATGATCAACTGCTCCGGCTCTTCCTGCACCCAGACCAGCGAGCCTTTCGTGCCATTAATCTCAATACCCAGATCATTTTTGTGCCCAATGGCGATCTGCGAGGCCCGCACCAGCGCCCGACCCCCATTGGAAAGCTCGCAATAAGTGGTGAAATGATCGTCCAGCTTACGCCCCTTGACGAACGATTCCAGGTGCGCCGCCACGCGCTTGACTTCCAAACCGGTGACGTACCGCAACTGCATCAGCGCATGCGTGCCGATATCGCCGCCACAGCAACTCGCTCCGGCCCGCTTGGGATCGACCCGCCACTCGGCTTGCACGACCCCCTGATCCTCGGTCCGGCCGGCCAGCCAACCCTGGAGGTAATATGCGTCAACCCAGCGCACATCGCCCAGCAGCTTGCTCCGCACGATGTACCGCGATAATCGGCTGGTCCAGTGCCCCAGGTAGGTGTAGGCCACGCCGAACGGAATTTTCGCCTCCTGCACCGCCGCCACTAATTTATCTGCTTCGTCCAGCGTGACCGTGAGCGGTTTCTCGCAGAAGACCGGGATGCTGGCCTGGATGCATTTCAACGCCGGATCGAAATGGACGTGGTTCGGCGTCACTATCAGCATGTAGTCGATCCGCTCGCCGGGCGGCTTTCCGGCTTGATCCGCAATCATTTCGTCATAACTGGGATATCCGCGGATCTCATATGGCCATTTACCAGCTTCGGCCAACGCCACCTCGGGATCGGGATGCAAGGCGGCGGCCACCACGCGCCGGGTACCATCAAAATGTATGGCGCGCTGATGCGGATGCACGATAAAAGCCCCCGCCCCCCCACCGATCAAGCCGACATTCAGGGGTCTGACTGGCATATGCTGCTCCTTCCGCTTACAGCGGTTAACCGCTTCCACCAACCTGGAACTTGTGCGACGGATTGTGTTAGTGTAATGGGATTGTCGGCCGTGGCGATATTCTTGACAACCGCGCACTGCGAGAAGCCCGTAATTTCAGAAAGCGTCAGATAGCGCCAATGATCCCCGGCAATATGTCATGGTCCACAAGGTGTGGATTGCCAGACAATCAGAACCGTCCCGACACGTCGGGATGAGCGACCGGCCAATCAGAACCGCGAGCGTGAGCGACCGGCCAATCAGAACCGCGAGCACCAGCGACCGGATCCCCATCAGAACGCGCAGCGCCAGCAAGTGCCCCCAATCAGAACCGCGAGCGTGAGCGACCGGCCAGATCAGAACGCGCAGCGCCAGCAAGCGCCCAATAGCATTTCTCGTCCTCCAGCATATACGGACCGCGCAAACGTGTTTCACGTGAAACACGCTGGCGACGAAAGCTTCGACCACAAAACATCTACCGCCACTACTGCCCCGACACGAATCTGGGCCATATGGACGAATGCATGATTTCGGGGAAATGCGGCGGAAATGGGGAAATGCGGGACATAATACTATTTACTCAGCTTCAAGTTTGACGCCACCGAGCGGCTCAGCACCGGCACGGTCGATGACACCTGGTCCGGCGGGCACGTCGCAAATTCCGGCAAATTCCGGGGACAGCATACTTAATTATTGTGGTTATGGGTTATGGGGACATTCTACTTTTTGACTCCTGTCCAATCCGCAAAGCAAGTCCCAGCGGGACGGCCGAGTGTAGCCCAGTACGAAGTGCTGGGACCACGACACGTACGTATTCCCCTCCAGTCCCGACAGGGACGGCTGATGTTTCAGTCTACCAACGATACTCTTCCCATCCAGTTCATCATTACCCGCGCATCTTCAACGAGCCCGAACACTCTCTCGCCCAGTGGCTCCACCCACAACCCACTCGCTGGCGCTCGGGGCTCCGATTGTGGGCGCTGGCTGGCGCTGCGCGTTCGGATTGTGCGGCTCGCCAACTTCACGCGTTTGGATCAGACCAATCACCACTCGTTGCCTTGTTGCCTTTGGTATTCTCCGTGCCTCTGAGCTTCTATGGTGATCCATATCTGAATCCTGAATCCCGAACCCTCACTTGATGCCTCGTTGCCTGGTTGCCTTGTTGCCTTCTTCCCTCCCCTTGACTCCCTGCCCTAGAACATCTAGAATCACTTGCCCGGCGTACCGTCGCCGCACACGATCTTTGACAATCGAACCGGCTCGCTCACCTATCCCCGCTCTCCCTACGTCCCCAATAACAAAGATGATCAATTAGGGGGCGCGCAAACATGAGCACCTTGATCACCTTCAGTCCAAACGCTTCGAACAGGGTTTTATACCGACACAAAAGCCCATTCCAGTCCCCAACGTCCCGATAACGAAGGTGGCCAAAATGGGGGCGCGCAAAATTGACCACCTTGGCCACCTTCGGCTGAAACCTTTCTAACAGCGCTTTTATGCCAGATCACAACATCAGTATGACTCTGATCGTGATCCGGTCGCTCACGCTCGCGGTTCTGATTGGGGGCGCTGGCTGGCCCCACTCGCGCGTGACCTAGCCGCGGTAGATGGTTATCCTCCGTACCAGGTCGAGCCCGAATGCCTCGGATTAGCCGTACGGAAGGCCAACACCATGCAATACAAACAACTGGGACAGCGCGGCCCCCTGGTCTCCACTATTGGCTTTGGGGCTTGGGCCATTGGCGGGATGAACTGGGGACCGACCGACGATGAAGTCTCGCGCCGCGCGCTGCATACCGCGCTGGACGCCGGCACGACGCTCATCGACACCGCCGACGTCTACGGCTTCGGGCACTCCGAGGACCTGATCGCGGGCGTGCTCAAGGAACGCGGCAAAGGTGACGTGATCGTCGCCACCAAAGCTGGTAATGATTTTTACAACACAGACGAAAGTGACGACCAGGGCTATGGGCCTATCCGGCAGAACTATGATAAAAAGTACCTTATCCACGCCGCCGAGCGCAGCTTGCAACGCCTGGGCGTGGAAGCCCTCGACATCCTCCAGTTACACAGCCCCGACCTGGATCAACTTGAGCGCGATGAGCCCTGGGAAGCCCTCGCGCGTCTAAAAGAGCAGGGCAAGATTCTCCACGCCGGCTTGAGTATCCAATCCTTCAAGGAAACCGAACAGGCCCATCTACTGGACAAACACTACGCCTTGCTCGACTGCATTCAGGTGCGCTATAACCTGCTCGAACGCCAGGCTGAAGAGGTGCTCTTGCCCAAGGCCCAGCAGCACGGCATCGGCGTAATCGTGCGCATACCCCTGCTGTTCGGCTTGCTGACCGGAAAGTTCACGCGCCGCAGCATATTCGGCGCGGATGACCACCGGCGGATGAAC
>JBDRDH010000135.1:0-15312 GCA_043820985.1 Planctomycetota bacterium
GAGCCGTATCTTTTCTTTTTCCGCAACGTCGGTAAGCAGGATGACAGGCAGGCGACTCCAGCGAGGGTCCCTGCGCAACGAGTTCAGCAAGGTCAGGCCATCCATCCTCGGCATCATGACATCCAGGAGGAGCCCGTCGACGGGCTCCTTCTTCAACATGCCCAGAGCTTCGACGCCGTCGCAGGCGCAGAGCACGTTGAACCCCTCGCGCCGTAGAATCTCGGCGATCGTCTCACGGCAGAAGGGCATGTCATCGACGACCAGGATCCTCTTGCCATCACAATTTTGCGAAGCAGCTGTCATACAGGCACCATCTCGGGTTCGGCAAACCTCCGTCGGATTGCCAGAAACTCGTCCTCACGTTCGACAAACGCGTCTACAACATCCGGGTCGAAGTGTTTCCCCGTCTCTTCGCAGATCATGCTGTGTGCCACGTGGTGATCAAAGGCCTCCTTATAGACGCGTTTAGAGGTTAATGCATCGTACACATCGGCTAACGCGACAATCCGTCCACAGAGGGGGATATCCTGTCCCGTCACCCCTACCGGATACCCACTGCCGTCGAACCGTTCGTGATGCGCCATGGCGATGTCCCGCGCCAATCCCTCAGCACTTGGCGTACACAGGGCCGATCGATTCTGGCCCAAGTGGCCATGTCGGATTCCCTCAGTGGCTCGCGGGCGGCCGCCAAAAGCCCCAGCAGCGTGGTGCAGTCATTCGGGCGATGTTCGCGACGAGCCTTCATGATCTGGTGCCAGTGCCGCTTGTAATAGGCGCGCAGGCCTGCTGGAAGCACGTCAAGTTCTATGCGACCGTCCATAAGCTCGGGTAGCACGTGCCGAAGGTACATGAAGTTGCCATCGCATTTCTCGATGAGCGATGCGACCACCGCGTCTTGCTCTAGGAACGCGCGACCGGCAGGATGTTCACCCAGCCAATGTCGTATTTACATGGCGACGTCTTCGCGATTAGCCTCGCTTCTCGGATCAAGCTCATAGTGCTCGACGTGCTCAGCGTTCACCAACAGGTCATCGTGATGGCGACTTGTTAGGATGCAGCAGATGTACTTCGGAAGTCGTTGCGGCAGAAAGAGCGGGTTGCTTTCGCGGTAATCGGACAGGTCACGCAGCTCGTCGACCGCGTCAATGGCTACGATGATGGGCTTGGAATCGTCAGCGTTCTCGGACGCATGGTCTAGCAACCGCTTGAGAAGCAACCCGTTCTCATACCAGTCGGGCGGAATCGACGCACGGAGGGTCCCAATCCGCCTTGCAAGTTGGAAGCAGATGTTCCCAGTCGCCCGCCTGGTCGTGTCGACACCTCGTACGGCCACGTTGAAGTGGTACGCTGCCAATAGCCCGTCACGATGGCGCAGCACGAACTCAGCGAGCCACGCGGACTTGCCCACGCCTGGCGGACCTGTCAGGACAAAGTAGCCGCCTGCCGGCGCGGAGTGCGCGATGAATCGCTCCACGGCGCCAAAGACATGCCTGCGTCCGCTCGGCAGAATACCCTGCGTGCGCTCCGCGATGTACTCGTCGAAGGTCTCGAAATACGGCGCCAGGATCGAAGTAGCGCCCGCGACTCGGTCTGGGGCCGCCCACTCTGCCTCGGATCCTGTCCGGCGATCATTCGAAGGAGGATCGTCTTGCTTGCCGTACCTCTTCGCGCGGAAAGCGCGTTGTAGGAAGGCCTTACGTGACTCATTCGGGTGTCGCCCGCGGAGGGAAGGAAGCCAGTCTTCGCGTGAGGTGAATCGCTGAAGCTTGAGAGTTGCGGGCGTGTCCTTAGCGACGGTTGTGGGCATGCTGAGGACCATCCGCCAGATCTTTTTTCGAACGAAGCCGGCGGGTGCAAGTATAGCCGTGGACAGAAACGAACAGTTCTTCCTGAACGTCCCCACATCCCAAGAATCGGCATCGTCCGCGCCCTGTGCGGCGCGGAATTCGTTGCATTGGCTGCAGGTTAGAGTGCACCGTTCCCCGACTCGGCCGAATTTACCGAAGGCCCGGTAGATGTCCAGCAAATCGCGGCTACCGGCCGCCGTCATATTCTGCTCGAGCCAGGCCAGCATCTCCTCGTACGCCCCCCGGTCCACGAATCCGCGTTTGTCGTTCCCGCCTCTCATGTGATCCTCAGGACGGAGGTTCACTGTTCGCCATGCCAAGGGCTATCGGGGGGCGGTAATTACTGCGACTTGGCGGTAATTACCCCTATCTCCTTGTCCCAGCAGCATTTAGGACGACAACTGAAACTCGCCGGGTGTATATTTCAAGCGGCGGAACGATCCGCCCGCTTGCCAGCGTACCAACGGAGACAACCATGTTAGCGAACCAACCCACTCCGCACAATTCGCCTCCGACACCGGTCACGCACCTGTCGGGAGAACCCCCATACCATCCTGTCGGAGGGCCGTCAGGGCATGTGGGTCCGCGCCTCTCGCCTGCCTCGACTGAGCCGCCATCTCCGGCGCAAATCGCCTCCGGTAAGAACATCGTTGAAGAGGCGGCGCTTTGCCCGATCAGGGCCTTAGCGTCCGCGATTGGTTCCGACGGGTACTGCAGGCGAAAACGCGGCAAGGGCAACAGCATAGCGCTGAGCACCGTGTCGAACTGGGCCGCCAACTGGCCGTGCTTCAGAACCAGCAGGACCGGCTTCTGAACTTGCGATTGCTCGAAGAGATTGACGAGGAAACGTTCGCGACGAAGAACACGGAACTCCGCGATCGGATCGCCCAAGTCAAGCTGCAGCTTGAGACGTGCGACCGACGCCGTGAGGAAAACGGTGAAATCGCCCTCAAAGCGTTTGAACTTTCGCAAACTCTGCGGGAGAAGTGGCTTACGGCGGATTACCGCGCAAAACGCCGGCTGCTCGACATTGTCTGTTTGAACTTTCGGCTCGAAGGCGTAAGTCTCGTTCCCACAATAAGAAAGCCCTTCGACGTCCTCGCCGAAGGGCCCGTTTCCGTGGAAGATCGGGGCGACAGGATTTGAACCTGCGACCTCTGGCACCCAAAGCCAGCGCTCTAGCCAGGCTGAGCTACGCCCCGGATTATCTCCAGGCAGTATCATAACGCGGTCGTCAAGGGCTGAGAACTGCTTATACCCGTGATTGCCGCCCAGCAAGTGCATGACCGCCCAGCCGCTCACTGAGCCCCGTCCAGACAGAATTGCGGAAATCCGGTTCATGCCACGACTACTCGGCGATTAGCACCCTGGCAATGAGCCCACATAAAAAGCGCCCCGCTGGGAGTTACCCCACGGGGCGGCCATTCGCGGGCCAGCCGACAAATGCGCCAGCAGGCATTGCCTGGCCTCTTCCGTCCGGAAAGCACCTCCCAGTTAAGTGCCAGTCTCCAGAAGTAAACCGGCGCTCAGAGCAAGATTCGTCTCGCCGCTCAATATTGACAGAGAGTCTGCCAGCCTGGCAAGGATCACCGGCGGCGGCGATGGAAACGAAGCTGCCGGATCCGGCCGCGCCAGACAGGTGCGCGACAGTCATCCCAGCGCTACACACCCAGACGATACAGAGCGAGTAAACACACTCTGTATCAAAGGCGTGTGCCATGGCCGGATGCGGTGTTGCCGCGGATGATAAAAAGCGCGGCAAGCTCCGCTTCAGAGGGCGGGCTGCGCTTAACCCCCCACATGTCAGCCCATCCAACGCATCGTCTCGCCGCCGCCTTGATCCAGCGCCGCGAGACACTCTGTAAACGCTTCGCGCCGGCGCCGTGGGAAGCATCGGCGCCGGCGCATGAGCCGCTAAACGCTAACTTGCGGCTCAACGTCTCCTTCGCTGTCTTAGAGGACGCGATTTACCAATGTTATGTCGTCTTCGTCGTTAAAGGCAAATCTAACTTGTGTAAGTTGATATGTTACCAGGCCTCGAAGTCCCCGATGATCTCCTCGGCCAGGTCTTTAATGGTCAGCAGACCGAGGCATTGCCCGTCGTGGTCTTCCACAATGGCCATAACCTGGCGGGCGCGCTGCATGCGCAGCAGAGCCCCGGAAACGCTGGCGCCGGCCGATAACCGGAAAGCATCACGCAGGTGGTCGCGGATCTCGCGGCCATGCGGGTCGGTCAACACGTCATATACGTTTACGATCCCCACGATCCGCCGCTCGTCCTCGTCATATACCGGTAGTCGGGAAAAGTGGGCCATCTGGACGATGCGCATAAAATCATCATGCGCTATGTTGATCGACACGGTTGCCGAGCGTACCCGGGGGATCATCACGCGCGCGACCGGGATTTTAGAGATTCCCATAATCCGATCTATCACATCCCGCTGCCAGATCGTGAGGCCGCCACGGGCGGCCCCTTCACGCAACAGCCCGAGCATGCGTGTCCTTGGTAGCACTTGGCGCTCATCTGACAGATGCTCGGGATCGAGCCATCCAATCAGAGTATGTGTCAGCCCGCGCAGCAGCCAGACGAGCCCGGTGGCGCGTGCCAGCCGTAGCGACAGCGAGACCGGCCAGGCCAATGTATACATCAACTGATCGCTTTCGCGCCGGAACCAGTCCTTGGGGATGATTCCACCGAAGACCAGGATCAATGGTGTGACAATCAGCGTGGCGTAAATTTCTGCCAGGTGGTCCGCGAAGACTACCCGGAGCAACAGCGCGGAAGTGCAGGCCGTCGCCAGATAATCCGCGACGTTCGTACCTAGCAGCATGGTAATGACCAGGTCCTCCGGCCGACGCATCATCGCGGCCAGACGCCGTGCTCCGGAGTGGCGGTGCGCACTGGCGACCCGCAGACGTACCCGGTCACAGCAGTAGATCCCGGTTTCCGATCCGGAGAAGAAGCCGCTCGCTATTACCGCCAGCAACAAACCCAGTCCGAGCAGCATGGTGGTCATCATGGTGCCGTCCCCCCTGGGGCCGTGTCCAGCAACCGTAGCCGTAAGCGTTCGATCCGTCGGCGGTGCAGGCTTCGGACGGTAAGCTCGATGTTGCCGAGCCGTACCAGGTCCCCAACCTGGGCCGGACGACCAAGACGAGCGGTGACCAGGCCACCGACGGTGGCGACACGCTCGGCCAGTGGTTCCAGTCCGAACGTCTCGGCCCAATAGCGCACATCCAGCAGACCGCTGATGTCATATTCATTGTCTGAGAGTTGGTGGATTTCAGATTCGGTTGGCTCCTCCTCCGGATCGCTCAGTTCGCCGACGATTTCCTCCAGCACGTCTTCCAGCGTTACCAGCCCCGCCATGCCACCATATTCATCGACTGCGATCGCTAATTGGGTACGTGTCTGGCGGAAATGGTGTAGTAATTGTTCGCAGGTGGCGACTTCCGGCACGAAGTGCACCGGCATGATCACTTCCGCCAGCGGCCGATCCGGATTGAGAAAGAGCATCTTGGCATAGACCAGCCCGACGATGTTGTCCATCGATTGATCGTAGACCGGGATTTTCTTCAGTCGGGTGCTGCGGATCAGCTCGCGCAAGCCCACCGGCGGATCGTTGATGTCATACGCCGTGATCTCAACCCGTGGCACCATGACTTCCCGCACACGCGTTGAACCCAGATCGACAATCTCGCGTAGAAACTCATCCTCGATGCGATTGATCGTGCCCCGGCGATGACTCAGTTGCAGCAGAGCCTTGAGTTCGGCAGTTGAAAGATCTGGCGCGTTTGTGATTCTCTTCGACGATCTGCCCAGAACCACACGTACAAACGGTTCGGCAATAAGGAAATCTATCAGCCAGCCCAGCGGGCCAGCCACATAACTGAGGATACGTACCAGGACGGCTGATAGCGGCGCGAGCCGGTTCGCAAAGCGTACGGCCAGCACTTTCGGGACTACCTCGCCACCGACGACGACTAATAAGACACTGCCAATACCCGCCAGCGGTGTAATCCAGGCTCCAGCCTGGTCCGCCAGCCGCCGGAAGAAAATATACGAGATCGCAAATATTAAAATATTCACCGCCGTGTTGCCGACCAGGATGGTCATCAGAGTGTACTTGGGATACTGCATCAGGCGGGACGCGAGCCGACGCAGCGGATTGCTGCTGGCGGCGGCGTGTTCGAGCTGAAGTCGTGTCAGCGAGAACAACACCGTCTCGCTGCCGGACAGCAAACCGGAGCATATCACCAGCGCCAACAGCAATGCCAGATTGAGCGCAATCGCGGCCGAACCGAGGTCGGCGGCGGCCAGCATAATCAGGGTTTGGCTCATGGCTCATTTGCAGCAACCGGCGCGCCAACGCAACGGTTGGGTAACCCGCGCTTGCGCTGCGGGCTCGGATTATACACGCTTAAGGCCTCAGGCACTCGACAGGGCGGCTTAGGCGTTCATATCCTTCCAGCGTTTGGCCATCTGACCGAAGATCCCCAGCGCAATCGTCGCCACAACACCAACTGCCACCATCGGCAACCACACGTTGCGGTTCGGGTGATACTTGTCCCAGAGCATCTTGGTGGCTGTTTGAGCGGCACTGTTGACCTCGGCGGCGGCCAGGGCGCGCGCCTCGAACGGATTCAGCCGCAACAGCCCGGCAGCCTGTTCAGAGGCGTTCGACCAGTCCTTACGGTCAAGGGCCTTCTGAATGAGATCCTGGTTGCCGGCGAGGCGTTTGTAGACATCCTTCTCTTCCGCGCTGCCGAACAGAGACATGATACGTTCGGTCCAGCCCTTTTCCCAAACGTGCTCGTCAACGTAGGCTTTGGCTTCCGTGTCGGATTCGATCATTTCCCGTAGCAGCGCGCTATCCTTCGTCCAGTCACGCTGTCCCACGGCGAGAAAGCGCCGGTGCGCCAGCCCGGCCAGATAACAGTAGGCATCCTCCGCGCCGGCATCTGCCAACGCCGCCTGCAGCGCGGCGTCATCCGCACCCATGCTCGCGGTCAGCGCTGCGAACGACTTCGTGCGGCCGATGCCAATACGCTCCTCGATCTCTTTGATGCGCTCGTCGAGCTTCTCAGGTGGGTGTTTGAGCTCAATGGATGTCACTGCATCGTGCAAACGACTTGTTCCTTGGGCAAGGTACTCAAGAGCCAGGTTGGTGACCACGACCGGTTCGCTGCCGAACCGCGTCCAGAGCATCGGAGCGATCTCTTCGTAACGTTTCTTCTCGCTGTCTAAGCGGCCCTCATTGATGTGCTCATGCACGATGTCGAGGACCTCCATGCGTTTCTTGTCGATCCACTCCGGGATGTTGTGGCCGTGCTGGCCGATCACGTCGTCCTCGAGCAGGATGTGTCCCGCCTCGACTCTCGCCGCCTGTAGGCGGAGCTTCTGGGCGGTTGCCAGCAGCGCGTCCCGTTCCTCAGTAGCGTCGGAGGCAAGGACGGTGGCCTCAAAGTCCCTGTCGTCCGCTTGTTGACGGAGTTCCTTCGCCAATCCGGACTTAACCGTATCGCGGAATTCAGGGCAGAATGCCAGGTAGCGGTAACCGAGATTTGTGAGTTGACCTTGGTCGTGCCGGAACATCTCTCGCAATCCATCCGCGGCGGCGTCCGCGTCTAGCGCGAGTTCACCTTGCGCGATGGCGAACGCCTCTGCCCGCTCTATGCCGAATAGCTTCGGCAATTTGTCGAGCGCGTCGCTCCAGTCCGCCGACTGGGCGGCACGTGCGACCAGGGTGGGCTGAGTGGCCATTTCCTTCAGCGCCAGCGTGGCCTTTTCGCCGTAGTTGTCGTAGAGCCAGCCGCCGAAGTACGAGCCGATGCCCACACCGATGCCGATGGGAATGTTCACATAGCCGAGATACAGGCCCTTCTTGCCGGGCGGGGCGATCAGGCCAAGATATTCGTTCTTCTTCGGCCCGGTCCACATCTCGCCGAGCGAGAAGAACACCACGCCGGCGAGAAAGATCCAGCCGCTCATGGTCCAGCCGGCCACCAGCACGCCAATGGTGGCGACCGACATGCCCACCAACATGGCGCTAAGCGTGCGCATCTTGCCAGACAACCACGACAAGGGCACTATCAGGAGCACAATCAGCGCCGCGTTGAGGTTGAGCAGGAGCTGCTGCGGAACCTGGATCATCCCGCGGTCGCCCCACTCCCACCAGGCGTCGAACGGCACATGGGCGGCGACGGCGGAGCTGTCAACCCAGTCGGTGATGAAGTTGGGGTGCAGATCCCAGAGCTGGTACATCATCAGCCAGAAGCAGGACATGATCAGCAGCCAGGTGATCAGCCGGGGGTCGACAATGTTGACGAACGTGCGCTTGAGAACCGCCAGAGTCGATTCCGTCTTGTCAGCACCCGAGGGCACGTCCTTGAACGTCAGCAGCAACAGCAGGTTGCAGCAGGTGAACGCGGCACAGGCATAGAAAAGGGTCTGCCAGCCGGCCAGACTGTGGGGCTTGCCGAGGATCGCGGTCGAGATGAACGGCGCGCCGACGGCGCCGACGTTGACCACCCAATAGAAGATGCCCCAGCCGAGCGATGAGTTCTCCTTCGTGAGGTTCTGGGCAATCGAGCCCTGGAGGGCGGGTTTGAAGAACGCTGTCCCGGTTGCCAGCACGAGAATCCCGGCGAAAAAACCGTAGTAGTTGTGGAAATTCGCCATCATCACATAGCCGACGACGTTGGCGCTGATGGCGAAGAAGAGCACGCGCTTGTAGCCGTAGCGGTCGGCGATGCCGCCGGTGACGATCGGCAGGAACGACTGAAAGACCGCCCACCACATGTAGATCCAGCCCTTGTGCAGGGCACTCAGGTGCAGCCCCCCGGGCTCGGTCGCCTGCATGATATACAGCGGCACGACCGCCCGGATGCCGAAGTAGGCCAGACGCTCGAACATCTCGATCGAGTTGAGCATCCAGTAGGACCGGCCAAAGGCCTTGTGCTGCGGGTGATTGTCCGGCGTATCCGGGTCGGCGGTGACATTCGCGGCGTTCATCGTGTCTCCCGGGGTTGGTTAATCTCCATTAGCGGCGCAGGCCGCGCCGCCGTGGCTCGCGAGAAACTACACCATACCAGCCTTATTGCCGAAACGGAAGTGATGTCTCGTTAACCACCAGACTGCCAACTACTCACGAAAATCGCCAGATGTCCGCGATTGTCGAATACTGTAGCCCCCTTGTGCGAATACCAGTGTGAAGGCGGGCTCTGGCGTACAATGGCGTCACAGACGCGTGATTGCGATATTGTACGCCGGCACGTGGCACGGAGCCATGTGACCGTGGATTTACATTTGGTCCCGAGGGCACAGCTTGTCGGAGCAGATTCAAGGTGGAAATCGCCGCACCGTCGGCGTCATGGACATCCCGCTCGTGGTCTTTGCGCCACGCCGCATGTTTGCGCGCGTCGAGGATGTGCCGGCCTGGAACTGGCCGTTGCTGGTCTTGCTGGTCACCGTGACCGTGATCGGTTATGCCAAGGTACAAACCGGACTGATCGAGCGCGAGGTGGACCGGCAGGTGCAGGCCGCAATAGTTCGCATAGACGAAGTGCAACGCGATGTTGTCGAGCGCTCCGCCCTGCGCGAGATGTACGCCCAGCAATACAAGAAGGGGGAATTCAACAAGCTCCTGGCGCGGATCGGGGCCATTGTGGCCGAGCCGGCCCAAACTCTCGCATCGGCGTTGGTCTTGGCTGCGATTCTCTATGGAATAGTGGCGCTTACCGGGCGCAAGCCGGAGTGGCACACGCTCTTGACAATTTTCGTCTTCGCCAGCTTCATTTACGTGTTACAGCTATTGATGATGTTGATACTGATGCTGAAGCACGGCTCGCTTGAGGTATACACCTCGCTGGCCATGCTGCCGCGCGTGTGGCCGCAATCTGAGTCGGTCGATCCGGTTATGCAGGCATCTCTTTCTGGCTTACTGACTGCCGTGGATCCATTTCGCGTCTGGTTCTGGTTGATTGTCGTGAGTGGCCTGCGGATTACCGCACAGTTATCTGGCTGGCGTGTCTGGGTAACATGTGTGCTGTGCTGGCTGATACCAGCGGGTGTGCGGGCAGCCCTGGCCGCGGCCCTGGTGAGCCGGACGATACAAAACGCCGGCGGGGGTATGACCGGATGAGAACACTCTTTCGCGACTACGCCGAGTGGTCATGGGCGCTGGGCAATTGCCAGCGGCAGCTATGCGCTATGTATATGCCCCCCATGATGTTTGATGGGAGTGTGGTATGAAAACGGTGGTTGGAATCGTCCTGCTGGTGGGGATCGTGGGTGGTATTTACCTGCTCAACGACATGACCCGCACGGAAGACGGCAAGAGTCTGCTGAATGTTGCCGGGCAGCTCGAAATCCTGGTCGAGACCGAGCCCCCGCAGGAACGTGGCATCACCCGCGCAGTGCAAGCGCCGGGCGAGGTCGAGGCCTTCGACGAGGTAGACATCAGCTCCGAGGTGGTAGCCAAGATCATCGAGATGACGGTCGAAGAGGGTGATTATGTCCAGGCGGGTCAGTTGCTGTGCCGCCTGGACGACGCGGATTACAAAGCGCGGGTGCTTTCGGCCGAGGCTAACGTCGCCAAGCTACGGGCCATGATCATTCAGGCCGAGGCGGATCTTGAAAAGACCGAGCTGGACTACAACGAGCAGAAGCGCCTGATCGAGCTGGGAGCCACTTCGAAGGAGACCATGGCGCAGTACCGCACCATGCTGGTTGGTGCCCAGGCCGTACTCGAAATGCGCCACCAGGAACTGATAGCCTCCGAGGCTGCCCTCAAGTCCACCCAGGAAGATCTGGCCAAGACAGTCATCGAGGCCCCGTTGAGCGGGATTATTTCGCAACGGTTCGCCGAGCCGGGCGAAGTGGTCATCACCGGCACGATGAACAATCCCGGCACGCGCATCATGGTTGTCAGCGACCTTTCGAAGATGCAGGTTCGTTGCCGGGTCGATGAAGCTGACGCCTCATTGGTGGAAGCCGGCCAGGTGGCGCGCATCTACCTGCAATCCGATACACACCGGAGCATTCCCGGGCACGTGCTACGAGTTGGCACCAAGGGAACCAAACAGTTGGGGCGCGACGTTGTTACTTTTGAAACGCTGGTGCTAATCACTGGTACGGATGAACGTGTCAAGCCGGGCATGACCGCCAGCGTGGAAATCGAGGTAGCCCGCCGGGATGATGCCCTGACTATTCCCGTGCAGGCGGTTGTGCATCGCAAGCTCCGCGATCTGCCCGCGGAGTTGGCCCAGCGCGTCGAGGAAAAACGCGCTCAACAGAATCTGGATGAGCGCCAGCTCCAGGCGGAGTACATCAAGCTGGTGTTCTGTATGGAAGATGGGCAGGCCAGCGCCCGCCTCGTCGAAACCGGTATTAACGACATCAATCGCGTGGAGATCATCACGGGGATCACCACCTCCGATGAGGTGATCATCGGTCCATATCGCAGCCTTGACCTGCTCAAGGATGGGGCGGCGGTCAAACTCAAGGAAGAACCAACCGCACCGGCGGCGACCCAGCCGGCGGAAGCCAACGTCGCCGAAACTCAACCAACTACCCAGGCGGCCGAGGAACTGCCGGATACTGAACCGGATGAGGGCGAATGACGACATCTGACCGAAACAAGCGCATCCCCATTATCGAGCTGGTCGACCTGCACAAGGTCTACCGGGTGGGTACCGAGTTGGTGCATGCGCTGCGCGGTACGTCACTGACCATCCATGAGAACGAATACACCGCCATCATGGGGGCCTCGGGCTCGGGCAAGAGCACCCTGCTGAACATCCTGGGTTGCCTGGATGTACCAACTGATGGGATATACCGGCTGCGCGGGCAGGATGTCGCCAAGCTGTCACAGTCAAAACTGGCCCGTATCCGCGGGCGGCAGATCGGTTTTGTGTTTCAGTCATTCGAGCTGCTTGGCCGCACCACCGCGCTTAAAAATGTCGAGCTGCCATTGCGGTACACGCGCGCCCGCCATAAGCGCCAACGTGCCATCGAGGCTTTGAAACGCGTCAACCTGCTCGACCGGGCCCACCATCGGCCTAATCAGCTTTCCGGCGGTCAGAAGCAACGCGTGGCCATCGCCCGCGCCCTGGCGCAACAGCCCGACATTATCCTGGCCGACGAACCGACCGGAAACCTGGACAGCACCACCGGCGAGGAGATTATGACCATCTTCGACAGCCTGCATGCCGAGGGCCAGACCATCATTGTCGTCACACACGAGGATCACATCGCCGCCCGCTGCAGCCGGACGATCCGGTTGCACGACGGCCAGATCATGTCGGACACCGGAAACGGAGAACCAGCCAGGTAGCCAGCTTATGAGAATCGCACGCCTGCTTTTCAACCTGATATTCTTCGTGCCCGACCGCCTGGCGGCCCTGGCGGGTAACGTAATCACGGCGTTGGTTCAAATTTGGGCCAATAAGATCCGATCGTTGTTGACTGTCTTGGGCATCATCATTGCGGTGACGTCGATCATCACCGTCGTCACGCTGGTGGAGGGTTTCGGCGACTACGTGACCAACTTCCTGCGCGGCCTGGGGACCAACATGATGGTGGTCTACCCCGAAGCGCTGCGCGGCCCGCGGGGTGAGTACCTGCGCCAGGCCGAGATGACCATCGAGGATATCCAGGCCATCGACAGGAATGCCACCGCCGTGCGGCGCACCTCCCCGGTGCTCTTCAACCGTGCCACGGTCGAATACGGCCGGCAGCAGCTCACCGGGGTAACCCTGCGTGCCACCAACGAGCTGTTTCAGCCGATCCGCAATTTCTACGTCGATGCCGGCCGCTTCTTCGGCGTGGTGGACGTGGACAGTGGTTCCCCGGTGTGTGTGCTGGGGCGCGAAGTGCTGCGCAAGCTGGAGTGTGACGAGACCGTGGTCGGCGACTACGTCCTCGTGGGTAACGAGCGCTTCCGTGTTATCGGGCTGCTGGAGTCCAAGGGCAGTTTCATGGGTGATAACCAGGACGAGATGGTCGTCATCCCGTGGACCGCGGGGGTACGTATGTACCCGTACCAGCGCAAATACCTGGCCTTCTACGTCGAGGCCACGAGTGAAACGAAGATCCCCCAGGCTGAAGGCGAGATCGTGCGCATCCTGCGCCAGCGCCATGGGCTCAAGTCCGGCGACCAGAACGATTTCGGGATCTTCAAGCAGGACGAGATCCTCAAGCAGTTCCACCAGATCCGCACCATCGCCACCAGCGTACTGGCGGGGATTGTCAGCATTTCGTTGCTGGTGGGCGGAATCGGGATCATGAACGTCATGCTGGTCTCGGTTACCGAGCGCACGCGCGAGATCGGCTTGCGCAAGAGCGTCGGTGCGCGCCGGCGGGATATCCTGCTGCAATTTCTGACGGAAGCGGTGGTGCTCAGCACGGTTGGCGGAGCCATCGGCATTGCCCTGGGCTATACCATTAGCCACATCGCCTCGATGCACCCGGACATGGTGACGGTTAACGTGCCGCTGTGGTCCGTGGCTCTGGCGCTCGGCTTCAGCGCCGGCGTCGGGATTTTCTTCGGCATCATCCCGGCCTTCAAAGCCGCCATCATCCACCCGATCGACGCCCTCCGCCACGAGTAAAAAATTTCACCACAAAGTCACCAAGGTACGATGCCATCGATCGGGGTAGGGAAGACCGGTTAGGCCGGTCTCCCCTCCCGCCGAACCGGACAAGCGGATCTCCCGCATCCGGCTCTCCAGTTAGTGGGCCCCAAGGGGCCGGCACGCCGACGCATGGGCTGCGCGCATGGTAAACAGCCCGTGGGCAGCGAAGTAGGCGTTCGGCCAGCGATGATGGTCGCGGCCGCGACCACGGCCACGGAGCTTGATCCGCTTACGCAGAATGCTCCGCAGCCGCATGCGGATCCAACCGTCCAGACTGCTGAAGACAAATCGGTGACTGTGTTTGAAGTACTCGTACCAGCCGCGCGTCGTCCGATTCACATCGGCGATGATTGCCTCCAGACTATGACCGTTGGCTCGTTTGGTCTTGCGGCGGATCGTGTCCTTGAACTTACGCAGGCTGCCGTGGCGCGGCCGACGGTCAATCCGGGTCGGATCGCCGCCGCTACGCTCAAAGTGATACCCGAGGAAGTCGAATCCGCCCGGTTCGTTCATATCCACGATCCGGGTCTTGTCCGGATGCAGTAGTAGGCCGGCTTGCTCGACCCATTGCCGGATCATCGTCAACGCCCGCTCAGCCTCGTCCAGGGTGCGGCACAAGACCACGAAATCGTCCGCATAACGCGTCATCTCGTGGCCCGCACCCCGCATCAGCGAGTCCAACGGGTGAAGGTAGATGTTGGCCAGTAGCGGACTGATCACCGCGCCTTGTGGAGTCCCTTGCGCAGGTGTCCAGGCCCGCATACCGTCGAGCACACCCTGCTTCAGGAACGCCCGGATCAGCGACAATACGCGCCCATCCGCCACGCGCCCTTCGACCAGGGCCATCAGCCGATCGTGCGGAATCGTGTCGAAATAGCTCTTCACGTCGGCGTCCACCACATAGCGGCAGCCTTTACTCAGCAAGCCATCAACACGCCGCAACGCATCCTTGGCGCCCCGGCCCGGCCGGAATCCATAGCTGTGCTCGCAAAACTCGCCCTCAAAGATCGGCTCCAGCACGTTCCGCAGGGCACCCTGGACAATCCGATCACGGACCGCCGGTATCCCTAGCGGACGCCGAGCGCCGTCCGGTTTCGGTATGTACACCCGACGCACCGGCAACGGCTGATAACTGCCGTCTTTGAGGCTCTGACTCAGCGAACCCAGCCGCTTTTCCGCGTGCCGGGAGAACTGCTGCACCGTCTCACGATCCACGCCCCCACTGCCGCGATTCGAACGCACCTGCTGCCAGGACGCCGTCAACGCGCGCGGGGCGTACACCTTATCCATCAGGCTGAACCATACGCCTCCTTTCACACCCTGTTCGAGTGCTGCCAGCATACGATCCGTCCATGCCGCGGGTTCGGTCCACGCCCAGCGGGCGCGAATCTCTCCGGCTTGTTTAGTCCCGGTTGGCCGGGACACTTCCGCCGGTGGGGCTTCCCGCGATATGTGCGTCACGTATCCACCTTCCTGCGGCCCTTGGCTCCACGGGCATTACCACGCTTCGACGCTACTATGGCCGCTCTGACTCCTGCCCGGGCGGCTCTTCGGCTCCTTACTGGCAGCATGAACACCGACCATGTCCCGGACAAGTCTCCCTGATTCATGTACCCGACCTTCCCATCGTTCCGTCGACAACCACCTGACGCACCCCAGCGTCGCTTTCGCACGCTACCCCTCAGCACGCTGGGCTTCCCGCCCGTGGGCGGGTCGGGGCTTCGCCATTCCCTAGCTGGCTCGCCGCTACGTCCGGCCGAATCGCGTTCGTCATCCTACGGACCGACAGTTCACCTCCGGTTGCTCTCCACCCCGCCTCACGGCGACG
>JBDRDH010000136.1:0-7499 GCA_043820985.1 Planctomycetota bacterium
TGCCCGCCCGGTGACACCACCTGCGCTGCGTCACCACGCCCGACGAAGCCCAGAAGGTGCTGCTCAACCACCTGGGGCTGACCCTCCCGCTCCGGCTCCGCCGCATCGACGAGGTAGGGCAAATGTAGTCACGACTTTCACCCCTGACCGGCCCGGGCGCTATCGTAAGACCGGTTTTTGCCTCAAGAGTGTTCAACTTGGGGTGGCGTTCTTCCACAGGGGTACGATTCCCCTTGGGGGTACTTGCAGAGGGTGCTGAGCGTGACGCCGGCGTCTCAGGCGCCGGGCAACCATGGCAACTGCAACTTCTCCGCCAGGCCTCTTACAGCGAGACCGCTGCGGCGCTCAGGCAGAAAGCGGTGGCTCCGGAATCGTCGCGGGAATGTAATTGTGCAAACGGGGATCGACGGGTATAATAACCGTGGCGTCGGCGCATCCGAAGAGCCATCCCGGGGGCGACTGGATTCGACCGGGCGAGACGAAGTGTGTGTTGCGTGCCGAGGTTGTCAGGAGGCCTCGCTAAACACCTGGCGACAACTTTTACATGGCAACTACTCGTATGCCATGGCTGCCTAATAACAGGTAGCCCGTCCTGCGAAAGACGCCCACTATTTCGCAGGACGACGACAGTGGGCTAGTCCGGGCGTGACGCTTGGCCGCGTTTGGGCGAAACAACAGTCAGGCTGGGGAAGGCTGAAGCCTGTCGACCGGCGTCTTCCGACCCGAGATTCAAACGATTGACTACGCACGTAGAAGCACACGCCAAGCCGCCGCGGGACGGGGGTTCGATTCCCCCCGCCTCCACTTTTGCCCGCCTTTTGGCGGGCTCTTTTGTTGGCGTGTCAGGCGGTGCCATTGAGTGTCGAATAGTGCCGTAAGTCTCTTTGTGTGAAGGACTTACGTCTTTCCCGATTTGCCCCTTCTGGCCCGCCTCGGTGTCATCCGATGCCAACCGGCTACCAGCCGATGAACCCCGTTCCGACAAGGAAAACACCAAGCCAGACACCAAGCTTTCCGGGTCGCTGTCCTGATCGCAGTCGGCCTTGGAGCCCGCCACAGATGTCGCGATATCGTCCGTGCCCGTGGCACGCTTCTGATCTGCTTCTCGATCGTCAGGAGAAGGCACCAGCCGCGGCAAGGCGTTGATCGCAGCTGCTGTGTCGAGGAGCCTCGGGTCCGTGTAGATGCGGGTGGTCAGCCTAGCGTCGGTGTGTCGCATGAGCTCCATGGCGGTACGGAGGGCGGTGCCGCTGGCGGCCAGCATGCTGCCGAAGGTCACGCGAAGCGCGTGGAAGTCCAGCCGGCGCCCCGCATCGTCCTCGTAGCTGATCCCGGCTTTCTCAAGATCGTTCTTGTACGTATCGATCTTTGGCACACTTCTGAAGACCGTGTCCGTGGGACCGAACTTGGCCGGGCGCATCTTCTGTAGCTCCTCTGCGAGTTCGGGCGACAGCGGGATCGTGTCGGCTCGCCGGGACTTCGTCGTGACCGCACGCAGCTGAATGTGCGGAGCGGCGCCCTCGAAACGGATGTCGGACCACCGCAAGCACTTGAGCTCCTTCCGCCGCAGGCCCGTGAGCATCGCCGTCAGGTACACGATCCGACGATGTGGCGGGGCATGCTTTAGCAGCTGCAAGCACTCGTCCGGTCGGGCACCGCGGCGCTCGAAGGTCGGCTCGACGAGTTCAGCACGCACGAGATGTGCGATCGGGTTGCTTTCGATTCGGCGGGTGGTCACACACCAATTCAGAAAGGCATTGGCGGTGTCAAGGTAATGATTGACCGTGCGATCGCTGAGGCCGTCGCGCTTGGCCTTCGCCAGCCATCGTGCGAGTGCGTCGGGCGTGATGCGTACTAGCGTGGCCCAGCCCAGCTCGTCGCTGAGGCGGTCGATTCTGGCCTTCAGCTTTCGCCGATACTCGGGCGCCCGACCGGCTCTTACCAGATCGTCGAACCACGCGTCGATGTGCTCCTGCAGCAATGCCTGCAAGTGGCGAATCGGGACTTCGATGATCCCGACGCGCTCGCGCTCCGCTTGACGTTCCAGCTCCGCCGCGCGTTGCTCAGTAGCACGCTTATCCACGAAGCCAGGGACACGGCGTGCGACGCGCTGTGCATCGCGATACTCGATGTACCACTTGCGTGTCTTGCGCAGGACGCGTTTGCCGTTCTTCCCCTTCCCAGTGTACGTGTGCCTAAATACTCGAGCCATCGCGTTTGCCCTTCCGGATTCTCCCAGCCGGTTCTCGTTACTCCCACCAGCATAGCGCTTTCCGCTAGAGTGCGCAAGCCTCCTGTCAATTCGCTTTTCCGCGGCTTTTCCTGAGGGTTTGCCATTGCTCGCGATCCGGGCAATCGGATTCCAGCCAAGCTGTTACCTCCTCAACGCGCCAACGAACGGCGCCGCCGATCCGAACCGGCCGCGGAAGCTTTCCGGAGCAGTCGAGCCGACGGACCGTGCGGAGGGACAGCCCCAATAGCCTGGCGAGACCGGTTGCATCGATGAGCAGTGCTTCTCCAGCATTCAAGTTGGACTCCGCACTTGGCTGGATCATCGCTTGCTTCCTCGGTGGCCCTTTCGTCTTCCCGGCGTCGCAGATGAGGACGCACGCCCGATGTCGTCAGCGCGACCTGAGGGTGATCGAGGTTGGGCAGCGTGACTCTCGTCGGGCGAGGCACATCCCTGGCGATAGGCGGCAAATGTCCCAGTTCGCCTGCGGCGCGCACGAGCGCACGCTGTCCGGAGACGCGAACTACGCCAGGCTTCCGCGAGAGAGCGACACCGGGGGCGGCAGTCGCCCCGGACGCCGATGATCCTGGCACGCTGGTTCGGCCGCCAAACGGGGCCAAGCTCGACTCCGAAAGTCACCGGGCTGACCGTCGATGTGCAGCAATCCTTTCTTCGCACCGTAAGATCTCCAAGTAGGGGGCACTGTCCACGCCATGCTCTCAACCACACGAATTATGCAAACAGCTGTCACACACGAAGCAGCCGGCCGTTCCGCCGCGGGACGTTTGGCATGAGGATGGACTGTAGCGTGCAAGTGTTACCATGGCAGACTCGCCTCCGGCCCAGTGAACCCGAGTCCCGGCGAGGTCATCTCAGGCATTGCCGGTGGATCGGTTGGCCTGTAGGGGTCCTCGAACCGCTGCATTTCCTGTTCGATGATGCCCTCGAGCGGACTGCGGAATCGAGGGTCGCCGGCGTACGGATGGGTCGCCTCGAAGCTCTCGTCGAGGTACGGCCTCCCGATGTCGAGTGTCTCCTCCACGCGGCGATCGAGCGTGTCCTCCAGTACCGCGGATGCTTCGCGAGCGGACTGTAGAGGCTCCGCGCTACCGTAACCGTAGAGATTCCCGCCCGTATGGGCTGGTTGCGCCACGGCGCCGATGTTGGTCGGAACAGGCTCTGTCTCGCCCGGATCAGGGAGCTCCTCCCACGCTCGGTTGATGCACCATGCCGCCAGTAACTGATCGGCCGGCGAACCGTATTCGGGCGGTTGCGGCGACTCGAAGTGAACCGGCGGCGGTGGGCGCAGCGGCGCGGCACTTCTACTGACGAATCCATGCCCGGGTTCGGGTTGCTCGTAGTCGGGCAGCCCGTCTTCGTACTCTGCCCAAATCGGATCGTACGTGTCTGACCCGGGCATGGCCGGGTACGGCGAATCGGGCGCATGCCCGGCGCCGGCCGGTATCGGATTGTCGATGCCCGGCGAGTAACTTGCACTCCCGGTGCTTAGACGATGATAATCGGTTGACGGCATTCCCGGAGTAAAGAGCCGGTGTTCAGTGCCTCGAAACGAACCATAGGAACGCATCGTGTTCTCCTGCTCGTTTGTGGACCACACCCATCTCAGACGAGGATCAGTGTTCCCCGGCTGCCACGGTGCCGGTCTAGTGCGCCACTACAGGCCCACCAGGATTGTCTTCGCTCTCGCGTAGCGCGATGTGCTCAAACGCTTTCGCGGCGACAAGACAAAGCCGAGGAAGGTCATTCGGGAAGAAGTAGTCCGTGTCGTGCCAGTCGCCTGTGTTCTTGTCGAAGAACCGCTTCTGGATCTTGATGCTGTACCTGGTCGTAGTCCGGCCTTGATCCTCGCGTTCATCTTCCCAGATCGCAGCCTTGATGGTACCTGCCTTGAACTCTTTTACGGGCCTTCGAGTCTCTTGATTCATGGCTTTGCTCCACATAGACAGTTTGTGTTTCCACGCTCTCGGCACCGAGCAGCACGGAAATGTGACGCTCGAGTATCCATTCGGCTAAGGGCAGAAATCGCAGCCGATTCAGAATTCCTTCATCGGTGACGCACGGTCGGCACGGTTGACGTTCCTCTCGGCCGGGTTTCGCTCACGCCGCGAACTCCGGCGCACCCAGGGAGGCACGGCTTTCGTTTGGCTTACTTGATCGCTTCCGCAGCGTGGGCACGTGGTGGACGCGGTTTCACAGAACCACTTCGCTGTGCATACGGCGCAGGCACAATAGACTTTTTCAACCATCGAAGCTCACCCCAAAACCCTCTCTTGGTCATCCGTTTCGAAGACGCAGGCTGATTTCGCGTTGCCCTTTCTCTACCCATAAGTGCGGAGGCGCGGAGGGATGAGTTTCAGTACTCGGCGTTTCCTCTTTTTCCAGCGGATTTTCGCGCCCCCTGAAACTAACCATCGCGTTTACCCGCTCCTTCTATTGGAGGCTCCAGAGGTTGTCGCGCACGCGGAGTCTGGCGAGATCACGCATGGCGTTTCAGTTCAACAGCACGGATCAGGAGATTCTCGTCTCGATCGCCGAGCACCGTGTATTGACCGTCCGGCACCTGACAACACTGCTTCGGAGGAACGCCAATGCTCTACGCCGGCGGGTGAAGGTCCTCAGCGCCAACGGCTTGATCGAGATTGCCAGCCGGCCTTTCGGAAGAAGCCGGGGGCGACCGGAGATTCTGGTTTCCCTGCGTGAGGCGGGTGTTGATCTTCTGAAGACCAGAAGCGTGATCGACTCTTCGCTTCCTAGCGATAAAGTAACGGCGCAGAACATTCGCTGCCTCGAGCATGAACTGCTGGTCAACGATTTCCGTGCTCAGCTGGCCCAGCTGGAGCGAATGGATCCAGCGCTGTCGATGGTGTTTTTCTCGGCCACGTCGCCGCTGCTGCCCCGTGGATCAGATGATCGGCCGCTCATTCACGAGAGAATCGACTCCGACGACGGATCTTACGACAGCACGGAGTTCGTGCCGGATGGGGTTCTTGCCGTTACCCACGCGGAGCTGGGCAAAACACTGCTCTTCTTCCTCGAGGCCGACCGCGGCACGGAGCCCAGCAACAGCACTCGTCGCGACAGAAGCAGCCTCAGACAGAAGATCATCAACTATCAGGCGTACTTCACGATCCAGCAATACGAGCGGTACGAGAAGATCATGAAATGCAAACTGCGTGGCTTCCGGCTCCTAATCCTCACAGAGACTTCAACCCGCCTTGCGGCGTTATGTCGTTTGGTGCGTGCGGTGCCGCCATCGGACTTCGTGTGGCTGACTGACCGTGAAAAGCTGCTTATGGAGGGGCTCTGGGCGCCGATCTGGGCACCGGGCGGCAAAGTCAGCGAACCACGTCAATCCATACTCGGCAGCAAGATGCCGAACCCCTGCCTCAGTCCGGCGTCGTTGGCCTGACGCAGGCGGATGGCTGGGAGGCTGCTGACAACTCGTGATTCCGGCCGTAGCCGAAGACTCAGACCCTGGTCTCAAGCCGTGGGTTCCTCAGCTGTCAACGCAATGCGGGCACCGCGAGTTGACGGGCACGAGCTGGGCGCGGTTGGGCCCCCTGCCGGTGTCCACGCCGGGCGTCGGCTCGAAGCGGTCGCCCTGAGCCGACACCGTCGCGTTGGCGCACTCCCTTACACTGACGGGACCCGCGCGGAACGGTCGTACATCAGACGCACACCTCGTGGATTTCCGAGTGTCGGAGAGTGCCTGGCCGGGTCGGGAGCCGTCCCGGTAAACGGTGATTCCCTTGCACCCGAGCCTGAACGCCATGCGCAGGATCCGATCGACGTCTCTCACTGAAGCACTCCCGGGCAGGTTGACGGTTTTGGAGACGGCGCTGTCTACATGTTCTTGAAAAGCGGCCTGCACACGCACGTGCCAATCCGGGGCAATCTCCTGAGCGGTAACGAGTACTTCGGCCAGCCTTCGCGGAAGACCTGGGATTCTAATGATTGGGATCCCTTCGAGAATGGCTTCGCGGATCGAGTCGCGAAACCACCCTTCGCGCCTCCCGATCCTGTCGATGAGTGGATGAACCTGGAGGAACTGCCGGCCATCAAGGGCGAGGCGCCGAGAGGCGAGGCTGTAGATAGGCTCGATCCCGCTGCTGCAGCCGGCGATGATGCTGATGCTGCCGGTGGGCGCGAGCGTGGTGCACGACGCGTTGCGCATCGGGCACCCGTGCTGGAGATCCCAGATGCTTCCAGTCCAATTTGGAAAGCTCCCACGCTCCAGGGCGAGTTCCTGGCTGGCATCGTGAGCCTGCTCCTGAATGAACCGGCCGAGCTTGGCGGCGAAGCTCAGTGCCTCATGGCTATCGTAGCGGATGCCCAGTTTCACCAGGGCGTCGGCAAAACCCATGATACCGAGGCCGATCTTCCGATTGGCCACCGCCGCAACGCGCAGCTTCTCGGTGGGATAGTGGCTCAGATCGACAACGTTGTCGAGGAATCGTGCAGCCAACCTAACCATCCTGGCCAGCTCGAGCCAGCGTACATCTCCGCCGTCCGTACAAAGGAGCTTGGATAGGTTGATCGATCCCAGATTGCAGGACTCGTAGGGCAGCAAGGGCTGCTCGCCGCAGGCGTTGAGGGTTTCGATCCGTCCGAGAGCCGGCGTGGGATTGTCCTCGTTGACGCGGTCAATGAAACAGACGCCCGGGTCTCCGCCGGCCCAGGCGCGCCGGACGATCTGGTGCCAGATGTCGCGAAAGGAGAAGCATCGGCCGTTCGTTGCGCGCGCAAGGGGCAAGTGTTGGATACCGTACGACTCGATGTCGACACTTTTGGGAATTACGTGGCGTCTGTGAGTCCGTGGGTTGGTGACCACATGCGGACTGTTGGGGTGCTTGAGGAGCAGCTTCATCCAACGGGCTGTTATCTTCACGGTCAGATTAAAGTTCCCGAATGCTCCGGGCTGGTGTTTTGCTGCGATGAACTTGAGGATGTCCGGGTGCTCGATGGACATCATACCCATGTTGGCGCCCCGGCGATGAGCACCTTGCTGAATCGCCTGGGTAGTTTCGGCGAACACACGCATGAAGCTGATCGGCCCTGATGTTTGACCACCGCTGGATGCCACGAAATCGCCCGTCGGCCTCAGGCTGTCAAACGAAAACCCCGTACCGCCACCGGCCTTTTGAATGAGAGCCGTCAGTGTGATCGAGTCGAAGATGCCCTCGATGGAATCCTCGACCGGAAGAACGAAGCAGGCCGAACACATCCCGTCTTCTCGCCCGGCGTTCAT
>JBDRDH010000137.1:0-2506 GCA_043820985.1 Planctomycetota bacterium
GCCAAAAGCGGCCGACGCACTTGACTTCATACCAATAATGATATATACTTAGGCAAATGCCCGAGACTCGAGTCCATTTCTACTGCGAGGAAGGCGGAACGGCTCCCGTTATGGAGTGGCTCGTGGAGTTATCGAAGAAGAACCGTAAGGCAGCGGAGAAGTGTCTCGTCCGTATTGAGACCTTGCGGCAAATGGGATACACACGTACCGAGAGGAAAAAGGACATGGCAACAACAACTGACGCCGTGCAGATTCTCAAACAACGGGTCGGCGATGTGCCCGACTTCGATAAGCGGGTGGCCGTCGATAAGCTGAACGTTCGGGTCGCCATGTTGATCTACCATGTCCGAACCGAATCGGGGATTACGCAAGCCGAACTGGCTCGGCGTGTAGGAACCTCGCAGCCCAACATCGCTCGGCTCGAAGACGCCGACTATAAGGGACACTCCCTCTCGATGCTCCAGCGGATTGCCGTGGCGCTCGGCAAGCAAATCGAGATTCACATGGTCGACATCGAAGCAGCCTGACAATCCAGGGACGCCATACGGGTTTCTGCCGAACCGGCTACGAAGCGGCCGAGCAGGGCTGGCAGTTCGAGAAGATCGCCGACGACATGTCGCTGATCCGCGATCTCGTCGAGGGCAATTGGGACGCCGACCGGTTCCTGGTCGTCCCGGGCCTGTAAGAGATATTGTGTCAGCTAGCGATGCCAGCTAGACTTGGTTTACCCATTTTCTCATTTAGGAGACTGACGCATGGATGCTAGTTTGCAATCTCGAGTCGAGCAATTGGCCACGGAATTCGCCAACGAGGCGACGACGGTGGAGGAACTCAACGGACTGATGCGGCTGATGATGAAGTCGGGCTTGGAGCGGATGCTCGACACGGAAATGGATGTCCATTTGGGCCGCAGATCGGCTCCGGCGGTGGCCAAGCTCGCGGCCGGCCAGGCCGAGCCTTCGACGCCGGGCGAAAAGCAAGGCCCGCCCAATCGCCGCAACGGGCGGAGTCGCAAGACGGTGCAAGGCGATGTGGGAGAAGTCACGCTCCGCACGCCGCGTGACCGTGACAGCACTTTCGAGCCGTTGATCGTGGGCAAACATCAGCGACGCGTGCCCGGCTTCGACGAGAAGATCCTGGCTCTGTACGCCAAGGGGATGACCACGCGTGACATCCAAGAGATCGTCCGCGAGTTGTATGGCGTGGACGTCTCCGCCACGCTGGTCTCGGAAATCACCGCCGATCTGGACGCGGAAGTCACGGCCTGGCAAACGCGGCCGATCGAGGCGGTCTGGCCGATCGTTTACTTCGACGGCATCGTGGTGCACGTCCGCGGCGGCAATGGCCGGGTCTCGCAGCATACGATTTACGTCGCCCTGGGCGTGAATCTCGAAGGTCGCAAGGAACTGCTGGGGCTCTGGCTCAGCGAGAACGAGGGGGCCAAGTTCTGGCTCGCCTGCCTGACCGACCTGAAGAACCGCGGGCTGGTCGACATTTTTGTCGCCTGCATCGACGGCCTTTCCGGTTTTTCGGAAGCGATCCACGCGGCCTATCCCGCCACGAGCGTGCAGCTTTGCATCGTGCACTTGGTGCGTGCGGCGCTGCGTTACGTGAGCAACGAGGACAGCAAGCAGGTGGTCCACGATCTGAAGAAGATCTACCAGGCGGCGACGGTTCTCGAGGCGGAGCAGGCGCTGGACGAATTCGCTCAAGCGTGGGACGCCAAGTATCCGACGATAGCCAAGCAGTGGCGCGTCAAGTGGACGAACATCATCACGCTCTTCGATTTCCCGGCGGCGATTCGCAAAGCGATTTACACGACCAACGCCATCGAGTCGGTCAACAGTGTGATTCGCAAGTTCACCCGCAACCGCAAGATCTACCCCAACGAGCAGTCGGCGCTGAAGCTGGTCTACATGGCCATCACCGAGGCGTCGAAGAAATGGACCCGCCCAATCCACCACTGGAAACAGGCGCTCAATCACTTCGCAATCATGTATGAAGACCGCATGCCCAAAGACCTAAGCTAATCTCGTGCCAATCGCCAGGTGACACAAAAAGACGTACAGGGCCGAAGCTCCGAGGGCACGCGGGATACTACGGGATCGTGGGCAACAGCCCGGCGCTTGCCCGTTTCTACCACGAGGTGCTCAAGGTCTGGCGCAAGTGGCTGATGCGGCGACGGCGCGCGTGGCGCAGTTCTTGGGACTGGTTCCGCCAGCTCCTGGCGCGCTACCCGGTGCCCTATCTGCGTGTGATTAACCCACGGTACCGAGGCGTAGCGAATGGATAACTTGAGGAACCGAATGCGTTAATTGCGCACGTTCGGGTCTGTGGGAGCCCCGGGCGGGCAACCGCCCGGGGCCACCCGGTCCGGAATCCGCGCAGAAGCTTCGGATGCGGTGTTTGCTTAGTCCCTCCAACCCCGCTTCAAGGAGACCATTAGTCATGACGAAACTCCCGCACGTGTTTGTACTACCCAAGGTGATCGCCATTAGTGTTGTTG
>JBDRDH010000138.1:0-75377 GCA_043820985.1 Planctomycetota bacterium
TCGACAGCCCTCCCCGCCGTGCTGCCGCGCCGCCGCCGTTACGCACCCCGGCCCGCCACCAGCGACCGGCGTCCGCCGCGCGCCTCCCCGCGCGCTCCAACCCGTGAGGGGAAAGAAGCCCAAGGAGGGGGCCTGGGGGAACCCGCGGAGCTGGTTCCCCCAGACTACACCCACAGATTCTGCGGAAGAGCCCTCAATATAGACGTACCATTGCTGGTTTGGATTCTCACCATTTAAGTACGTTGTATCGCGCCAATTCAGGTAAATATCGGCGTCGTCATCCGTATCATCGTCATATCCACCGTCCGTATTCACAATGTACCGAATCCGCGTGAATGGGCAGGACGTCTGTAGGCCGTATTGCGACGAGTTCTCGCTCAGTAAGGGGCGGACGGATCGCATTCGCGAAGTTGAGCTGTTCCACCTTCTTGACTCGGGGGGCTGCGAGCTCGGCCGAGGTTGGTTCGCGATTACGGGGTGCCTGGCGTCACTTCCACCACGTGTCTTGATGCGAGGCGTGCGGATGCGGCAGGGTAACATCGAAATCGGAAATGAGTATTTCCTTGAGAACATCTTCCGTGAGAGGCGGTTTGCGACCTGGCACAAATGCGATGATACGGCAGCACCGCTATCCGAAGTACACCTCTTTCATAGTGCGGCAGGCATCTGGCATCCGTGCGCTCCGGTGGCACGCCTGTTGGCTCTCGAGTCGACTATATTTCCCGGCGGACGCCCCAGGCACTACCAACCTTGGCTAGACAGCGGTGAGCGCCGAGGCGGTGTGTCATAGTGAATCATGGGGAGGCACCGCTGATCTAAACGTACAGCTCGCGATGCTAGTCGGACCGCCGCCCGCTGGGCCTACGCCACCGCCGCACCGATCCTCGAATGGTCACCGATCTCGGTCACCGCGTCCCGCCTTGCTGAAAGGTCATGCAATATTGTGCAGTATGTGAAGCCAGCCGTCCAGGTCGGCGACGACGGCTCGTTGTTCAGTTTTGCCCCCGCAGCATGCCCCCCCAAGCAGGCTACGGGTGCAGATTCGGTTTAAGAAGCGGTTAAGCCAACCTTTACAGCATTCAGTGACACACCAGTAGTGCTCTTCATATTGTCACGTGCTCTGCCGACGGACGGCGGCCCGTCCCACACCGGCAACGAGCCGACCGTCACGTCGTGCCCCCGGACCATCACGGCGTCGGGGATTCCCCGGCACCGCCACGGGGATAATGGGAGCGCGAGGTGTCAGCTCAGGTCGGCCCTAACGTTTGGAAGGGTACGACAATTCGGGACGGGCCGCTGGATGTCGTTAGGACCGCTCGGCAAGAGCACCAGATCCTGGGTATGGCTGATTCATAGAAACCACTACGCCGCCGCAACGCGAGATTCGGGTGGGACAGCGGCGTGACAGGTAGTTCCTGTGCCCCCTGGGGCCGAGGATCACTCGTATAACCGGGCGACCGCCAACAACTCAGCATGCATCTCACGCCGTAGCCAGTTGGGCTTCAAAATCTCAGCCATGTCCCCGTAGCCCTTGAGCCAGCGTTTGAATTCAACAAGATTCGTTAACCGGAAAGTCGCCTGCAGATCGCCCAGGTCTTCGGACTGCGGCTCGAATAGCGTTTCCTCAGCAGGCAGCCACTCCAGCTTCTGGCTCTCGTGCCATACCCGTTCCTCGACCAGGGCTGCCGCAGGGCCAGTGAACTTGACAACCACCTCAACGGGCTGGCCCTCCGACTGCACAATGCCAAAGGTGTTGCTGAAGTACTTGGCCAGTTGGAAGTCCTGGGGGGCCGTGAATTCCAGCCCCGTCCGGGTCACCCCCGAGATCCGGGTAATCTTGAAGACCCGCAGGGCCCGGGCCATATGTGAGTAACCCACCAGAAACAGATCGCCCTCGAAGTACACGAGGCCGTACGGATCGAATAGCGTCGTGTACTCGGCGGAGCGCCAAAGCGAACGGTACGTGACCTCGACAGAGCATCTTGCTTGGGCGGCGTCGGACAGTGTACGAATCGTCTCAGCGTGCGCAGAATAGTCGGTGATCCCGCTGCGCCGGACGTACAGCGTCTGGTCGAGTTCACGGAAGTAGTCGAGCGCCTGGGCGGGAATGAGACTACGGACCTTATCAAGAATCGCTCGCAACCCGTCGGCAAAGTGCGTCCCGGCCAGCGGTGCGAAGAAGCTCTCCGCCAGGTGGAGCGACACCGCTTCGGTCAGGCCGAGTACGAGCGGACCGGTCTTGAAAAAATCGTGGGGCATACGCCAGAACCGCTTGCCGTAGTCATCCTCGTCATGCTCGACGGGAAAGCCAAGTTCCTCCAGCACCTCGAAATCCCGCTGGATGGTGCGTTCACTGACTCCGAATTCCTCAGCCAGTCGGCGGAGGGGGATACCCTCGCCCCTGGTTTGTAGTGTTTTCAACAGGTTCCATTGCCGCAAGATCTGCTCGCCCCGTGCCATTGAATGGCCTCCATGTCGGTTGAAAATGCCGTACAGGGCGCTGATGATAGGCAATCTGGCGGATATTTCGAGCCGTTTCGGCCAGTCCGACCCCCTTTGTCGGCCCGGTTACGCAGCATATCCATAGCGGCGGGTCTCGCATGTCCGATGACGATATGTTGATTGGAGAAGCTAGGTTGGCGTTTCTCGACGTCGAAACGACGGGCCTTTTCCCCGCCATGGGCGACCGCATCGTCGAGATCGGCATAGTCATCTGCCGTGGCACACAGGAAACAGGGCGGCTGTCGCGGCTGGTGAACCCAGAACGACTAATCCCCACAGAAGCCCAGCAGGTTCACGGGATCAGTGATCAGGATGTCGCCGATTGCCCGCCTTTCAGCATTGTCGCTGACGAAATGTGTAACGCGTTACGCGATACCTGGATCGTCGGGCACAACGTGCGTTTCGACATTGGCTTCGTGGCGATGGAAATTGTCTCAGGGGGCCACCACGTAACGCCGCTGGGCTGCCTGGACACCTGCCAGCTGGCCGCGGCACTGTGGGACCTGCCGAACTATCAGCTGGATACAGTTGTCGCCGCACTAGCGCTGGGCAGCAACCAGCCGCATCGAGCCCTCGGCGACGCCGAGCTGGCACGGGCAGTGTTCCATCGGGCCGTGGAAGAACTGGGTGGATGGCCGGACGTGACCCTGGCGGACCTGCAGGCCCTGCACTCGTACGTGCCCGCCTGGCCGGACGATCCCCGGCAGGGCCTGCCCGGGCCACTCTTCGATGCCTTGACCAACGGCGGGGAGCTGTCGATTGGCTACATCAATAGCGATGGCCAGCAGTCGGCACGGACAATCTGCCCCGTGGCTTGCTTCCCGGCGGGCCGGTACACATATGTCCGGGCGCACTGCAACAAGACAGGGGAGTTGCGGACGTTCCGGATCGATCGGATGGTGCTTGAGCGATGGGCAGGCCTGGCCGTCCAGCCTGTGGAAGGTTTCAAATCAGACGCGGCTTCCTGATCCACGGCGCAGGACAATGACCGGAGCAAGCCATGAGAGACGTTGAACTCGGCCCGCAGCATAAGCGCGACGGACCCTTCGCGGCCCGTATGCGCTGTCATCAGAGCTGGTATCGAGCACGACGCCTCGGCGTTTCCTGTGGGACCGGCCCACAGCGGCACAGCGCGAGCCCGTACGGGAACATGCTGCGCCCGGCGGACGCCGAACGCGGGCTC
Organism: Planctomycetota bacterium; assembly: GCA_043820985.1. Taxonomy (GTDB): domain Bacteria; phylum Planctomycetota; class Phycisphaerae; order UBA1845; family Fen-1342; genus JAAYXS01. The sequence goes on from JBDRDH010000138.1 coordinate 3,686, forward strand.
AACTTCCTGACGCCGGATATTTTCCAGGTCGCCCGACAGCGGCTGGCTGAGGGCACCGGGACCGTCGAGCCGTTCCGTTTGCTGCACAACATGCTTTCCAGCCAGCCCATGTGCTTCAACCTGTTCGGCCCGCTCGTCAACGACCACGAGCTGGCGCGGCGCGTGCTTCAGGAACTCGTGTCGGACGACGTCGTGGAGGTGACGCAGGTGGCCCTGGAGTTCGCCCCGTAGCCCGCGTCGGAGTACCTGAATGATCGGACGGCATTCGATGCGTTCATCGCGTACCGACGGGCCGATGGCGAGCCCAGTTTTGTGGGCATCGAGACCAAGCTGACGGAGCCGTTTTCGCAAAAAAGGCCCGACACGCCCGCATACCGACGGTGGTCGGACCGCCTGGATTCGCCCTGGCTGGCGACGGCCCGGCACGAACTGGCCGAGATGCAGCACAATCAACTGTGGCGTGACCACCTGCTGGCGGTGGCTATGGCGCTCCATCCCCAATCGCACTGGGCCGATGGCTACTTCATGCTGGTTCGGCACCCGGGGGACAGCGAATGTGCCCAGGTTGTGAAGGGCTACCAGGAGTTGCTCAAGCCCGATGACCGCTCGTTCATCGATTACCCGCTGGACAGACTTATGGACGTGGTCGAGTCTGCCGTTGGAAATGACGATGAGCGACAGTGGTTGGCAGCGTTCAGGCAACGCTACCTCGACCTCTTGCTCAGCGAGGGCGAGTGGCAGCGCAGAGCCGCGCCACAGAGATGAGGGACGATCCGATGCTTGACGCTACCGGCCGGTACGAGGGAGTCATGCTCGGTCTGGCCATCGGCGATGCCCTCGGCTGGCCAGTTGAGTTCCTCCCACTCGATGACATCCGTGCCAACTACGGTCCTGACGGCATCACGGACCTTGAACCTAGTCAGAGCCATCCCGCGGGGACGTTCACGGACGACACGCAGATGACCCTGGCGATCGGGCGAGCCATTCTCTCGAAGGGAGCCGATTCCGAGGGCATGTTCATCGGGGAGGTAGCGCGCGAATTCGTCGCTTGGTCCCGCTCGCCGGAAAATGATCGCGCCCCCGGCAGCACGTGCATGGCGGGCTGCCGTACATTGGCGCGCGACCCGGATTGGTCCGCACCAGGCCACAACAACTCAAAGGGCTGCGGGACGGCGATGCGATCGGCTCCGATCGGGTTGGCATGGCACGGCGATGAAGAGCGGATCACCCGCCTGGCCAGCCAGGTCAGCGAACTGACGCACGGGCACCGTACTGCCACGGCGGGCGGTGTCGCCACGGCGCTGCTGATCACGTGGGCATTGGATGAAATCAGCCCCGAGCAGATGCTCCCGCGGCTGATCCAACACACGCGCCCGATCAGCGAAGAATTCGTCGCCAAGGTCGAGCAGGTACACACTGTCCTCGATAAGGAGCCGGAATCCGCCTACGCGGTGCTCGGTGAGGCCTGGACTGCTGACGAGGCCATTGCTTGCGCACTGTACGCGTTTTGGCGCTCACCGCGCGACTATCGGCGCACTGTCGTCACGGCCGTGAACATGGACGGCGACTCGGATTCGGTGGGATGCATCGCCGGGGCCATCAGTGGGGCATTCAACGGCGTTGATGCCATCCCCGGGGACTGGCGAGCCACAATAGAGCAGGCCGACTATCTCGTGGAGGTCGCCCGCGCACTCGACGATTTCGCGTCCGCCCGCTAACAAGCATTCCGCTCTTATGCTCTGATCTGACTCCATGAGACTACTCTACGTCACCGATCTTCACGGGCACCACGCCAAGTACCGGAATGTCCTTCGCCTCGCAAGCGACCGGAGCGTCGACATCGTCATCAACGGCGGTGATATGTTGACCAAGTCCGGGGACCTACACGCGGTGCAGGCTGAGTTCCTGGATCGCTTAATGGATCCGCACTGGAGCTAATATAACGTGTCCAAGATTCGATTCGTGGCGCTGCTGGGTTATGACGATCTCTGCGACTGTGACGGACGCTGTGGCGGAATCTGCTCTCGTCATCCACTGGCAGAGAATTTGGCGCAGGCGTGCTTGGAAATAAACGTATTTGACTTGATTGGCATGAACTGGGTACGGCCCCTGTGTTGATAAGCACGTTACCAGAGAATCCCCGACGCCATTTCTGGAGATAGAAGGACTGTCTGTACAACCTGCTTAGCAGAATTCACGAGGAATAGGGCGGCGTGTTCCTGAACCGAAATCGGTTCCATATGGGGGCCTCCTGTGGTTCTCCAGGCCCTCTGAAGGGCGTTCTTGCTGCTAACGGTCCACTCACGCTCGCTCGCGCGTATTAATACGGGCCAGAAGAGTGTTCGGCGGAGCCAGCGGAGCGGATAATCCCAGTGCCAGCTACGAATAGTTCGGATCACGCGTGTATCGGGGCGGGCAAAACGGGGTCAGATGGCGCTGAGCAGGGGTGGTTATCCACAACCGGTCTACACGGTTCCATTCCCCGCGCGGTCTCAGGGGAATTGGAAGTCACTTGTATCAGCCGGGGTGTCGAGCGGCCTGGGACGTTTCTTACCTCTATTACGTGGCTTGGTAGGCCAGGGGATGGCGAGGTCGTTACGCAGATACATGCCCTGCTGGTTGGTGCGACGACCCAGGTTGGCTGCCAGGGCGACGGCGAAGCGTATGAGATCAGCGATAGTATGGCGGTATCCGCACCCACGAGCCAGAGGTCTGATCGCATCCAGGTCGGCGGCCGATACGTCACGTACGCGGACGTCCATCAAATCTGTATCCGGCATCTCGATCTCCATCGATAATAGGATATTCCTTTGTTTCCAATGTATCCGTTGCGGTCGCTGGGCGCAAATTGAGCACCCGGCCGTAGCGCGCTACGCTATGAGAATATTGGAGGAGTTGGGTGCAAGTGCGGGGTCCACATGTGCTTGTAACGACAGGTGGTTGAGGGTGCCGTCTTTAATACATGTTTGCCGAGCGGCATGTTGCCCAGCCGGGGGGCTTTATCGAGCCCTCGATCAGGGGGGCATACACTGTTATCCAGGAGAGAGGAGGGGGAGGGGGGCGGTCGATCGTCACCATAACCCGGATAAAGCTGGGCGGCCAGGTCGTTTGCCCCAGCGGAGTTCCTGGTCGCTGTCCCGCATGCCAAACACAAGTTGCAGCTCGGCCCGGCGATCACCGAAGGCGCGCTCGGCAGCTGTCTTCAACCGCTGATGTGCCCGCCCAGAGTAGTCACGACACCGGGCTGTGAGGCCGAGCTGGTCCAGCAGCTCCTGGCGCCGCCGGTCCTCGGGTGAGACCGCCTGGGCCCGCCAGTGCTGGATCAGGTCCCGGGCCTTCCGTGCGAGTACCGGGGGCCCCAAATAGATCGTTCGCTGCAACCAGCGGCCCGCACTGCGTTCGCGGTACCGGACTACCCAGACTATCGTGCTGTTCGGGAGCCGCCGCCTGACGACGGACCCGGCCGTTACCAGACGGGCCTTGGCCGCCTGCAGTTTGGCCTCGATCCGCGGCCAGCGTCGGTGCAGCACGGGATCGTCGCTTACGTCGTTTTGATCCAGTGGTCTCATCGCCCAGCCCATTCAGATGCCGTACGCGGGCCCGGGTCGTCGCCATCTCCGCGACGAAGCGGGAGAGTCGTTCCATGCGCTCCAGCCAGCCGTCCTCCGTGAGATCACGGGGTATCTGTGAGAGCGTGTGGCCATCGACCCGTACATCCTCCCGCAGGCGTGTCTCGATGTATAGCTGCACCTTGGTCAGCAATAACACGGCCATCCCGAGGATCCGGGCAAACGCATCCTCGCATAGTCCGGACACATCTGTCTGGGCCCGAACGCGGATACACCGGCTGATCATGCCCAGTGATTCACGCAGCAGCGCAGGATTGTCCCGCGTCTCAAGGTAGTCGAGCAGGCCCAGCAGATCACCCTGCGCCGCCAGCTGATCGCAGTGTCTGCACAGCGGCGATCTGCGGCGTTTGTTGGGCATGGCAGGTGGTGGCTCAAACATGGTCCGCGGCGCTCCTCGTGCTCATGGCATCGGCTTTATCGTCCTGTACCTCAGTTGACGTCGTGTTATCAGTGCCGGTCTGTCCTGGACGGTATGGTGGGTTGTCGGGTTGAATGCAGGATACGGCTTGTAATCCGTGATGCACTTCAGGACGGACGAGTTCGTTCTCCACTGCCCACTTGAACATTCGTTTGATGCGAGTGATGTAGCCATTAATGCTCCCTCGGCAGTTGCCTTGCTCGATCATCGTCTGTCGAACTGCCTTAAGGGCAAGCGGACCGAACGCTGACGCGGGTGTGGGGCCATATAATCTCCGAAGCGGTCGCATAGCGAGCTTGATCCATCCCTGCTCACTTGTAGGTCGGCCATCCTTAACATAGTAGCCCTGAGCGTGGCGCCAGTACGCTGCAATCAGCTCAGTAATGGTGAATTCGGATCCCGATTCATCCCGTGGCCCCAGTAACCGCCGGCCGTTGACGATCCACTCTGAGATTACCCGATCGTACGCAGCTTTGCTGACCGAGGTTCCCCACGGGCCGAGGTAAATGTCCTTGCCGTTCAGCGTAACGACGGCCAAGCCGCGGGCTTTGTGATGTCGATATGCGGGAAGTTTGTCTACAGCGAGCTTGGGCATTGTGCACCTCCGAATCCGGAAAACAGTACGTACTGTTTTTCTCAGATCCCTGAGCCGCACTGCCCGACACAGGCAGGTACGCCAATACAAGCGTTCGGCGCGATTTAGAGAAATGGAGCCGATGAGACTCGAACTCACGACCTCCTGCATGCCATGCAGGCGCTCTCCCAACTGAGCTACGGCCCCAGGGGAATATTCTGGTTATTCAAGCAGTGGTCAGGGGCGGACTTGAACCGCCGACACAGGGATTTTCAGTCCCTTGCTCTACCAACTGAGCTACCTGACCGTCAACAAGCCGGTCTCGGGCCTGCGTGCCCAAGCGACAGACCCTTAAAAGTACGGCATCACTATCTGAGCGTCAAGGCTACCTGGTTCGGCCCGAGGTGGGCGATGCCCACCCTAACTTAGGAGGTCGGCTTGGCACTGGGTATCAGTTCACGGCCGACACGGCCGTGCCACTCTTAAACTATTCAGCTTCTCTGGCTTCTTTCGCGGCTTGTTGGCGACCGGCCAGGAAAAGACCAATCTCGAACAGCACGATCATGGGTCCGGATAACAGGACGTGACTCAACAGGTCGGGCGGGGCCAACATGCCGGCGATGAAGACGATGATCAGGATCGCGGGCTTGCGGTACTTGCGGAACTTCTCCACGGGCACGAGTCCGGAGCGCGCCAGGAAAATTACGACCAGAGGCAGTTGAAACGCCAGGCCGAACGCTACCGTCAGCACCATCACGAACGAGAGATACTCGCCGATCTTGAAGTGCGTGGTAACCATGGCGCGCCGATCATCGCGCTGGAACTGATACGAATAGACTCGGTCACCGAGACAAACCTTGAAGCGATGCTCGAAGTCGTTGAACCAAACGGCCCCGGGTGGTGGCTCCTCCGGGTCCTCAAACAGCACCGGGAGCGTTGGCCAGTTCCCCGCCGTCGGTTGCGTGGCCGGCTGAGTCTCGGCGCCGAAGCGCATCACCTGGCGCTCGAAGAAGTTCGGTTCGGGCTGCGGCAGGGGTAGCCAACTGCTGAAGCCCACCAGGAAGTTGAGGCTGACGACCAGCGCGAACACATACATGAACAAGACGCCGGTGACAAACAGGCCGATGCTGATCGGCACCAGCTTGTAGACCCACGCTTTTTCGCGCTTGTACAGCCCGACCGCGATGAAGTTCCAGAATTGGTAGATGATGTATGGGCCGGCCAGGATCACGCCGAAGATCACCACGACCTTGATGTAGACGACGATGTTCTCGACCGGGTTGGTGGCCAGCAGGCTGGTGGGCTGGTCGTTGGCCTGTAGCGCCAGCACCACCGGGCGCACCAGGATCCACAAGAGGAATTTGGCTGGCCAGATACAGACGATGCACGCCGCGAAAAGTGCCAGCAGGCTGCGGATCAGGCAGCCGCGCAGCTCATCCAGATGCTCGCCGATGGTCATGCGCGTGCCCTCGGCAGCGCGCGGCTTTTTCGTACTTTCCGCGGACATACCCGGATGATACCCGCTTGACACAGTGCGTACACGGTGCCGCTATGGTGGTAGTTTCATTTGGAATCAGTTATCGAGCACGGCCAGCAGACGGTCGGCGTCAAGCTCGCCAAGGGTTTGAACCACCAGGTGGGCCTGACCAACGCGCTCGGGCGGGCCGATCCCGATGACCTTCATGCCGCCGGCCAAAGCTCCCGCCACGCCGCTGGCGGCATCCTCGACCACAATGCAGCGCTGCGGCGGGACGCTCAGTCGCTCGGCGGCGGTGAGGAAGACGCGCGGATCGGGCTTGGACTGCGGCACGTCGTTGCCATCGACGACGGCGTCCAGCAAGTTCTGGATCTCCAAGCGCTCCAGTACTACCAGGGCGTTTTTACTGGATGAGGCCACCGCCAGGGGGATCTGTCTAGCATTCAAGGTCGCGAGTAGCTCGCGGGCGCCGGGTAGCAGATTGGCCGGGCTCATGTGTTCGACGCGCTCGAGGTAGCAACGGTTTTTCCGAACCATGATCTCGATCTGCCGGGTGTCAGAGAAGCGAGTTATCCGCGCGCCCAGGAAGAGCTTGAGACTGTCGGGCCGGCTGAGGCCGCGCAGGGCTTCATTGGCCGTGCGGTCGAAGGGAATATCCAACTCGCGGGCGATATCCATCCAGCTCTGGAAGTGCAATTCGGCGGTGTCGGTGAGCACGCCGTCGAGATCGAAGATCACGGCCGCACTGGCGGTGGGTAGCGCCAATTGGATTTCCTCCAGGCTAGTTTAATGGCTCTAAAGTAGTGGGTCGCCAGTCTTTCTGGTAGAAGCTGGCTCCCAGGGCACGAATACATATCCAGGTCGCCAGAATCCCGATCACATACCCGGCCAGCACGTCCGAGAGGAAATGCTTGTAATGCACGATGCGTTCGAGCCCCATCATGCCGGCGTAGAAGTAGAAGATCCAGCGCGCGCGCGGGAAGTAAATACCCAACAGAATCGCCAACGCGATGGCGCCGCTGGAATGGCCGGAGGGGAACGATTCGAAGCTGCCGTCCCAGGAAAACGGGCGGCAAGTCCATTGGCCGAGTTCCTGATGTGGGCGCGCCCGGCCAACCGACCATTTCAGCGCGTGCGTCATCAACGCCGTGAGCAGGACAGCGGCGAAAAAACCGACATACAGGCGCCGCCAATTGGGAAAAGACGCCAAAATCGCCAGCAGGAAGAAATAAAGCCCCGCCGCGGCGGGTATCCAGAATAGATTATATACCCGTTCGCGGACGACCTCGTCGGAGAGATAATCCGAAGCCGGTTGGTCGACCAGCAGAGCCGCGACTGCCAGCAGGATGCCGATTCCCAACAACCACCAGATCGGGTGGACTAATTGCGACATCGGGCGTGTGTCGGCGAGATCCTGAGGTGGTGTGGATTTTGTTTCTATATCACTCAAGCGGATACCTTCTAACTACAACCGGGGATCACGAACGGCATGATCGGCGGAATTTTGACCAGAGATTGTAATCGCGTGGAGCAGTCCGCACTAACCGCCTCCATCCTTATTCCGGTCCGAGCGGCGCTGGGTGAAGAGCCATTGCCACAGTTCGGGGGTTTTGTAAGCGCGGTCCCAGGAGTTATGGCTGACGCCTTCGTATTCGGTGTATTTTACCTGTCCGCCGGCTGCTTTGAGGAGTTTGACCATTTCGCGTGCTTTCACCACCGGCACGCTGCGGTCAGTATCGCCATGGAAGCACCAGATCGGCATATTGGCCAGGTGCGGCACGAGCTTTTCGGCCTGCCCGGTGGACTCGCCCAGTTCGACAAAACCGCAGATTGGAACCAGGGCCGCGAATTGGTCGGCGTATTGAGCACCGAGTAGCCAGGTTCCCTGGCCGCCCAGCGAAAGACCCGTCAGGTACAGGCGGTCAGCGTCGAGATAGTACTCGCGTGAAGTCGCCTCCACGCTGGCCAGGGCCATGTGGGCCATGGGACCGCTCCATGAGGTACCCGGCCGGCACTGGGGCATGACGACTATCGCCGGGAAGAAATAACGATAGCGGCGGATAGCGCGGGCGATACCCACATCAGTCTGCAAGAAACCATCACGACCACATTCGCCGGAGCCGTGCAGGAACAGGATCACCGGCCAGGGCTTGTCGGGAGTGTATTCGGGCGGTACGTACACGCAGTAGTCGTACTCGGCTTCGCCCAGGCTGAGCGTTTTGTGCAGGAAGCCGGTGGCGATCGCGTGGCGCTGCGGCGCGGTCGGTTGGGATTCCTGCGGTGCAAGCAGGGCCAGGGTGGGTATTAAGGCAATCCAACGCCAACTGAGCATCATAATTCTCCATAAGTCGAAATACAAAAGTACCGTATGGTAACACTGCCGGGCGGATTTGGGGGCGCGCGGTTCATGAAGCCATGGTCAGTCCCGAGGAACTTGCCTCCGTAGCCCGGTTGGCCTAGACTGCCCGCCGTGGGTAGTCGGCGTTACCCGCGGGAATGGAGCTAGGCTGGCTTGGTCGCCGGCCTGGAACGGGAATTGCCACCCACTGGTTTTAGAGCCCTCAACATGAGCGAGGGGGCTCGGAAAATTACGCCGGATATCCCATCCGGTCGCATCGGCGGTTGAATATCACGCACAGGAGAACCACATGGCGACCATGAAAGCAGTGGTCAAGACGAAACCGGAATTCGGGGCCGAAATGCAGGACAAGCCGATCCCCAAGCCCGCACAGGCGGACTGGCTGGTTGTGAAAGTCCGGGCCACCAGCATCTGCGGCACCGACGTGCATATATATAAATGGGATCCCTGGTCAGACGGACGCATCGGCGCCAAGGCGCTGCCGCAGATCCTCGGTCATGAGGTCGCCGGCGAGGTCGTCGAGGTCGGCCCGGGCTGTAAACGTATCAAGGTCGGCGACTATATCTCCGCCGAGACACACATCTACGATCCCGGCGATCTGACCAGCCTGCTCGGGATTTACCACGTCGGCATGAACATGAAGATTCTAGGCGTCGATTATGACGGCTGCTTCGCGGAATACTTCGCCTTGCCCGAATCAATTTGCTGGCCAAACGACAAGTCGATTCCGCCGGAGATCGCCGCGATTCAGGAACCGTTGGGCAACGCCTGCTACGCCGTCCTTGGCGAGGACGCCGACGTGGCCGGCAAGACGATGGTCATCACCGGCGACGGGCCAATCAGCCTCTTCGCCATCGGCGTGGCCCGCACCGTCGGCGTGGCGAAAATCATCCACTTCGGCAAGTACGACGTGAACATGGAAATCGGCCGTAAAATGGGCGCCGACCTTCAGGTGTACACTAACAAAACAACCGCCGAAGAACGCCTCCAGTTCGTCATGGACCACACCAGTGGCAACGGCGTGGATATCGCCCTCGAGATGGTCGGCTCGCAGGATTCGGTCAACGACTGTTTCGCCATGGTGCGCAAGGCCGGCCGTATCACCGCCTTCGGCATTGCCGCCCAGTCGCCCCTGCCGGTCGACTATAACAATGGCATCGTCTTCAAGGGTTGCCAGATTCACGGTATCAATGGCCGCAAGATTTTTGATACGTGGTATCGTAACCGCAATCTGCTGGCTAACGGGCGGATCGATCCGTCGCCGGTGATTACGGATATCTTCATGCTGGATGATTACGAGAAGGGCTTCGGCAAGATGATCGAGCGGCCGCGCAAGAGTGCCAAGATCGTGCTGTTCCCGGACGAGCGGGAATACCAGGCGGCGTTGAAGCGGCGTGGGGGCAAATAGACGAATTGAGCCGCGGGCTTCAGCCCGCGCGGACCATTGGATGGCCAACCGGCCGACTGACAGGTCGGGCTCTCAGGCCCGGCAAGAGACTATGAAGAGACACTCAATCGGAGCGACTACATGTTTGGCAGAATGAAGGATGACCTCCAGAAGGAACTGGCCGCGGTTCGTGAAGCGGGGCTGTACAAGGAAGAGCGCTACATTCTCGGCCCGCAGTCGGCGGACATCAGCGTCGAATATCCCGCAGGCGCCCCTAAACAGGACGTGGTGAACTTTTGCGCCAACAACTACCTGGGCCTTTCATCGCACCCGCGCGTGATTGAAGCCGCCAAGGACGCTCTCAAAACTCACGGCTACGGCATGAGCAGCGTGCGCTTCATCTGCGGCACGCAGGATATCCACCGCGAGCTCGAAGCCAAGATCGCCAAGTTCTTCAAGACCGAGGACACGATTCTGTACTGTGCCTGCTTCGACGCCAACGGCGGCCTGTTCGAGCCGCTGCTGGCCAAGGAAGACGCGATCATCACCGACGCGCTCAACCACGCCTCGATCATCGATGGCATCCGGCTGTGCAAGGCAACCCGCTACATCTACAAGAACAACGACATGGCGGATCTGGAAACCAAGCTCCAGGAAGCCAAGGACGCCCGCTATCGCATCGTCGCCACCGACGGCGCGTTCTCCATGGATGGGACCGTCGCGCAGCTCGACAAGATCTGTGATCTGGCCGACAAGTACGACGCCCTGGTGATGGTCGACGACTGCCACTGCACCGGCTTCATGGGCACACATGGCCGCGGCTCGACCGAGTACTGCGACGTCATGGGGCGCGTCGACATCATTACCGGCACGCTCGGCAAGGCGCTCGGCGGGGCTTCCGGCGGTTTCACCACCGGCCGCAGGGAAATTGTCGAACTGCTGCGGCAGCGCAGCCGGCCGTACCTGTTCAGCAACACGGTCTCGCCGATCGTGGTAAAGGCCTCGATCGCGGTCCTCGACATGATCACCGAGTCGACCGAGCTGCGTGACAAGGTTATCGCCAACACGATGCGCTTCCGCGAAGGCATGACCAAGGCCGGCTTCGGCATCAAGCCCGGCGAACACCCGATCGTGCCGATCATGCTCTACAACGCCAAGCTGAGCCAGGACATCGCCCGCGACATGTACGCTGAGGGCATTTTCGTAATTGGCTTCTTCTACCCGGTGGTCGGCAAGGGCCTGGCCCGCATCCGCTGCCAGATGTCGGCCGCGCACGACTTCAGCCACATCGACAAAGCCATCGCGGCGTTTACCAAGGTAGGCCAGAAGTACGACATCCTGCACAAGACCAAGGAAGAGATCATCGCCAAGTATGGCGAATAGCCAACAGCTTCGCCCACCGTTCACTCGGGCGAAAGCTCGATAACAATATACAACGCCCGGCCCCTCGGCCGGGCGTTTGTGACATGTATTTACAGAGGTCAGTCGTTAGAACTTCTGATAGTGAGAGAGAGGTACGAAGATGGTGTTATTGCCATCAATGCAGATGACGGACCATAACTGCAGAAGCGCCTGATGGATCCGATCCCGGATAGGCAGGTTAGCATAAGCCACGCTCTGGCAAGTGGTTGTTACAGATCGGACGTGTGAGTTTGTGGTGAAATAGCAATGTTTACATTTTTACACTACGCGTAAAATCAGTATTTGACATAATCTACTTTGTCTGCTATTCTATACTTGTCATGGAAGTGCGCTTCAACGATGGGCGGCTGGACCGCCTAGAAACTGATGCGGATTACGACGGCGGTCATTCACAAGCCGTTGTGACAGCCTACCGCAAGCGCCTCCAAGCAATCAGGGCTGCCGTTGATGAGCGTGATTTCTATGCTATGAAGTCGTTACGATTCGAGAAGCTTAAAGGAAAACGGGCTCATCAGAGGTCGATGAGGCTTAACGATCAATGGCGCCTCATTCTTGAGTTAGAAGGAAGCCGCCAAGAGAAGCACGTCGTGATTGTTGCGATTGAGGATTACCATTGAGGTTGACTTGATGACCGACCGAGTACCCGCTGAAGTTTTTGCCCCGGGCGAGTTTCTGAGAGAAGAACTCGACGCTCGCGGATGGACGCAGGGTGATCTCGCAGAAATACTCGGACGGAACCCCCGTGATGTCAGCGAGATCATCACGGGAAAACGCACCATCACGCCTGAAACGGCGAGAGGGTTAGAGCAGGCACTCGGAACAAGCGCGATGTTCTGGCTCAACTTGGATAGCGCTTATCAGCTTTCACGAACAAAACCGGTGGGGGACTTGGTCGCACGGCGAGCCCGTTTGTACGAACGAGCCCCCATCAAGGAGATGTTGCGTCGTCACTGGATCGTGCCATCTGAAAGCGTCGAAGTCCTTGAGAAACAGACCCTTGGCTTCTTTGAGATCGGCTCGCTGGAGGAGACTCCGGAGTTCAAGATTGCAGCGAGGATGTCCGCCCCATATGACGAGTTCACACCTACGCAGATTGCTTGGCTCTTTCGCGCCCGACATCTGGCAGGCATGGTTCAGGCTCGCGCGTTTTCGACTACGCGACTGAAGGAGTCGCTGCAACACCTCAGTGCAATCGTCCCGAACCCGCCGGATATACGATTGGTTCCACGTGTGCTGGCAGATGCCGGAATTCGGCTAGTCGTACTGGAACACCTTCCGCAGACACGAATCGATGGCGCGTGCTTCTGGCTTGAAAGGCGCTCGCCGGTCATCGCTCTCTCGCTACGGTACGACCGAATCGATGCATTCTGGTACACGCTCATGCATGAACTTGGCCACGTCTGGAACCAAGACGGTTTGGACCTTAAGTATAGGCCCCTCGACACAGATTTGGTTGGAAACGATGCCGTAGCAACGGAGCAGAAACCAGTGATCGAAAAAGAAGCTGATCGGTTTGCTGCCGAAACACTCGTGCCCCAGGGGGAACTCGAGGATTTCGTTCTTCGTACTCGTCCGTTGTACTCCGCAAGGAAAATCGAAGGATTTGCGGCGCGCATTGGGACACATCCAGGAATCGTCGTCGGCCAACTGCAGTTTCGGAAGGAACTCTTGTATTCACAGCATCGTCGGTATTTGGTCAAGGTTCGCGAAATCGTGACCAGGGCCTCACTCACAGATGGTTGGGGGCACACTATTACGCCCGAAGGGCCGAAAAATGTCGCGTAGCTACACTGAAAAAATGCAGGAAGTAGCCAATAAGTACATGGACTCCGGCCAGTCTTGGCCAGCCACAGCGCGTGAGGTCGCGGCGTGGGCAATCAGGGAGAGACTGTGGGAGCCTTCGGATTCAGCGCTGATTGATCAGTGCGCGGATCATCTCGCGCGAGCGATGCGTGAGGAGTACATAACAGACCCTCAGGGTCGAGCCGTTCGCGTCAAGCATGCCGCTCGGCTTGCCCGTCAGGGCCGACAGCTTAATCTGTGGGCTGACATTCGATCGGCCAGCCGCGAGCATATGGAAATCACTTTTCAGCAGCGACGTCATCAGATTGTGGGAGACTGCCGGCAACTCAAGATCGACGTTGATAGCTACAACGATAACAACAACAACGGTGCTCCGATCCAGATGGTTTTCGACTTCACGCTCGACTTGGAGGAGCTTGAAATGACAGATGATCGGTCTCCATGCACTACCGAGTTGACTGTCTCTGAGATGACTACCTGAAACAAGCACGTGCAATGTTTAACTGTACAAAGAACGCACATGTAGGTGCAAAACTCGGGCGTGCTACGGGGTTTTTGCCAGGACATCCGCGACCCAGGCCTTGGCGCGCGACATAACTGGGAAGCCCAGCGTCGTGACCGCCAGGACGGCAACGTGCCGTCAGGTCTGTGTCACGGTCTTACGCATACCCTCGGCGTCGGCCAGGAAGCGGTCGGTATAGCGCTCGTCGACGCGTCGGCAACAGGTCGTGGCCAACTCGCCAAGCTGCTGATACTCGGGATCTTCGGTCAGAGTGAAGAACTCGCCGGCCAGAATGACCAGTCGTAACAGGTGGCGCAGAACGATGCCCTCCTGCTTGATCAGATTGCGGCTGCGTACGAACTTGAAGAACTCACAGTTAAACGCAAAGGCGCCGCCGGCGATCCACTTGGGCTGCACGGCGGCCGGCTCGGGGGCTGACAGGCGCGCTTCATAGGCAATCTTGAGCATCTCCGGAAACGTGGGCGGTCGTTCTTCGTCGTCATCTTCATCCCACGGATCAACCCAGCCCCGGCGATCATCTTCAGTCTGCTCTGGACGGGCGATGACCACGCCCATCTGGATCATCAGCGGCTCAAGTACGTGCTCCTGCAAGGGTCCCTTGGGCAAGTCCTCCGGGATGCGTACGTGCCGCAGGATCACCGGCGGAATCTCCAGAGCGGCTTCGAGTGCCAGGATTTTTTCGTCAAAGTTACTTTGTGCGAGCTGCTCGGCCAAAAAGGCGCCAAAGAGCGGATCCAGGCTGCGGAAGTTAAGCAGCCGGGAGATGCTGTCGTGCAACGTGATGTGGTCGCCATCCGTATCGCGCGTCAGGTAGCCCAGGGCCTGCATGTTGTCGAGCATGAAGTCTAACTGGCTTTGAAACCGCTCGATGCGTTCGGACGAGTTGAACCGCTTGGAGAGAAAATCGCGGACCTCGTGCAGCGTGCCGGTATTGGTCAGCAGGTAAATGAGCACCTGGTACGGGATCATCGAGCGGCTGGTCAGCTTGGCCGGACCGGCGGCGATCAGTGTCTTAAACTGCCCTTCGCTCCAATACTGCTCGGTCTTGCGGCGGGTGGGGCGCTTGCGTTCCAAATCCTTGCGGGCACGCATCAATCCGGGGTCCTTGGAGCGCGGATCGATTTGCTCGTACTTCTTGCGCCACTTGTTGATTTTCACGTCGTCGTCGTGGGCAACCACGTAGACGTAGCCCTGCGTATCGAACTGCGGGCGCCCGGCGCGGCCGAACATCTGGTGGGCGCTACTGGGGAAGATCAGCTTCTTCTCGCCGCGCTTACCTGTCAGCAGCGTACTCAGCACGACCGAGCGCGCCGGCAGATTAATCCCTGCCGCCAGCGTCTCGGTGCAACACACCAGCGGCGCGAGCTTCTGCTCGAAGAGCTGCTCGACGATCTCCTTGTGCCGTGGCAGCACGCCAGCGTGGTGTACGCCCACGCCGCGCAAGAGCATTTGCCGCAGCTTTGGGCCGACACCTTCGGCCAGGTCGGCGGAACGCTCCTTGAGAAAAGCATCGATCTGCTGTTTCTGTTGGTTTGAGATTAGTGGCAGACCCTTGAGCTTTTCCGCCAGTTCCCAACACTCGTCGCGGTTGAAGGCGAAGATCAAAGCCGGCGTGCGGTTCTGCTCATCGTCGGCGGAGATCATGTCCACCAGCTGGTTGGTCATCAGCTTATCTTCGACCCACGTATACTCCAACGGAACTAGGCGTTCGTTTGTGAGCACGACGTCCAGCTTGCGTCCGTGCTTCTTATCCAGCCAGTGGGCGAAGTCATACGGATTGCCGACCGTCGCCGACAGCAGCATGACGCGCACATGCTTCGGCAGCAGCACCAGCGACAGCTCCCAAACCACGCCACGGTCGAAGCTGTTGAAGTTGTGGAACTCGTCCATGACCACGGACTCGACCTGCCCGAGGTCGGCGATCGCGGGATCATTGGCTACGAGATGGTTGAGCAGGATCTCGGCGACCACCACGCGGATCGGGGCCTCGGGATTCTCCCGCCGGTTGCCGGTGATCAGCCCGACGCTGTCACGCGGGAAACCCCAGCGCTCGGCGAGGTTCTGCAAATCGCGTAGCTTCTGCTCGGTCAGAGCGATCAGCGGTGTGGTGTAATACAGCCGCCGACCGGTTTGCAACGCCTCGAAGACCGCCGCCTCGGCGATGAGCGTCTTGCCCATCCCGGTCGGCGCGCAGATCATCGCCCCACTCTCCGACGCGAACCACGTCAGCAGGGCCTCTTCCTGGAACGAGTACAAGTCGAATGGAATCGTATCGAGAAACTTCGAGCAAACTTCGTCGCGGTCCATGGCGTGCAGCATAACGGCTGAACGCCCCCGCGTCGCGTCACTCCGCCAGCCGGCGATCAGGCATAGGTGTCGATGTGCTCGCCACGGCAGCGAATTGCCGCAGACAGGACATGTGGCGGGCATTTCTACAGGGATGATAATCCCGTGCCACTGGTCAAGACGCCCCTGGGCGGGATATGGTACTTGCGCGAGCGTCCGGAAATACTGGAGGTGCACCGTTGGCTAACGAACCACTCGACATCATCTTCACCATGCCACACCCCGACGACGTTGAGATTACCTGCGGCGGTACCATCGCCAAGCTGGTCAAGCTTGGCTACCGCGTCGGCGTCCTGCACATGACCAACGGCGAACCCACGCCACAGGGCACGCCGGAGATTCGAGCAAAGGAACTGGCCGAGGCATCTCGCATCCTCGGCGTGAAGCACGTCGAAACATTGTCACTGACCAATCGCGAACTGATGGACTGCCCGGCAGCGCGCTACGCGGTCGCGACGGTATTCCGCCGCCATCGACCGCGGATTATCGTCGGCATGGCCGGGCGCACGCCGAGCGCCTCGCCCGACCATTACCAAGCCCAGCTCATTCTCGAAGGAGCGCGGTTCTATTCGCAACTCACAAAATGGGACGACCGCTTTGACAATACGCCGCCGCACCGCATCGAGTGGCTGTGGTACCGCCCGGTTCATATTGCCGCGGAGGTCCAACACTGGCACGGCTCATTCGTGGTCGATACCAGCGATGTTCACGAGCAGAAGCTGGCAGCCATAGCGGCGTACAAGTCGCAATTCGACGAGCAACGGTTGGAACGGCTGCTGTCACGTATCCGCGCCTTCGATGCTATCGAGGGTGGACGCTGCGGCTTTGAGTACGGTGAGATGTTCGCCCTACCACATGCGCTGCCACTGCCGGACCCGGTAGCGCACTTCATGGCGTTAGAGCCCCCTCATGGTCTGCCACCCAAGGTGCGCTAGTGTCACTTGCAGACAGTTCGTGAAAAAACCGTGCTTCCCTACCGAGCCGCCGGCTTCAGCCGGCGCGGTGCCTCGTTGACTGATAGCTGAGATCCCCTATGAACCTTACTGATGACGAAAAACGCATGCTCGCCGGCGAGGGTGGCACGGCCGTGTCGGCCGTGAGCGTGGCCCAGGCCATGGACTTCCTCATCCAGTTCGGCGACGCCTTCGGAGCCGAGCGCTTCGTCGATGTCATCTACGCGCACTACCCCGCCGAGATGTCCATCTACCGCGGTTCGGTCGAGGACGCCGTGGAATACGCCGACACCGGCGCCCGTGCTTGTATCCCAACCACAACCTCCACCCTGGCCTGCGACCTGGAACAATGGCAAGCTTACGGCTGCCCGCCGGCAGTCCACGAGCTACAAGCGCAGGTTGTGCCAGCCCACCGCAAAATGGGCTTGCTGGGCACATACACCTGCACGCCGCAGCTTTTAGGGTTCATCCCGCCCAAAGGTTCTTACATCATCACCGTCGAATCGTCGGCGATCATCTACTACAACTCGGTTCTGGGAGCCCGCACGAACCGCGGCGGCCTGTTCACACGCTATTCCGCCGTCACCGGCAAGTACCCGCTGATGGGCTACCTGCTCGATGAAAATCGCCGGGGCACACATATGTTCAAGCTCGATCTGGAGCCTGGCGATTTGCGGCACGATTGCGATTATTCCGCGCTTGGCTTTCACGTCGGCGGGATCGTCGGGGGCGACGTGCCGGTCTTCGACGCCCTGCCACCGGGTACGACGCAGAATAACCTGCTCGCCCTCGGGGCCGCCCTGGCGACCTCCGGCTCGGTAACGCTCTTCCACGCTCCCGGTCATACCGCCGAGGCCGATTCTGTCGAAGCCGCCTTTCATGGCGGTCAACCGCGCGAGACGCACACGGTCACTTACGCCGACCTCGACGCCGCCCGCGACAAGCTGACCACCATCGCGCCCGGGGGCGAGATCGACTTCGTCACGCTCGGCTGCCCGCATTACTCACTGGCGCAACTGCAATACGTCGCCGACTGGCTGCGAACAAATAACGCCAAAGTCCACCAGAACGTGCGCTTGTGGGTCTGTACGAACCGCATGACCAAACACGCCGCCACGTGGGAGGGTATCACACACAGAATCGAATCCGCCGGCGGACTGGTGATCTGCGACACCTGCCCGGTCGAATGCCACATGCGCATCTCAACGTGCAAGGAGCACAACCTGCCCACGCCCCAGGTCCGCGCCATGGTCACCGATTCCTGCAAAATGGCCCGCTACGTCGGCGACCTCATCGGCTGCCAGACGGCCCTACGCAACCGCGAAGAATGCCTCCAAGCAGCGATCTCTGGTAAACTAGCGTAGCGGCCCGCGCCTCGCGCGGCCGAAGCGTTACAGGTGTTACCGGCCGGGTGCCATGCCTAAGCCGGGTGCCATGCCTAAGCTGTAAGCGCAGGCATGCTCGTGAAGCCGGGTGCCATGCCTAAGCTGTAAGCGCAGGCATGCTCGTGAAGCATCACAAGTGGTTTGCGCCCCAATACGAGCAGAATATTAACGCCAACGATGAATCTCGGAGTCCATAGTCCCGCCGGGGACGACTGATCGTAGCCCAGTACGAAGTGCTGGGACCACGGCGTCCCCTTGCCAATCCGAGTCCCGTAGGGACGACTGAAATCTCAGCCGTCCCTACGGGACTCATTAATTCCAAGCCACACCCAAATCCCAGCACTGCGTGCTGGGCTACATTCAACCGTCCCTCCGGGACTGACTTTTTAACTGAGAGCCGTCACCGGGAATTCCCCACTGCCGTTCTCGCGGCAATATTTATGCACAAGAGGCATTATTCCCGTACGAAGATCAATTTTCATACGCAGATCAGTACCCCAAAAACCACTTCCAACAAACACCCGGCGACGCTCCCTCCGTTCCCGCGAAGGGCGAGTTGCGCTGATTCCGATTTTCCTTTTGCATTCTGCCAAATGTTAGGTATATGTTAGTATATAGTCAGGGTGGGGGGCTGTCAAGGGCGCGGGGGGCGGGAAACGGAGTTGGGCGCATGGAACTCGCGACCATGTTTATCGATATGAACGCGTATTTCGCCTCTGTCGAGCAGCAAATGCGGCCGGAGCTGCGCGACGTGCCGGTCGGGGTCGTGCCGGTGATGACCGCCGGCACCTGCTGCATCGCCACCAGCTATGAAGCCCGTCGCCGGGGCGTGAAAACCGGCACCCCGGTATACGACGCGCGCCGGCTATGCCCGGAACTGCGGCTGGTCGAGGCCCGCCCGCCCTTGTATGTGCAGATGCACCACAAATTCGTAGAGGCGATCGAATCGTGCCTGCACGTCAACGAGATCAAGTCCGTCGACGAGGTCTCGTGTCAATTAATGGCCGGCGAGAAAACCCCGGCGCAGGCCACCGCCAAGGCGCGGGAGGTCAAGGCCGCCCTGCGCCAAGCCTGCGGCCGGTATATGACCTGCTCGATCGGCATCGCGCCCAACCGCTTCCTGGCCAAGGTGGCCAGCAACATGCAAAAGCCGGACGGCCTGGTACTGATCGAGGCGCACGAACTGCCGCGGCGGCTTTACGGGCTGGAACTACCCGATCTGCCGGGCATCGGCGCGGGCATGTACCGCCGCCTGTGTGGCGAGGGGATTAACACGGTCAGGCAACTGTGCGCGCTGTCGATTAACGAACTGAGACAAATCTGGAACAGCGTCATCGGGCAGCGCTGGTGGTATTGGCTGCGCGGGCACGAGTTGGCGGAGATGCCCATCACGCGTCAATCGATCGGCCACTCGCACGTACTGCCGCCGAGATATCGCCACGACCGCGGCGCCTACGCCGTGTTGGTGCGGCTGTTGCACAAGGCGGCGGCGCGCATGCGCGCCAAAGGCTATTGGGCCCGGCGATTGCGGGTCGGCATCTCCTTCACACCCCGCGGACACTGGTCGGCCTATCGCAACCTGGAACTGTGCCAGGACACCATTACCCTGACGGAAGCCTTCCTGAAAATCTGGCAAACCCGCACGGCGGGCAAGCCTCTGCGGGTGGGGTTGGTGCTGGAGGGCCTGGTGCCGCAGTCGTACGCCACCCAGCCATTGTTCGAGCCGGAGCGGCGGCGCGTGCGGTTGTCACTGATAATCGACGATTTGAATAATCGTTTCGGCGAGGACGCGGTTTATCTGGGCAGCATGCACAATGCTCGCCGCACCGCCCCGATGCGGATCTCTTTCACCAATATTCCGGATCTGCCGGAGAATGACGTTAGCAAGGCCGACCGGCGCCTGCGTCACTGGCGGCAGCCGGCGGGCTTACCCAAAAGAGCCGGGGCCCAGTCGCCTGGGCCCCGGGATTGATTAAAGGTTATGGGCGCGGTTTCTCAGTATCAGCGCGCCGGGCTTAACCGCCGCCGACCAGCGCGATAAAGCCATCGATGTCGTAGGCATTGGCATCGCCATCGCCGTTGCAGTCCGCCAGCAAGCGATTGCAATTCGGGTAGCCAACGCGGTAGCCCGCCGGGTTACCGATCGCCAGGATGAACGGATCGATGTCATAGGCATTAACACCGTCCAGCAGGCAGTTCAGGTCGCCGATCACCGTGCCACAAATGGCCATACCAACCGCTGACGTGGTAAAGCTGCTGTCGCCACAGCCATTCGAAGCCTTGACCCAGTAGTAGTAAAGCTGGTCCGGAGCGACGTCGTCATAATCGTCATAAGACGTATCGCTGGTGGTATCGATCATCTCGGCCGTGCCGGAGTCGTTGGTCGTATTGCGGTAGACTTTGTAACTGGTGGCGCCCTGCGCGGAATTCCAGGTGACTTCGACGTGCGAGCAGTAGGTGCCAACGCTGGCGCTGATTGTGATTGGCACGTCCGGGAGATCGCAACCCCAGTCTAGATACATATCGTAGTCGCCCCGCACGTCGTCGTTGAGATAGACTTGCAGATAGAAGTCATCGTCAGCCCCGTCGTTCGTGTAAATGATGGACTCGTTGTTCGTGGTCGTGACGGATGATGCCACTACCGGGCCACCGCAGCCGCGATAGAGCTTCATGTCAATATCACCGTAAATGTCGGTAAAAGTCAGATTTGCCTGCAGGTCGGCCCCGGACGGCAGGTAAAAGTGATACCAGTCCTCGTCGAGGCGTTTGACGACTAGATCGTTGTGGTTACCTTCAGTCACATCAACTGCCGCCGCACACGAGTCGTTGTCTTCCAGGTTATCGTCGGAACCGATTTCCAACAGGGTGTCGATGTATGGGTAGAAGCGGTCGAACTTGCCATAGCTGCACGGTCCCCAGGGGTGGTTGTCGCAGTCGGTGCCCGTCGCGGTGCTGGAGGCCACGCCCACCAGTTCCTTGGTGCTCCGGCGGTACAGACCCGAGCCCGAGGACCCCGGCTCAATCGTGCCGCCGGCGGCCTGCCAGACCACGCCGTGGAAATAGGTTGGATTGCCGAAGGTCTGCGTCGTGCGACCGCCAAAGCTGATCCGTTTGTAAGCCCCGGTGGGATGATGAATGCCGGCGATATCCGTGCCGTTCGAGACCTCGGCGGTGTCCCATTCGGACCACTCGGCCACATCCGGCACCACGCCCAGGATCATCAGCAGCGTCTGGTCGCCGTAGTTCTCGTCGCGCGTCGCCAGGAACTCGGCATGGCTGGACTTGGGCCGGGAGGAGAAGGGTGGCACGTATCCGTCGCAATCATTGGCTTGGTAGGCCCAGGTGATCACCAGCGAATCCAGGTAGGCGCCGCTGTCGAGACAGTGGTTGGCGGTCAGCAGATACGGGGTCTCGTCGTGAGCTTCGGTCGCCAGTTGAGTGCCGCTACAGATGTAGGAATAGCCGCCAGCTCCGATGTAGTCGAGGCGAACCGTGGCGTTATGCAGGGGGTGGTATTCAGGATAGCACATGACATCGAGGTGGCAGTCACCTTCGCGCGGTGCCGGCTCGCCCGCCGACGGGCCCAGCGGTCGATACATATGCAGCAATTCCTCGACCACGAAGTAACCCTGGTCCGCGGCACCTTCCGGCACAAAATATTCCACGAAAACCAGGTCACCCACGAAGATGGTCGACCAGATGTCGCCCATTCCCTGCGTTCCCTGGTCGGTGTATGGACCATCGGCGTAGTCCGGATACTTGGGATCGTAGATCCATAACTCGGCTCCCTGAGGCAGATCCACACCAGTAAACCGCAGCCGCAGACCTTCCGCCGCCTGAGACTGGAAACCAGCGATCCAGAGGCTGCCGACGCCGGGGATCTCGTGCAGAACGACCGGATCGCTCATGCCCAGATGAAAAAGTGGGCGCACGAGACCAGTGCGCAAGGCGCCGGTACCCAGATTCTCCCAGTCAGCCTGGTCTTCGGCCAGGAAAGCCGCGTGATCGATCGGCTCGAGTATCACCGGGATGACGCTGTCACCGATCTGGACGTCGAATCTCTCACTGGGAATCTTGAGCTGTGGCTTCTCAGCTTGTACGGCAACTGGTCCCAACAGCAGAATGACTACGATCAAGACGCACGTAAGTCCTGACCGCAACATATACATAGCGCTTGAGTAGTTTCGATGCACGATTGGTCTCCTTCACGACGGTAAAGTCATGTAATCCGCGGCGCGTGAAGATGCCTGGCTATACGCATGTGGCATAACCTTCACTCGCACCACTTCCTTTAGCAGCGACTGATCGGCGATCCGATAAATACTGGTCGCTAACTAAAGGATACCCAGTCTAACAAACCGGAACATCGAGGTATGGCTGCGATACATGGAATCCGCGTGCCCCGAAGTCCCAGCGCTCATCCTTACTTAATGTTATAAAGCAGCCTGTACATGGTCAATTGAATTCTACTTCGGTATTTGGCGCGACCGTCGGCATCCCCCACATCCAATTACGAGATAAGATGTCGACAGCAAGGAGTGTGGACGCAAGAATGGTCCTATAATAGCGAGATAGCCTTATCATCCGGGAGGGCAGTTTCCCTCACATCAATAGTGTTATAGCAAGGCGCGCAGCGATTTCACCACGTAATCGACTTCCTGTTCCGTCAGCCGGCAATGAAATGGCAGGGCGATAGTACGTGCCGAGAGCGCCTCGGTTACCGGAAAAGTGCCTGGCTTGCAGCCCAGGGTTTCGCGGTAGAAGGGTTGCAGGTGAATCGGTGTGAAGTAGTTGCTGCAACCGACACCACGCTTGCTCAATTGGTCCAGCAAATGATCGCGTTGCTGCTGGGTGTAATCGTCGGTAAGTCGTAGGACGAAAACAAACCAACTCAACTTAATCTCAGCCGGTACCCGCTGTAGTCGCAAGCGGGGCTCATCCTTCAGCCGCTCTTGATACCAGCCGGCGACCTGGGCGCGCTTGTCGATGATCTCGTCCAGTCGCCGCATTTGCTCAATGCCGATCGCACAATTGATATCTGACAGGCGGTAGTTAAATCCCAGCCGGGCGTGTGCCAGCCAGCCGCCATTCGGATCACGGCCCTGGTTGCGCATGGAGCGGATCCGGTCCGCCAGATCGTCGTTGTTGGTAACCACCATGCCGCCTTCGCCAGTGGTGATCTGTTTGTTGGGATAGAAGCCGAAGGTGCCGATTTCACCCAGTGTGCCGGCCGGTCGCCCTTTGTACATAGTCCCGAGAGCCTCACAGGAGTCTTCCACTACCCGGAGATTATGCCGTTCCGCTATCACGGTGACACTATCCATATCCGGCGTCGCGCCAAACACATCGACTGGCAGGATAGCCCGGGTGCGTGGTGAGATGGCGGATTCCAGCAAGTTGGTGTCGATCTGCCAGGTATCCGGATCGATGTCGACGAATATCGGGTGGGCGCTATCAAACATTATGCTGTTACTGGAAGCGATGAATGAGAAAGGCGTGGTGATTACTTCGTCTCCAGCGCCGATCTCCAGGGCCCGCCAGGCCAGATGTAAAGCCGAGGTGCCGCTATTACACGCAACGGCGTGTTTGATGCCCAGTCGTTGGGTAAATGTCGCCTCGAATTGCGGCAGCTTGGGGCCCAGGCTGAGGTGTGGGGAACGCAGCACTTGCGCCACGGCCTCGATCTCGGCATCCGTGATATCCGGTCCTGATAAGCTAACCTCGTGCTTCACACGTCTCTCCAGATAATCCACTGCTCGACCGGCTGACGACCACCGGCCCAAAATCCGCGCTCCTCAAACCCTGCCCCCCGGAGGCGCGGACCGTTATCATATCACCCAATGACAACTACGACTCTTGACAAGCGCTGGTTGCCTGAATTTCGCCGAACTTTGGCTTATCTGTGCCCGCATCGCTTCATGCTGATTATCGGCCTGATAGCTGCCGTGGGCGTTAGTGTCACATACACTTTCAGTATCTCAACCATGGTTCCAATCCTCAAGGTCATCTTTGCTGATCATGAAACCCTGGTTGACTGGATTAACCGCTCTGAAACCCAACGGCGGCTGGGGGTCGTAATCGCGCCCGATCTGCCCAATGATCCCGACGGACTGCTGCTTCCGCGTGTACACACCGATTCCCCATCCGCCGATGTGCTGGCCGATGGTGTGCGGATTATTAATCTGGAGGGTCAGCAACTCGGCTCGTGCGGGATCATCCGCGCTCTGGCCGAGCAGACCACGGAACGCCTGACGGCTCGAGTGGCTGCTCCGGGCGAGCCGCCCCGGGACGTGAGCTTGAACCTGCGGCCATATCGCTCCTGGTGGAGCGGCCTGCGGCAATTGGCGGGATTGTTCCCAGATGGACGCGATGCCGACAGCCGCCTGTTGACACTTGCAATTGTCATGGGCGTCCTGGTAGTGATTGCTCTGTTGGGTGGGATTTGCCGCTTTGTCAACGACGGATTAGTTAAAACCGCCGTGCAACGTGCCATGCATGATCTGCGCACCCGGATAGGAGATCATGTCCTGCGCCTGCCAATCGACTGGCACAGTACCCAGCCGCAGGGCGATACACTCGCCCGCCTGGCAACCGACATCAACAAGGTCGAAGTCGGCCAGTCGACGCTTTTCGGCAAGGTCATCCGCGAACCGCTCAAAGCGGCCGGCGTGCTGTCTCTGACGCTAATGATCGACTGGCGTCTGTTGGTGGTCGCTTTGCTGGGTTTGCCGATCGGAGCGATCGTAATCCGGACCTTCGGCCGGCTGATCAAGCGCGCCCAACGCCGGGCATCGCTGTCCTGGGGCCGATTGCTGGACCATCTCGGGGAACGGCTCTGGGGCGTTCGCGTCGTCAAGGCTTGCAATATGGAACCCGCCGAGAGCCAGCGCTTCGAGTTGGAGGATCGCACCCTGACAAAAGCCCAGACGCATATTGAGCTGGTCGATGCCGCCACCAAGCCGGCTTTGGAGACGCTCGCCATGTTGGCAGTGGCCGCTTTTGTGGTCTACGGCGGTAGCCGCGTATTTCAACAACAGCTCGAGCCACATTTGTTTTTCGCCGCCGTGGTTTGTTTGGGGGGGATCTTCGACCCGGTCCGCAAGATGGGCAACGTGAACAACCGGCTTCAGGCCGCGGAAGCTTCCGCCCGACGTCTCTTTGAATTACTCGATCTGCCCACCGAAGAGCCGGAGAGGGCGACAGTCAGGGCGGACCAGGAACTGGCACCGTTTTCCCGCGCGATTGAGTTTCGCGATATTACTTTTACGTATACATCCAGCCCCCGTCCGGTGCTGAATGAGGTCAGCCTGCTGGTGCGGAAAGGGGAAGTGGTGGCCATCGTGGGACCGAATGGTTCCGGCAAGACCACCTTGGTTTCACTGTTGATGCGCTTTTTCAAGCCACAAGCCGGCCGGATTCTGGTTGACGGTACTGATATTGCAACGGTGTCACTGAAGTCACTGCGGAACCAGATCGGCCTGGTCACCCAGGAAGCTATCGTCTTCAGTGGCACCTTGCGGGACAATATCGCCTACGGTGCCAATGGCCACACCGATGAATGTGTCCGCCGAGCCGCTCATATGGCTCACATTGATGAATTCGCGTGCGAGCTGGAAGTTGAAGAAAATGGTCAGGTCACCCGTGGATATGATGCCCTGATCTCCGCGCGGACACTCTCTGGCGGCCAACGGCAGCGTATCGCCCTGGCGCGGGCGATTTTACGTGATCCGCCTATCCTGATTCTGGACGAGGCCACCAGCCAGGTGGACAGCGAATCAGAGCGCAAAATTCAGGAAGCCCTGGAGGACATCACGCGTGATCGGACGACCTTTGTGATCGCCCACCGCTTCAGCACGATTGCCCGCGCTGACCGGATCGTGGTGCTCAACGAAGGCCGGATCGTCGGGAGCGGCTCACACCAGGAATTGTTGGAGAATTGCCCCTTTTATGTCTCTCTATGTCAAACCCAATTCGCCCACTCCAGAGCCACTCCCGCGGACTAGCCGGCTCATACTGCCCGGCGGCTTATTGGCCATGAAATTACGCCTGATTACTGGTGGTTAAGTCCTGCATGACCGACATTCCTCTTGTGCCTAACGCATGTTTCGATATTATAAGGGGTTCTGTGATAATCGATATTACTATCTTGGGAATACAACGTGTCGATTGATCCGCACGAGATGGATGACGCAGAAGTAAAACGCCAACTGGACGAAGCCCTCGAGCAGGTTTCGCCGGAAGAATTCGAGCGCATGGCGCAATCCCAGATTCACGAGCCGACCACGGACGAGCGTGGACGTATCCGGGGTCGCATCCTGGCCATACGCGACTCAGACGTGTTTGTCGATATCGGTGGCAAGAGCGAAGGTTTCCTGTCAATCGACGAATTCGAGCCCGATCAGCCGCCCACCATCGGTCAGGTGCTGGACCTGGTACCCCATGGCTTCGACCGCGATTCGGGTTTAATGCGCCTGTCGTTGCGCGAAACCAAACTGACGGCTGACCTGGATACCATCCGCATCGGTGACGTGGTCAAAGCCCGGGTCACCGGCTCGAATATTGGCGGCCTGGAACTGCGCGTGCAAGGAGCCCGGGGCTTCATGCCCATGAGCCAGGTTGACCTGGTGCGGCACGAGGATTTCGCCTCGTTCATCGGTCACTGGCTGGAATGCGAGGTCACCGAAGTAAACCGCCGCGGTCGCAGCCTGGTTCTCAGTCGGCGGCGCATCCTCGAACGCGAGCGTGAGGAAGAGCGCCAACAACTGCGCTTCCAACTGGCCGAGGGACAAACCCGCGCCGGGAAGGTTGTGCGCCTGGTGGACTTCGGCGCCTTTGTCGATCTGGGGGGTATCGAGGGCCTGCTGCATATCAGCGACATGAGTTGGAGCCGCCTGAAGCATCCCTCCCAGTTGCTCAAGCAAGGCGATGAGATCGAGGTGCATGTTCTCAAGATCGACCTGGTCAAGGACCGCATCTCACTGGGCTTGAAGCAGACCACGCCCGATCCGTGGACACTGGTCTCAACCAATTACCAGGTTGGCAACACCATCGAAGGCCGGGTGGTCAAATTAATGAACTTCGGCGCGTTCGTGGAACTCCAGCCAGGTATCGAGGGCCTGATCCCCGCCAGCGAGATGAGTTGGTCCCAGCACGTGCGCCATCCCAAGGATTTTCTCAAGGAAGGTGACAACGTCCGCGTCTCGATTCTGGCCATCGAGGCGGAAAACCGCAAGCTCACCTTGAGCCTCAAGGCGCTTGCGAGTGACCCCTGGACTAACGTGGCGGAGCGTTACACGCCGGACACACTTGTCAGTGGGGCTGTCACGCGGGTGGCCAAGTTCGGCGCTTTTATACAGCTCGAGGAAGGCGTCGAAGGGCTGGTACACATCTCGCAGTTGAGTGACCGGCGCGTGCGGACGGTTGAAGATGTCATCAAGCCCGGCGAGGTTGTCAAGGTCCGCGTTCTGTCGGTGGACACTGAGCAGCGCCGGATCGCACTCTCTTTGAAAACCGCCGAAACCCCAGCCAGCGAAGCTGACATGGACGACACACCGCCCGAACAGGAATCCGAGCCGAAGAAAAAGCGTAAACGACCCTTGCGTGGCGGCCTGGCCTGGTAGATTTCAACTCAGCCCAAATGATTACCTAGGGCTTCTCCGCCGGATCCGCGCGCGGCGCGTCGGGTTCGGCTTCACGGGTGGATTCAGCCAGAATCATCAAGGGCATCCGAACCGGATCAGCGCGCCCGGCGAGCCATTCCCGCCAGTCCCGTCGCATCGCTGCTTCGGTTTCCCAGCCGAGATCCCGCCACCACTGACTCGTCTTATCTGGTTGGAAAAGCCCGAGCAGGCTGGATACGGCGGTGGCGTTTTTATAGTGCGCTTCGCAACGATCAAGCAGCCAGCCGGTCAGTGCGTCGCTTTGTGCGTAGAAAAGATCCTGCTCGGCAGGTACCGCCGTGGCCATCAGCAGTTGCCGGGGCCGCGGGCGTGGCTCTCCGATTAAACGCCGATACATCAACCGCCGGGCGGCCGGCTCCGTGTGTAGCGCCAGCCCTTCGTCAATCGCCAGGGGTGGCATGGCGTGTCGCCGGGCGTCGGCGATCAAGGCATGCGTCAATTCGTGTGGTAAGGTCGCGCTCAACAACCAGGGATCGGCCTGGAAGACTTCCAGCTTGCGGAGCAGAACCCGTTGACCTTGCAGACGTGTATGACTGACGGCGGAGGTGATGCCAGTGGTACCGGTCGCCACATGCAGGTCTTCCTGGCAGGCATGTACCCGCACTTCCAGGCGCGGTTCCCAAACGGTCGCCGGCGCAATGTCCAGCCACTCGGCCAGGCGGTCGTAGTGATACTCAAGAGCCTCGGCCACGCGCGTGGCAACCAGGTCATTGCGCGCGAAGACGTCGAAATGTGACGTACTGTGCTTTTTCCACATGTCAGGCAATACGATGGCCCAGGCGCCTGACCGGCGTTGGGTGGGCGTGCCGCCGTAGAGCGCCCGGATCCGCTGTATGGCTTTGTTACGCAGGGCGACGACCCGAGCCCGCCGCTGATCAATGGGCGGCAAATCCCACGAGACGCCGAGCGCCTCGGCATACGTTCGCCCCGCATCGATGAGTTGCCCGCTGCGCTCAGCCAGTAGCCCGCCTATGACCAGCCCGATAATCGGCTCGTTGGTGTGGTCAAGAACGTCGATGGCCCGTGCCAGCAAGCGGTTGGCGGTGCTACGTTCCAGCGGCTGGGAGAAATCGCTCTCGGCCAGAGCCAGGGCCAGAGATAGAGCCCAGCGCGAACAAACATCCGCGGGCGCCTCCGGTTCGAGCTGCAGCAGATGTTCGTACAAAGCAAATGCTTCCTGGAAATTTCGGGCCAGATAGTGATCGTCGGCGGTTCCCAGCCAGGCGGCTCTTTGCTCGGCCACTAATTGCTCGGCCAGATCCGGTCGCAGACTCATTATTTCCTGAAGACGCCGGCGGGCGGACTCGAAGAGTTCCAGTTGGAGCAAATGCCCAATCTCCGGGATGGCCTGCGCGGCTCGCTGGCGAGCGGCCTCGATCTCAACTTGCAAGGTTTTGGCGGCCTCGTGCCGGGGTTCCACGGCCAAAGCAGCGCTCAAAGCTGTCAGACTGGCCTCAAAATCACTGGCGGCCAGCCAGTACTCGGCCAGGGCTACGTGCAGGTTGGCATATTCGCGGCGGATTTCCGGATTATCCGGATTCTCGCGCAGAGCCTGTTGAGCCCGTTTTACCGCCGCCGAAGAATTGCCGGTCCGTAGCAGCCGGGTGAGTTCTCCCCGCAACTCAGGAGCATTCCGCGAGGTCTGGCCATTAGCCGGCGGGACCATGATCGTGAGTATCAAGAGCTTGAGTAGAATCGTACGAGTCGTAAAATAGTAGTTCTGTCGGAGCCGTATCAGGGTCATACGTGTACTCTCATATGTCTCGGCTCCGCGGGGTATGCGTTCGGTACTTGGAATCATCCATACGCATCATCATTATAGAGAGGAATGAAATATGGTACTGTGGATCCTGCGAGCACTATTCATCATCTTGATCGCCGCCATTGGATTTTCCGCCGTCGGCGAGCCGTCGGGAGTCGAGGGGGACGATCTGGGGCGTTACCGCTACACGCTGATGGTCGCCGCCATCCTGCTGGCCTGTGCCATGATCACGGTGGATTTGTTTGTAACCCGCAAATCGCTGGCAGCCCTCTCCGGTGCTTTTCTGGGCCTGGTGGTTGGTATCGTGATGGCCTTCGCGCTGGGTTTGATTCTGGATCGGCTACTGTTGCCGGTATATGCCGCCGAGTTGACGGAGGATGCCGCCGCTGGCCGCAACGTCATAGTGGCTGTCAAGCTCATGCTGGGCATCGTCTGCTGTTATCTGTCGATCAGCTTTATTTTGCAGACCAAGGACGATATCCGCTTCGTGATACCCTATGTCGAGTTTGCCCGCCAGTCACGCGGTAACCGGCCATTGATCCTGGACACCTCGGTCATTATTGATGGGCGCATTGCCGACATCTGCGATACCCGCATTATTGACTCGGAATTGCTGATCCCGCGTTTCGTGCTCCAGGAGCTTCAGGCTATCGCTGATAGCTCTGATAAGCTCAAGCGCAATCGTGGGCGGCGCGGCCTGGATATGCTCAATAAGCTGCAAACCAACGATAAGGTCGAGATCCGGATCTCCGATGCGCGCCTGCCACCCAATGAAGAGAGTGGCGACGTGGACCAGAAACTCGTAGCGCTGGGTAAGAAGATCGATGGCCGCGTGGTCACGAACGATTATAACCTCAATAAGATTGCCCAATTACGCGGCGTTGAGGTCATCAACATCAACGATCTGGCCAACGCCCTCAAGCCGGTCGTGATGCCCGGCGAGCCGATCGTGGTCAAGATGATCAAGCCCGGTGAGGAGATGGGCCAGGGTGTCGGCTATCTGGAAGATGGCACCATGGTCGTTGGCGAGAACTGCCGCGAGCGGGTAAACGAGGAAGTAAGCCTCACTGTGACCAGTGTGCTCCAGACTTCCGCGGGGCGCATGATCTTCGGCCGCCCGGAAGGCGAGCCGTACCAGCCCCGCCGTCAGCGCAATCGCACCTGATCCGCGATAGCCACGGCGTGATGGGGCCGAAGCACCAGTGCGAAATTTACCGGGCAGTAGCGCTTACATCGGTCCGGCAAATAACCGTGGCCGGCTCAAAATCCGATAGGGAATACAAACATCGAGAAACTGATGCCGTGAGGCCGCCAAATGTTGACCGATAATATCCTGGATCTGATCGGTAATACGCCATTATTGAATATTGACGGTGCCAGAGTCTTCGGGAAAGCCGAGTTTCTCAATCCCGGTGGCAGTGTCAAGGACCGGGTGGCATTGTCCATGCTCGAGGGAGCCGAGCGTGACGGAAAATTACGCCTGGACTCAGTGATTGTGGAACCATCCTCCGGGAATACCGGGATCGGCCTGGCATTGGTTGGACGGCTCAAGGGCTACTCGGTCCGGATCGTCATGCCGGAGGGCATGAGCGAGGAGCGCAAGAAGCTCATCAAGGCGCTGGGCGCCGAGTTGGTCCTGACCCCGGACGAGGAAAGTCTCCCCGGAGCGGTTGAGCGTGCCAAACAAATCGCCGCCGAGGACTCGCGCGTGTTCATACCGGACCAGTTCTCCAATCCGGACAACCCGCGCGTGCATTATGAAGCCACCGCGCCAGAACTCTGGCGCCAGACCACCGGCAAAGTGGCCTGCTTCGTGGCTGGCGTCGGCAGCGGCGGCACCCTGCAGGGCATTGGACGCTTTCTCAAGGAACACAATCCGGATGTTAAGATCATTGCCGTTGAGCCCCGCAACGTCTCCGCCCTGCTCGGGCACGAGCCGGGGCTGCACCAGATTCAGGGGATCGGTGATGGCTTTATTCCGGCGGTGCTGGATGTGTCGCTGGTTGATGGCGTGATCGAAGTCACGGATGAGGAAGCCATCCAGACTACCCGGCAGTTGGGAGCCGAGCGCGGTTTGCTGGTCGGGATATCCTCGGGGGCCAACGTCTGGGCCGCCCGGCAGTTGGCCAAAACCATCAAGGGCAATATCGTCACCATCCTGCCCGATCGCGCCGAACGCTACTTCAGCACCGCTCTGCTGTAATCCCCTCGTCCCGGGCGGACTTCAATGCGTGCCATCCACCAGCAGATGGCGTCCCACCGCCTGCAGAAACTCAATGTTGCCAGACAGAATACCGGGTAGGGCTTCGATCTCGTCGGGTGTGCACCAGCGCAGCTCGGCTACTTCGGCGGGATTAGGGTGCAACACCTCGTCGACAAGCTCGGCCAGCCACCAATAAAGGTATAACCTGCCGTCGGGTCGCGCGTACTCCCAGACGCATGCCACCGGCCGCACTTCGCCGCCAACCTCCTCGCGGAACTCGCGCACCAGGGCCTCGGCCTGCGTTTCGCCCGGATCAATCGCGCCGCCCACAAAGCACCAGGCCCCGCCAGCCAGGATATGATCAGCGCGGCGAATCATCAGGAAACGCGGGCCACCCCGTACAACCGCTACAACGCCGCGTTTCATCCGGTCACCAGTATTCATACATCCCGATTCCGAAAGCGGGGGCTTCCAACCGTTGCGGCGGGAAGCCCCCGAAGAATCAGACGTTCGCAGGTATGGCGTTACTTATTGCCCGGGCACTTCTTGGGATCACATGTCTTCACATCACACGTTTTACCGGCGCATGTCTTCCCACCGCAGCACTTACTGCCACAGCCGCAAGCCGTACAGCACTTGCCGCGCTCCATGGCCGCTTTCCAGTCCTTGCCTTCCTCGGCGCTCGAAACCAGCAGGTTGCCGCTCGTGCCGCACAGACAGGCTTCGTAGCTGCGGGCCTTGCCTTTGTCATCCTTGAAAGTTAGCAGCTTGTCATCGGCGTTATAGTCCCAGGTACCATTGATCTTGGTGCCGCAGTCCATGCAGGCCACGAATGTGCCATCCTTGTTAAGACACAGGCCGCTCAGTGCGAACTCGGCTTTGGCCGACTCCGGCGTGATAGAATGCATGGCCCACTGTCCTGCCATGCCACCGCAACCGGTGAGCAGCAACAACACCGCCGATAGTGCCAATCCCCGTGCAAAAGTCCTCATGTTATTCTCCTGTTGTCATTCACTGTTTGGATGTCGAATCCGATTTGGCGTGCATTATCGAGGATTTCGTATCTACCGCAATACGAGCCTCATTCGGTCATGGCCGCCGCCAGTAGATGCTCCACACCATCACTGGCTGGATCCGCCACCGGCACGGCCAGTTCGCGTTCTATCCGGCGCATCTCCGCCTGCACGGACTGGGAATCCTGCCCGAATGGGTTAAGTGCTACTCCGACGACCCGAGCCGGATGCAGCAGCGACGCTACCTGCTCGTAAATCGCGCGCAGTTCCCGCAGAGGCGGCAAGCGCCGCTCGGGCTGTACGCGATAGTGCGTGCGACCCGCGTGATGGACCAGGATCAGGGCGTCCGGGCAGGTACCATGCAAAAGTGCCAGGCTCACGGCTGAAAATCCCGGATGTCCCAGGCTGCCCTGCCCTTCCACGAAGCAAACATCAGCATCAGCCGCGCTGAGCACCAGAGCTTCCGTGGCACCCGGCGCAAAATCAGACACCAACGCATCAATAGCGACGCCACGGCCGTCGATCATGATGCCGGTCTGTCCGGTGGCCAGAAACTCGGCGCGCAGGCCGCACCGGGTCGCGGCCGCCGTCAGCTCCAGGGCGGCCACCATCTTGCCCACGTTACCGTCGGTACCAACGGTCAGCACGCGGCGACAGCGCGTGGTAACCGCGCGCCCAGATGCGAGTATCTGATCCTCGGGTGGTTTACGGAGATCAAGGATCCGCGCGCCAGTTTGCTGGGATACAGTAACCAGCTCGTCGTCATCCTCCAGCCAGGTGTGCAGCCCACTCACCACATCGAGCCCGGCTTGTAATGCTTCCAGCACATGTCGCCGCATGCTATCGGGCAAGCGTCCGCCGGGTGGGGCCACGCCAATAAACAGAGCTTGCGGCTGTAGTTCCTTACTGGCCAACACCCGCGGCAGAATTGGGACTGGTGGTGCCCAGGGGATGGTGGCGGAGAGGGCCGCGCCGGCGGCGACCGAGTCGATCACGGCCACCACGTCATCAGCCCGGTAGCGTAGTAAGGCTGCCGCCGTTTTCGACGTAAAGACCCCCAGGTGACCTTCGGTCAGCAATAAAATGCGTTCATAATTTGGTAAAACGTGCAAGGGCGCACCAGCACACTTGTTGTTAAAACATGGAATCCGTATCGGCAAGTTTATGCTGAATCATCAGAGGTGTCAGCCGCCTGGGGCGGTTACCATCTTACGGTCATGCGCCAAGAACGTATCATCGTCGCCTTGTTCATCATCATATTGCCGGGTGTCATACTCGCGCCGGCGTGGCGACTGGGCGGTCTGGGTGCCAATGAAGACGACGTGCTGTACTACTACCCCTCGCGGGTGTTCCTGCAAGAGACGGTAACCGCCGGGCACTGGCCCTGGCTCAATCCCTGGAATGGGCTGGATCGCCCATATGCCGCCGATCCCCAATCCGCATTGTGGTATCCCTTTACCGGGCTGTTTCTGGTGCTGCCAACCCTGGTGGCCTATGGGCTGCTGTTGTGGATTCATTACAGCCTGGCCATCTGGGGTATGTATCGGTTACTGCGGGTCGAGCACCTGGGGCGCCGGGCCGCGCTGTTCGGTGGTCTGGCTTTCGCATTCTGCGGCTTCCTGCTGGCGCACCGGGCCCATTTCACCATGCAGCAGGCCGCCGCTTGGGCACCCTGGATTTTCTGGGGCATGTGGCGCTATGCCAATGGCTCGGCTGCTGAAGACCGCGCTGGAATACGACGTCTTTGTGTTGTTGTGTTTCTGGGAGCCCTGCAATGTTTTGCCGGGCACGTACAGATTGCCGCCATTACGGCACTGGGCACGCTGGTTTACATACTGGCAAGATGCCACCGAGTTGAGGGAGTAATCGGTAATCGCCTCAATTTGTTGACGGTTATGACGACGCGTTGGCTGCTCACGTGGGTATGTGTGGCGGGCCTGTTCGCCATTCAATGGCTGCCGACTCTGGCTTACGTGCGTGAGTGTACCCGCGCGCAACGCACCTACCAGGATTTCGTGGAGAATAGCTGGCATCCAGTCTCGGCGGTCGGTTGGGTGTTGCCCATGTTTTACGGGCAGCGCACTCCCAATGTCTTCGGCCAGGAATACTGGGGCCCATCACACCAGTGTGAGCAGTTCAGCTATGCTGGAATATTGCCGCTGCTGCTGGCAGTATTAGGCTTGCGGGCCGGCTGGCGCCAGGATCCCCGCAGAAGAGCATGGCTGATCGTCCTGGTCTTTGGCCTCTTGCTGGCGCTTGGCGAATTGGGGCCATTCTGCCCGGTTTTGTACCGGCTGCCCGGGAGCAGTTTGTTTCGAGTACCCGCGCGGGCATTGCTGTTGTTCAATCTGGCGGTCGCGGCACTGGCGGCCTTGAGCCTGGAGGATCTGATGGCTGGGCACACTCCTTTCAGGGTGCGCCTAAGAGCCCTGGCGCAGAAATGGAGCCGGCGACCCTGGATCACGACTCCGGTAATCATCGTGATACCATTGCTGCTGGTTTTGTTGGCACTGCCATGGTTGCCAGACGCGACCCGCGCGGCGGCGCTGGCCAGCATGTGCCCCTGGAAGCCGGCCGTGTTTGTGCCGCTGGTAATCACCCTCGCGAGTCTTGGTGCCTTATACCTGGTCGCCCGGCGCTGGTGGCAACCCAACTGGATCTGGCTGCTGATGTGTATCACAGCCCTCGATCTGAGCGTGATCGGGTGGACGATTGACATCCCCCGCGATGCCCGTCAACCGACCGACCTGCTAACCGCTACCGATCAATCCTGGCGGGCACCTCTGTATGAATCGCGACAGCGTCTGTGGGTTGTGACTGATACCCCGGGCGTCTACTCGGAACCCATGCGGAAATGTGTCGCCAACACGAATGTATTGGAGCACATCCCCGCTCTGACGGATTACGGCCCGTTGCAGCCCAGGGCTTACGCCGAACGCTTCGGATTCACGCCGTGGGGCATCAGCCGTCAGCCCGCTGAACTCCTGGCGCAATCGCAGTGGTTGCGGGTATTCAACGTCGGCTGGATTCTGTTATGTGAGTCAAACCTGCCCGCTCCGGCCGGCTGCGAACTGGTTCAGACCACTGAGTCTGATTGGCGACTCTATCGTAATCCGGCGGCCGCCGGCATGGCTTTTTTCGACAATCCCACTCAGCCGGGCAGCGTGCGTTACACGGCGCGGGGACCGAACACCTTTACCACCAGCCTGGACACCTGGCCCACTCAAGCGCGCGCGAAGCCGCGAGAAAACTGGCCCCGACTCATTGTCTCGCGCCTGGCATTACCCGGCTGGCGGGCCACCGCTGACGGACGTGAGCTGCCAATCGAATCGGCACATGGAGCACTCCTGAGCATACGCGTACCGCCCGGAAACCCACTGGAAGTACACTGGTCATATTTTCCGCCGGCTCTGGCACCCGGCGGGGTAATCTCGACTCTGAGCACGCTGCTGCTGCTCGGTGCCTGGCTGCGATCGCATCGTACCTGGACTATGCGTCCAGGTAGTATGTGGAATCGCTGGTGTCGTCGGTAACGGGAATCCGATCAATTGGGACTGGGCGCGGCCGGCCAGCGCAGGCGAATTGTACAGCCCGGGCCTTCATTGGCCTCGGCCTGGATTGTGGCCGCATGTTGCTGAACAATCATCCGGCAGACGTTCAATCCCAGGCCGACTGACTGCCAGGCGCGCGGTTCGGTACTATAAGGCGCTGCCAGGAAAGGATTGATGGTGTTTTCAATCTGGTCGGCGGGCAGGCCCCGACCGGCATCGCGAACTTCGATGATGATGTGATCGCCATCACTTTGCGCGGAAATTCGCAGGCAGCCACGCATACCCTGCATGGCTTGTTGGGCATTGAGCAGCAGGTTGAGCAGCACTTGTTCCAACAAGTCGAAATGTGCGTGCACATGCAAATTCTCGGGGACGGAGATCACTAGCTCGATGCCGTCCTTATCGAGCGGTCGTACTATTGCCGCAATGGCTTCCTGAACAGCGCGGCTGACCGAGCAGGGCTGCGGGGGCTGCTTGGCGCCCTGGGCCAGGCCCAGCAATTGCTCGGTGACCGCTATCGCACGTTGCACGTGGGCCTTGGAGCGTTCCACGGTTCGTCGCATGTCGGCCGGGCTACCCGTGCTCAGCGCGAACTCGGCGCGGGCCAGGATCGGTGTCATCAGGTTATTAATCTCATGGGCCACCATGGCCGACATGGTGCCCAGCAACGCGAGACGCTGCGACGCGACCAGATCGGCCTGCAAGCACTCAATGGTCTTCTGGAGCTGCTCAGTTGATAGTGTGGAGGAAAATGAAGGGGGTTCAATCACGGATCTGGATTGGAGAGAATCTTGAAATCCGGTTTCTGGGCACTGCACTGAATTCGGCCTCTCCGAGTCAGCGAATTACTGCGTCCCCAATAGCGGCCTCTCAATATTAGCAGGATGCTAGTCCGCATGCTTAATGATGTCAACATTCAGCCCAACTCCTCGGCCTTGGGTGGCCGATTCATCAACTCCGTGATGGCGGTCAGCGGGGCCTTATTCTCAAACAGCACCTCATAAACCGCCCGAGTTATCGGCATCTCCACTCGACGCTCTTCGGCCAGCTCGAGTACGGCCTTCGTGGTTGGAATACCCTCGATCACGGACACGCTTTCGCTGATTACCTCCTCGGCACTCTTGCCTTGCCCGATACGTTCGCCGGCGGAACGGTTGCGTCCCACTGGTGAGACGCAGGTCGTCACCAGGTCTCCAACACCAGCCAGACCGACGAAGGTCTCGGCCCGCGCTCCTAGTGCCACGCCTAGCCGCGTAATCTCAACCAGGCCGCGCGTAATCAGGGCTGCCTTGGCATTATCACCGGCTTTCAGGCCATCCAGAATTCCCGCCGCCAGCGCGATGATATTCTTCAGGGCCCCGGCCAGTTCCACTCCCAGAACGTCGGGATTGGTGTAGATGCGAAACCAGGAAGTGCTGGCTACCGACTGTACAAATTGTGCCGCCTCGGAGACAGCACTGGCAACCACCACCGTGGCGGGCAGGCAACGTGCCACCTCGGGTGCAATACTGGGACCGGAGAGGACCGCGATCGGATTCCCCCGGGCATGTTCCGCGATGATCTGGCTGGGCCGTTTGCCGGTCGTAAGCTCGATACCCTTGGTTACGCTACAGATTGGCACGTCTGGCGGCACGAGTGGTTCCAGTCGCTCCCATAGGGCGCGCAGGAATTGACAAGGTACCGCGGAGATAATCAGC
The DNA here is from genome assembly GCA_043820985.1 of Planctomycetota bacterium. GTDB lineage: Bacteria > Planctomycetota > Phycisphaerae > UBA1845 > Fen-1342 > JAAYXS01. Next base: position 41,868 of record JBDRDH010000138.1, read on the forward strand.
TCGGTGCTGGCCAACGCGCCGGCGGGATCGTCCGTGGGCGTGACGTTGTCGGCCAGCTTGACCCCCGGCAGGTACCGCTGGTTTTCGCGGGCCACCACGAGTTCCTGTAATTCGCACTCGCGTGCCAGCAGGGCCACCCGGGCACCATTGTTTTCCAATACGTGAGCCATCACCGTGCCCATGGCACCCGCGCCAAGTACTGTCGCCTTCGTTAGCATGTATATACGCTCCTCGAACAAAGGCTGTGGATGACTGTTGGCCGATTGTACCCCTCCCCGGCCGCCTCGTGTAAACCAGCCTGGGCAGTTTTCTCAGCTCCCCAGCGCATTTGTCAGTATTTGTTGAAGGTCAAATGGGGAATGCGGCACATCAATAATCCGCCTGCCACGCAGGAACACCAACAGTAGCTTGGTTACCGGGCGCGTGCGGAGCTGGCCGAGCGCCTGGGCATATAATTGCATCTGGATCGTATAGCCGGTCAGGCGCTGTTGAAGTTCCTCGGCGGTGTCAATGCGGTCGGTCTTGTAGTCTATGATTGTCAGACCATGATTGGACTCCCACAGGCAATCGATCACGCCACGCACGATGATTGCTTCGTGAGTATCCTCGCAAGGCAGTGCGCAGACAAAAGGAACTTCACGCTGTACGCGGTCCTCGTGCCGGGCCAGGGCTTGCGCCAGGTCGGTGTTGCCGAACCAGGCGAGGTCCGCCACCGGGATCAAATCAGCCTCATCCGCGGTCAGCACCCCCGCGGTCACCAGTTCCCGCAACTGCTCCCGCACTTGCGTTTCGGAGGCCAAGCGCCCCGGATCCGCATGCTCCAGAAAGCGGTGGCAGGCCGTGCCGATTAAATGCCCGGCCGGCGTCCCCGTGGTGGCGAACTCCGGGAGACGCAGTTCCACCGAACGGTCCCCGATACTCAGCGGCGTCTCTTCGTCGCCGTGCGAGACCGCCAATTCCTTCAGGGTACTGACCGATAACAAAGCCGGGATTTCGGCCAGACGCCGGTCCAACGCACTGGTAACCAATTTCAGCCCGCGCTGAATCCATGATTCGTCATCCGGGCCGATCATCGCTGGCGTTTTCTTCCCGCCGGTGGCTGGCGAATCACTCCGGATTATGCTCCAAGGGTCATAGGTGCTCACCGCTATCAGGGGTGGCGCGTTCGTGGCGTCTGTGAGTTGATTATCCGCGGCAACACTGTGCATGATCCAGGTAAGGGTATTCCCCGCGCTGAGCCGGGTGGCCAATGGTGGCGGACCGGCCTGATCGGCATAGCGCGCCCGGGTCTTCTCCCAGGTCTGGGGCTCCGCATACCCGATCACTATCAGCCGCTCACGGGCGCGCGTGGTCGCTACATACAGCAAGCGTAATTCCTCTTCCATGTCGCGTGCCAGGCGGGCATGCCTGAGGGTGTGATGTCGCGCGCCGACTATCTCGCCACCCGCCGGATAGTCATAAAACCGCAGTCCCAGCCCCCCCTCCCGGTCGCATTGCAGATCCGCCGAACCACTGCGCAGATTGAACTGGCTGCCAGTATTCAGCAGAAAAACCACCGGAAATTCGAGCCCCTTGGCGGCGTGAATGGTCATGATACGTATGGCGTCCCGGCCGGCGGCCACGGGCACCCCGGGATCGAGTTCGGCCGTCGACAGATCATCCAGATACGCCACGAACTCCGCTACGCCATGTTGCCCACTACCGGCAAACTCGGCGGAAAAATTCTCCAGGGCTCGCAACAGAGCCACGCGATGCGCGCCATCGGGCAGAGCCTGGGCAAACAGCAGCAGGCCGGTGTCGTGGAATATTACTCGGATCAACTCCGGCAGTTCTTCGGTGCGGGCCACTTCACCCCAGCGCTCGAGTTGTTCCAGCGCATCACGTACTTTGACTACTGCGGGATTGTCATCATTTGCGCTGGCGGTTCGGAGATCATCTGTCCAGCCGGAGAACTTGAGCACCGCATCCAGGAAGTCACCGTCCGAACACGCCGACCGCACGCGCAAAAGCTCCGCCGCCGACAGGCCCACCAGCGGCCCGCGCAGATAAGCGGCCAGTGGCACATCCTGGCGCCGATTGGCCAGTAATGTCAGCACGTTGCGCACGTCGTTGATTTCCGGCATGTCAAATAGCGTGTCATGTCCACCGGTCAGACAGGCGAGTCCGGCCTTGCGCAGCTCGGCGGCGACCACGGCGGCATTCTGCCGGGCGGAACGCAGCAGGATGGCAATGTCACCCAGTCGCAGCTCGCGTAGCCGAATGTTGTCGTTTTCGTCGCGCTGCGGAACCTGGACACCCGCCGCCAGCATGTCATTGATCAGGTGTGCCGCCAGCAGGGCTTCACGCTCGATGCGCTCCAGAGGTACAGCTTCGTCTTCGTCTTCGTTGTGTTGCCGCGCGCGGCGGGCCTGCTCGATGATGTGTACGTCGATGCGTGCCTGGTGATCCAGCGTGGGATTGGGAACTTCTTCCCGGCCGGCGCGCAGGCGCTCTTGCACGGCAAAGTCCGTCCCACCCAAATCCGGGTGAAACAACTGGGCGAACAGTCCATTCAAGCCTGCGAGCACGCGCGGATGACTGCGGAAATTGTCAGACAAATACCGCACAGCTCCTTCTCGTTTGCCGGCGTCAAATGAACGTGCCAGCTCGGTGAATAAGCGCGGTTCAGCCTGGCGAAAGCCGTAGATACTTTGCTTGATATCGCCGACCACAAAGCAGTTCGAGCGCCCGGGCTCCGGGCGGGTCACCAATCGTAGGATTTCAACTTGTAACGGGCTGGTGTCCTGGTATTCGTCCACCAGGATGTGTTCGTAACGCTGCTGGAACCGCCGGGCTGCTTCGGTGGCGGTTCGTACCTGGCCGGCAACCGGCGTACCCAGCAGTTCCAACGTCAGCCGCAGGACATCGCCGAACTCCAATGCCGTGCGAGCGCGCTTGGCGGTGGTCAGTTGTTCGTGATAGCGTTGTTCCAGGTCGAGCAATGTAATCAGCAGAGCTGCCGAGGCGGGTGCATTTTGTAGTAAATCCCCAACCAGGCTGGGTAACCAGCGTTTTTTCAGTCGTTCGGTTAGCCAGGTTTTGACAATCTCGTCAAAGAGCGTTTTTCCCGCGCCGTCGAGTCCGGACAGCTTGCCCGGTTTATAGCCAGCCAGCTCTTCCAATACCGCTAACAGAGTTGCGTCGTCCGGAATATTGCTGAGGCGTTTATGCCACTGTGCCAGCATGCTCTGGTAACGGATGAGTTCGTTTTTGAGTTGTGCGCCTGGCGTAGTCTTAATCAGCTCCGCGAGTTGCGCCGCCTGGAAGGCACACTCATCCCTCAGCACCGTGCCGAGTACCTGCCGGGCATCGGCGCGCAGCTCATCTTCTCCGAGGAGGCATAGGGCGCGCTGCCGCTGGAGCCAGTCATCGACTTCCACGACATTTTCGCGGAAGCCATTTAGTTGCGCGATCAGGCGCCGCAGGAAGCCATCGTCCGGCTGCCGGCATCGCCGCAGCCAGGCACGGGCCCGTTGGGCGCTTTCATCATCCGCCGAATAAAGCCACGCGAAGAGCTCATCCAACACCTGGGCGCGTAACAGCCGGGCATCTTCCTCCGCAAACATCTGGAACTCGCCGTCGATCCCGAGTTCACTACTATGCGCTCGCACGACGCGGCCACACCAGGCGTCGATCGTGCCGATGTCCGCCGTATCGACCAGCACGGCCTGTCGCCGTAGATGGTCGCGCCGGACCGGTTGTACTGCCTGTGCCGCTTCCTCGCGCAGCATGCGGGCGATGCGGACCCGCAATTCGGCGGCGGCGGCTCGGGTGAAGGTTACTACCAGTAGCCGATTCACATCGCATGGCTGTTTTTCATCGGCGATCAGTGACACGCAACGCCGCGCCAACACTTCGGTTTTCCCCGAACCAGCCGAAGCCGACACCAGCAGGCTCGTGCCGCGCTGCATAATCGCCGCCTGTTGACTGTCCGTCAGCTTCATGGCGCCCCCCCACTTTCAGGATTCCGTATCCTATCCAGGGTTGGCAACACGGCTTCCGCCAGGCGCGGCGGGTTCAGTATGCGGTCAAAGCGGCATACTGGTTTATAGTCACAATGCTGGCAGGCTAACGTACGTTTCTCGACAAGTGGCGCAGCTTGCACCTTGCCTGCGACAATTCCCTCGACGGCCCACCGTAACGTTCGCCGCGTGAGTTCCAGGTACTGCTCCATTTCCTGTGGCGAGACCACATCTTTCGAATAAGTTCCATTAAAATCGCCGTCCCGCTTGAGCTTCATCCCAGCCACGGGCGAGACGTTTTCGCCAAGTTGCTCATCCAGCAGCGCGGCCACGTCTGAACGAAACAGCCCACGGGGTCGATAGCAGTACATTAGCTGTGTGAGTTCGTCGGCGCTTCGCCCATATTGGGTCTCAAGTACCTTGGTATCCGGGTACAGCGGTGCCAGGAAAACTCCGGCGGGGCAGACCGATCGATCGCCACCATAGGCTTGCCCAGCGACCAGCAGATAGCTAAACAGTTGCAGGCGGGCTCCGGTAAGGAAGTCAGTCTTGATCTTCTGCGTTTTGCTCTTGTAGTCGTAAACGATAAGCTGGAGTTGGTCACCCTCCCGATAGACATCCAGCCGGTCAATCTGACCCCGCAGTTGCCCGCGCCGGCCGCCACTGATTTCCAATACCAAAGGAGGCAGATCCCCACGATCAGGGCGCGACCCGAAGCTTAATTCGCAACCGGCCGGTTGGAATCGCCCACGCCGCCAACGGGCCGCATGGACGGCGATCACTTCCACCAGGAATTCACATAGCAGTTGACCCTGAAATGCCAGGTCCGGTTGCCGCCGTGCTACCCCCGCCAGATCCGCCCGGAAACGCTCGAACTCCTGCTCGTACAACTCGCGCCAGCGCTCGTCGCTCAAACCGCGTACGCCCTCCGCTGTATCCATCGCGCGGCGTGTGACATTTGCCAAAATCTCGTGGGCGTATGATCCCAGGTCCCAACGTAGCGGATATGGGCCGCGCATGGCATCCAGTCGCAAGCCGTAGCGCGCGAAGTGTTTGAACGGGCACGCCAGAAACGTCTCGATCTCAGAGGGCGAACCGTTCCAGGTCACATCCGCCACACCACTGGGCCGATAGTTGCCCACTTCCTCGGGACCGTTGCGATACTGCTCGCCCCGCAGGAGCCAGCCCAGACGCTCGCCAATGGCGGGCATTTCCCGAATCAAGCCGCGCAGTCGTTCGACCCGTTCACGCTCAGCTACTGAAACATCATCGGCGGCGCCCACATGCAGACAGGCCCGCGCCAGATCGGTCAGACTGACGGGCGGCGCATCATCCGTGGCACATTCGAAACGCAACTCCGGTAGTGCCTGTTGGACCTCATCCAGCAGCGGCGAGGGTAGCAATGGCCCGCCATTCATATCAAGTGTCGCATAGCTGATCGTCAGCCCGCAATGGGGGCGCGTAAAAGCAATGTAGGCCAGTAACCGCTCGCCGAAGATATCATCACGGTGACTGGCCGGAGCCGTCAGACCTTTTTCAATCAGCGCCTCACGCTCGTCGGTGTTCAGCAGCCGATCATCGGGTGGCGGCGCGGGAAAAAGGCCCTCATTGAAGCCGAACACCCAAGCGTACTTGATATCCGGGTGCCGACTGCGCTCGATCGACGCCACCAGAACCTGGTCGAGCGTCGGCGGAGCCAGTCCCAGCGTGTGCTCGCTCAACGCCGTGCCGACAATCCGTGCCACGTCCCCAGTTTCCAGCGTGGTCGTACCCAGCACATCATGCAGGTTTTCCAACACCCCACAAAGTGCTTCCCACGCCAGGCGGTGTGTCTCAATCCGTTCCCAGCTTGGCTGTAGACGACTGGCGCTACTCCAGCCGGCGAGTAGTGTACGCACTTCCAGAGCTTCAAGCGTCTGGAACAATGCCTGGGCCCAGTCAGCGCCCGTTGCCGGCGCGTTGCCCTGGTCCAGTTTCTCCAGCGGTTCCAGGGCTGCCACCAACTTGAGCCGCGCGGCATCCAACTCCGCCGTGGATTCCGCGTTGTCGCGTGAACCAGGCGCGAAGTCCCAGTATCCCTGTCGCCACAAGTCGATCCCGGCGACTGAATGTCTGGTGGCCAGGTTCTCCAGTTCCTCGGCCTGGGAGCGTAAGATCGGCAGCAGCCCGGTGCGGAGCAGACGCGTCACAGCCGCCAGACTGTAGCCGTTGGAGATGGTCTCAAACAGCGCCGCCACCAGGCGGCTGAGCGGATGGGCGCGCATCGGGCGCCGCCGATCCAGAAAATACGGTAACTCGTATTCGTCAAACACTTCGGCAATCATGCGTGTAAAGGGTTCCAGATCGCGCGCGATCACCGCGAAATCGCGAAAGCGCAGTTGGCCATCGGAAGCAAGTATTTTCTGGCGGATATAGCGCGCCGCGCAGCGCAACTCCTCGCGGTGCGTCAGGCATTCCAGCACGGTAACGCCATCTGAAGTGTTCGTTTCAGAGGAAGATTCCTCCGGCGGGATACCCAACGGCATTGCCAGCCCGATTTCCAGTCGCGCTAGTGTGGCAGACTGGGCAAAACGCGGCAGAGGCACCGGATGCAGTTTGACCGGTTCCTGACATTTTACTCCCGCGGCGATGAACATTTCACGGAGCCGCAGATAGGTCTGCTCGGTACGGTGGAAGAGACGTAATGGATCGTTGCTTGGGCGGGCCGTGCCGCTCAACGCGGCCGCGTCCAATAGCAGGGTTATCGTAAGATCACGGGCCAACTGCGCCAGGCTGACCAGCGTCTGCAATTCCTGGCTGGTAAAACCCGCAAAGCCATCAACCCAGATTCTCGCATTACGCAACCAGCGAACATCGCCGACATGCTCGCGCAAGTGGGCCAGACGCGCCGCCGGATCAATACGCTCGGTCCCCAACCAATCGAGGTACTGGCGATACAAATGGGCGATATCCGCGATTTTTCGCTGGGTGGTCTTGTCGGTCACGCCTTGAGCGGCGGTCTCCAGCTCGGTGGGGGAAATCTGCTCGCGCAGCAGTTCCTCGATGAGTCGGTTCAGTTGTGTATGGAAGCCGCCCGTCTGAGCCGTGCCGCGCGGGAATCTCAGTGAGTCGGCCGTTTGCTGAACCACGTAGCGCAGGGCCATGGTCCGCGCGTCGACTCCCAAAAGAGCCGAACTGTCACTTTTATCCGCGAGTCCGCGTGTCGCCAGGCGTGAGAAGCTCAGTACTTCGGCGCCCTGATAGCCCTGTTGCGGGGCACTGGTGGCCAGGGCGCGCTCCATCTGAAAACTGGCCTGCTCGGGAACGAGCAGGATCAGATGGCGATCCTTGGCGGGACCGTCCAGCTCAGACAAGAGCGCGTCGAGACAATAGCGCGTCTTGCCGGCCCCCGCCCGCCCTAAGACAAAGGTTACGGCCATCGGCCTCGCCGGCCGCGCCCGCTAGTCGTCTTCGTACTTCTCAAGGCGATCCTTATAGCGGTCGCGCTCTTTCTTATACTTATCTCGTTCTCGTTTGTATTCATCGGCCTTGTCGCGCAGGTCTTCATTCTCGCGCTCGACATGTTTAACCCAGCGATAGGCCTTGGTCAGCTCCTGCCGAGCTTCCTCGTGGGACGCGGTAGGCGGAATCTGACTGCTGTCAACCGGCTCCGGCTGGGCCCGGCCGCCCATCTCGATCTTCTCGGGCGCTGTCACGGATACACAGCCAACCATGGCCCACAGCAGGCCACCAGCCACCAAAACCAGACACATTCGTTTGTACATCGATTGCACCTCCTGATACAGGCGCCAGACACGCCCGTATAATCGCTGGTTAGGACCCAATGGTCAAAGTTTGTGGCAGCATAAGCTCTGCCGTGGCATAACGCGAGGTGTCCGTGGAAAACCGAGTCATCGCCATCCTGGGCTGCACCGCCACGGGCAAAGGTTCCCTGGGGCGGGCCCTGGCGCGCGAATTGGGAGCGGAGATCGTCAGTGTCGACTCGATGAAAATCTACCGCGGCATGGACATCGGTACCGCCAAACCCTCCATTGAGGAGCGCACCGCGGTGCCCCACCACCTGATCGATGTGGCCGATCCTTGGGAATCCTTCAGCGTGGCCCGTTTCGTGGAACTGGCGGATCAAGCTGTGGCCGGGATCCACGCTCGGGGTCGCCCAGTGGTCGCCGTCGGGGGCACAATTCTATACTTCAAGTGCTTTTACCAGGGCCTGTTCGAGGGACCGACGGCCGATCCACGGATTCGGGCCGAGATTCGCCAGCGAGCCGCCAGCGAGGGTTTGGATGCTCTCCATGCTGAATTAAGCCGCGTCGATCCCGAAGCCGCCGCCCGTATTCACCGCAACGACATTCGCCGCGTCGAACGAGCCCTGGAAGTTTATTACCTGACCGGCCAACCCATCAGCGAGCTGCAACAACAGTGGTCGGGCACCAATATCCGCCGGCCGGAGTGGAACTGGACGCTGATCGGCTTGCGCTACCCGCGCGCGGTCGCCAACCAGCGCATTAACGAACGTGTCCGCCGCATGGTAGCGGCCGGGCTGGTGGCGGAGGTTCAACGTATCTGGTCCGATCCCCGTGGCGTGGGCCCCCAGGCCAGCCAGGCGGTCGGCTATGCGGAGCTATTCGAGCACTTCGCTGGCCGGGTGACATTTGACGAGGCCATCGAGCGCATCAAAATCAACTCGCGCCGCCTGGCTAAACAGCAGCGCACCTGGCTTAAGCGTCTGGAGACTTTGCGGTGGTTTGACATCGAGCCCGAAGCGGATGTTTCCGCCCTGTTGCCGCAAATCAGAGCTATCCTGGATTAAACCTGATGGCACACGAGAATGGTGGCCAATGCCTTATTCGGGTCCATCCATGACGCCGAAACTCGGTGACGGCGGGAATTTCCTGGCTCCGCTGCCGCGGATGGGTTCGAGGTCGTCCAGCCAGTAAGCATCATCGTTACGCTTGTAAGCCAGCACGGCGTCGCGACAATGCGGGTCCTTGGCCCGGTGAAAGCGGAGGTAGATGTGCCGCCGGTCGACGCCGGTGATCTCAACCTTACCCCGTTCGTGCGACATCACGTAGCGCGCTCGGCGGGCGAGGCCGGAACCGTGGCGCATGGCCTCGCGGAAAATCTCCCAGCCGCGCACAATCGGGATGGCGTAGGGCTTGTTACCCGCCGTGGGCCGGCCCTGGAACAGGTAGTACGGTGGGCAACCGAGGAACGACAGCTCGCGGTACAGCTCGGCCAGGACCCGTGGGTCATCGTTGATACCCTTGATCAGTGGGCACTGATTGCAGCAGATCACGCCGTTGCGGATCAAAGCGTCCAGCGCCTCGACGGCTTCGTCGGTCAGCTCACGCGGATGATCAAAATGCACCATCATGTAGATCCGCTTGTGCGGCGTGGAGAACTGCCGCAGCATCGCCAGTAATTCAGGATCCTGGCTGACACGGAAGGGATCGAAGGCCGGTATCTTGGAGCCGATACGGATGATCCGCACGTGCGGGATGGCTCGTAACTGCTCAATGATGCGGCGTAAGCGACGAGTTGCCATCAGCAATGGATCGCCGCCCGTCAGTAGCACATTGTTCACCTGTGGATTATTGGCGATATAGCGAATCCCCTCGGAGACATCGTTGGTAACCTCATCATTGCCGCGTATGAAGAGCCGCTTGCGAAAACAGTAGCGGCAGTATGCCCCGCAGACTTCGTTACATAGCAGTAGGACTGTTTGTGCATACTTATGCTGCACACCATGGGCCACCGTGACGGCGGCCTCGTTACTGGCATCCAGCTTGCCCCATTGATCGAGTTCACCAGGATGGGGGATTATCAAGCGCCGGATCGGATCGTCCGGATCGTTCCAGTCTATTAATCCGAGATAATAATCATTCGCGCGGAATGCGTATTTCTGCTCTACTTTCTTCAGAATCTCGTGATCTTGAGGAGAGAGCTGTGGCAGTTGGCTGACGCGCCGAAAATATTTGACGCGCCGATGGGTGGCCGGTCTCACAATTATGGGTAGTGGTCTCTGGCTCATCGGTCACCTCCGCTCCAGATGTCCGCGCTTTTGTCTCCTTGTTCCTGCTAAGACCACGTGGGATACTTGGTCACCCCAGCGACCGGGCCCGTCGACATGACGGCTACCGCCGAAGATGGTAATTTCACCCACGCTCTATCTTAACGCTATGACACATCGGCCCACCCCGCAACTAAAATCCCCCGACCAGATTGGAATGATAATCCGCCGACAACTAATAACTGCAGTTATGGGACGCCAGGTGAAGCAACTGAGATAGAGGTAAAGAATTTCAAAAAAAGCACTTACGAGAATATTGCTAATTTTTGCTTGCGCGCCTGAAGACAGCCACCACGTCTTCGACCGGTACCACGAATAAACGGTTATCGCCCTCAAAATCCACCGGCACGGCGTTCTTGGGATTGAAGAGGACCTTGTCGTATTGTGCGATCGGATAGTCCTCGTCACGCTCGATCTGGGTCGAGACCGCTACCACACGTCCGGTAATCGTAGGAATCTCGATGTTACCCGGCAACTGGATGCCGCCTTTGGTGGTCTTCTTGTCTTCGTCCTTGCGAATCAGGACGCGTGTGCCAATCGGTTCCACGGTTTCGATTGGGTTGTCTTGGCGAGCCTGTTTCATACCTTACCTCTCGTGTAGACTAACGTAGCAGTACTTAATTGTAACCGACGCAGACCGCTTCAGACCAGTAGGCTGACTAACCAGGAGACAGTTCGCTTGGAAGTGAAAACGCTTGAGATCTTGCTTGATCGCGTGGCAGGTGGCGAAATCGACGTTGCCGAAGCGCTCCAAGAGTTGCAAACTCTTCCATTTGAAAGCTTTAAATTCGCCAAGGTCGATCACCACCGCGCGCTGCGCTGCGGGTTTCCCGAGGTCATCTTCGGTCAGGGCAAAACACCGGAGCAGTTCGAGACCATCTTCGCCAGCCTGGCCGGTCAGGGTGGCAATGTTGTGGCTACCCGTGTGGATGCCGTCATCGCCGAGGGTGTTCTTCGTCGTTTCCCGGCTGCTGAATACGAACCAAGGGCGCGCATGTTGACTTTGCGGCAGAAGCCGGTCGTGCCGAGTCGTGGCACGGTGGGAATCGTGTGTGCCGGCACCAGTGATCTGCCGGTTGCCGAGGAGGCGCGCATCACGCTCGATCTGTTCGACCAGCGCACAGAGACAATCTATGACGTGGGCGTGGCTGGCTTGCATAGGCTTCTGGCACATGCCCAGGCCCTGCGGTCGGCCAATGTTCTGATCGTGGTCGCGGGCATGGAAGGGGCTCTGCCCAGTGTTGTTGGGGGTTTGGTTTCGGCCCCAGTCATCGCGGTTCCGACCAGTGTGGGCTACGGGGCCAGCTTTCAGGGATTGGCAGCCCTCTTGGCGATGTTGAATAGCTGCGCCCCGGGCGTCTCCGTAGTCAATATCGATAATGGCTTTGGAGCCGCCTGTCAGGCCGCCTTGATCAATCGCCTGGCCGAGCCAACCACGAAAGCAGATCTATAAATACTTATTATCAAGATACTTAGGCAGACACATGGCTTCCTCGGACACCCCACCTCGGATCGTTACTGAACTGCCACGGCTACCCGCGCGTAAACCCGAGATGCACAAAGGACAGGTCGGGCGGGTGGCAATCGTCGCCGGCAGCCGTGGCATGAGTGGTGCCGCGTGCCTTAGTGCCATCGGTGCTTTGAGATCCGGGGCGGGTCTGGTGCGTGTTTATTCGCCAGAATGTGTCCAGCCGATTGTAGCTGCCAGCGAACCATGCTTGATGACCGTGGCACTGGAAGATGATACGCGGGGATTGATCGCCGCGGTCCCAGCCTTGGATCGGTTACGCGCTGATCTGGAGTGGCCCAATGTACTGGCGATCGGTCCCGGACTCGGCCAGGACGGGGCGCTTGCTCCACTAGTTACTGGCGTGCTGGAGATGTTCGCCGACCCAATGGTCATAGACGCGGATGGTCTCAACAATCTGACTTTGACCGAATCTGGTACCCCCTGGTGGCAGGCCCGTTCAGGTCGTGCCACCGTCATTACGCCGCACCCAGGGGAGATGTTGCGTCTCTGCCGGCACGCTGGCCTTCAGGTGACGCTCGAATCCAATGACCAGAGTCGCCTGAACGTCGCTCACGAGTATGCTCAACTGACCGGTCTGACCGTGGTGCTCAAGGGACATCGCACCGTGGTATGCACGCCGGATCGGGCTTACTTCAATACGACCGGCAATCCTGGCATGGCCACCGGCGGTATGGGAGACGTGTTGACCGGCCTGATTGCCTCTCTGCTTGGACAGGGACTGCCGGCCTTCGAAGCAGCCTGCCTGGGAGTACATATGCACGGCTTGGCGGCCGACAGGCTGGCTCGTCAGATCGGTCCGGTGGGGTACTTGGCGCGGGAAGTAGCTGATTTATTACCGGCGGCTATGGCCCAAGTCTCACGCGCGCCGATGGGATTCAAGTAACCATTCAAAACCGGCTATACCTGCCACCGCGCTCATTCTCACGAGCGCTAATGGCTTAAACAGTGGAGAATCAGGCTCTGCATCAGAAGTCGTTTGACTTTCGTTCCTGAGTTTCCACAATTACAAGGCTCGGGACGCGATTGCTGATGAGCATGGGCAATCGGATCCGTTTCTGGATGGATGCGTTTGTTGACTACCCCCAGGGAAATCGATCTTACGGTCGGACAACGGCGGCAGGTTGGCTGGTGGAGATCCGCCAAATCCGCGCCTGCCGCTGGCCCCGAGGCTATGCGCAATGCCATGCAGCATTTGCGCCACCCGGTGTATGTGGTTAACGACAACGGTCGGCAAGCCGTTGCCCAGGATGGTGAGGCAGTGCTCGGCGCGGGCGACGATCCAAAACCCGGCTCATATCCTCTAATGGGCTATGTACCTGTCCTGGCCCCGGAACAACTCGGAGATCCATCGTTCCGTACGGCACACGGACTACGCTATGCGTATATCGCCGGCGCAATGGCCAATGGAATCAGCTCGGTGGAGATGGTGCGGGCTCTCGGGCGAGCTGGGATGATTGGGTTTTTCGGAGCCGGCGGCCTGGAATTGCCGCAAATCGAGACCGCACTTGAACTTACCCAGAGCGAGCCTGGCGATCAACCGTATGGCTTCAACCTGCTATACAGTCCCAATGATCCACAATGGGAAGCAGCCCTGGTCGATTTGTATTTAAGCCGGGGCGTGCACCTGATCAGCGCGTCGGCCTACCTGGATTTGTCTCTGCCATTGATTCGCTACCGGGTGAGTGGCATTCGCCAACTCCCGAATGGACAAGTAGTTGCGCCACATAAGGTTATCGCCAAGGTGTCGCGCGTGGAGATCGCCCGGCGCTTTTTCAGCCCCCCGCCGGCGGAAATGTTGAGCCAATTAGTCCAATCAGGAACCATTACGGCGGAAGAAGCGCGCCTGGCTAATACCATCCCGGTAGCGGAGGATCTGACAGCCGAAGCGGATTCGGGCGGACACACAGACAACCGTCCGGCCCTGGCACTGCTGCCCACCATGCTGGCTCTGCGCGATGAGATGATGTCCCGACATAACTACACTGCCGACTTGCGTGTGGGGGCGGCCGGAGGCATCGCCACACCGGAATCGGCCGCGGCGGCGTTCGGAATGGGGGCGGCTTACATCCTGACCGGCTCGATCAACCAGGCCTGCCGGGAATCCGGCTCTTGCGACACGGTGCGTCGGATGCTCGCCGAGGCCGGTCAGGCGGATGTGGTCATGGCGCCAGCGGCGGATATGTTCGAGATGGGCGTGAAAGTGCAGGTTCTCAAACGTGGCACAATGTTCGCGATTCGTGCCCGCAAGCTCTACGAGCTATACCGTAATTACGGTACAATCAGCGAACTTCCGGCGGCCCAGCGTCGGCTGCTGGAGCGCGATTACTTTCGTTGCACGCTGGATGAAGCGTGGGAACAGACGCGGAGCTATTTCGCCGCCCGCGACCCGGAGCAGGTTGAGCGCGCTGATCGCGATCCGAAACACAAAATGGCGCTGGTCTTTCGATCGTACCTGGGCCAGTCGTCAAATTGGGCGAATCGCGGTGAGCCGTCACGCCAGGTGGACTACCAGATTTGGTGTGGGCCGGCGATGGGCGCGTTTAACGAATGGGTGTGTGACACCTGGCTGGCGGCACCCGAACGGCGCGACGTGGTATCAGTTGCGCTGAACTTGTTAGTGGGTGCGGCAGTGGTCACACGGGCCGGTTGGTTGCGAGCGCAGGGCGTTTCACTGCCACTCGCCGCTCAACGTTTCGCTCCGTGCGAGCGGCACGAACTGGCTGAATTGCTCGATGAAGATTCCCGGGAGGCCGGATGATGAGTAGGCCACCGACAGACGAAAACATGGGAAAGCACCCGCCGATTGCAATCGTCGGCCTGAGCTGTCTGTTTCCAAATGCTCCGGGGCTCAAGGAATACTGGCGGCTGATTCGGCGCGGCGAGGATGCGATCACCGATGTGCCCGAAACACACTGGTCACTCGCTGATTACTTTGATGCCGATCTCAAGGCTCCGGACCGGACTTATTGCCGCCGCGGAGCTTTCCTGGAACCCACGCCTTTCAATCCAATGGAATTCGGCATTCCGCCCACCACGCTGGAGGCCACTGACACCGCTCAGCTTCTCGGACTGGTAGTTGGCAAGAAGGCCTTACAGGATGCCGGCTACGGCCTGGAGCGCGAGTTCGATCGTACCCGGGCCAGTGTCATCTTCGGCGTGACTGGAACGCAGGAACTGGTTCTGCCCCTCGGGGCACGACTTGGTTTTCCAATCTGGCAACGGGCTTTGAATGACGCCGGTGTGGCCCCGGACGTGGCCGCGAAAGTCCTCAAGCAAATCTCCGATTCATACGTCGGCTGGCAAGAGGGTTCCTTCCCAGGCCTGCTCGGTAACGTGGTCGCCGGTCGCGTGGCTAATCGGCTCAATCTGCGGGGCACTAACTGCGTCGTGGACGCGGCTTGTGCCAGCTCCCTTAGCGCCATCCACCTGAGCATCATGGAACTGGTCAGTGGGCGCGCCGATATGGTGCTGACTGGCGGTGTCGATACCCTCAATGACATCTTCATGTTCATGTGCTTCAGCAAGTCCCAGGCCCTGTCGGCTAAAGGCGATGCGCGCCCCTTCTCGAAGCACGCGGATGGCACGGTCATTGGCGAGGGCGTGGGCATGTTGGTGCTCAAGCGCCTGGCGGATGCCCAGCGCGACGGTGACCGGATACATGCGGTCATCAAAGGTATCGGTACCTCCAGTGACGGCCGCGCGCAAAGCATCTATGCTCCTCTGGCCGATGGTCAGGCAATTGCACTGCGCGACGCCTATCGTATCAGTAATGTCGAGCCGGCCAGCATCGAGTTGGTGGAAGCGCACGGCACCGGTACCAAGGTGGGCGATCTGATTGAGTTTGAAGCGCTCAAGAGTGTCTATAACGAATCCGAGCGCCAGAAACCGTGGTGCGCCCTGGGCTCGGTCAAGGCCCAGATCGGGCATACCAAGGCCGCCGCCGGCGCGGCCAGTATGATCAAGACTGTCCTGGCGCTACGCCACAAAGTGCTGCCCGCGACAATTAAGGTTGATGAACCCCACCCGAAGCTGGGCATCGAGGATTCCCCGTTCTACCTTGCGACCGAAATGCGACCCTGGCTGGCCAGCCCCGAGCACCCGCGCCGCGCCGCGGTCAGTTCGTTTGGTTTTGGCGGCAGCAATTTCCACGCTGTGCTGGAGGAGTACCCGACGGATGATCCACAACCGGCCTGGGATGGCTCGGTCGAGATCATCGCGCTCTCTGCCTCTACCGCGGCAGAGCTTGAACAGCGTTTGGAAGAATGGCAGGCGGCGGCGAGCGAGGGTCTGGTAGCGGCGGAATTGGCCCGGCGAGCCAGTCAATCGCGGAGCACTTTCCACGCCACCGATTCATACCGCCTGGCACTGGTCCATGAGCGTGATAAAGATCTCACCAAGTTGCTCAAAACCGCCCGCGACGGCCTGAGCAAAATAAGCACGCAACAGGCCTGGAACCTGGGGAACGTGTTTTTCGGCGGGCCGTCCGAGCCAGGTGAGATTGCCTTCCTGTTCCCGGGGCAGAGTAGCCAGTACGTCGGCATGTGCCGGGACGTGGTATGCATGTTCCCCGAAGCGCACGACGCCGTCGCCACGGTCGATCCAGCGGTCGCAGCGAAGATTTATCCGCCGCCGGTATTTGGTGAACAGGAACGGGCGCGACAGCAAGCCGCATTGACGAGCACGGATGTTGCTCAGCCGGCCCTGGGGGCGGTCAGTCTGGCTATGTTGCGCGTGCTGGAACGTTTTGGGATCAAGCCCCACTTCGTGGCCGGACACAGCTTTGGTGAGTTGGTGGCGCTGCACGCCGCCGGCTGTATCGATGAAGACGCGCTGTGTAAGCTGGCACAACTGCGTGGTCAATTGCTGGCCGAGGCGGGTGGCGCGGATGGCACCATGCTGGCGGTTAACGCCCCACTCGAAGAGATCGATCGCGTGCTGGAGGAAGGCGACTTCGACGTCGAGTTCGCCAACCGCAACGGCCCAACACAGGGGATCCTTTCCGGTAGCCGGGCCGCGATCGCACGCGTGGCCGAGTTCCTTGACGGTAAGGGTTGGCGCACCAGGTTGCTGGAAGTCTCGGCGGCATTTCACAGCCGGTTCATGAACGAAGCCCAGGGGCGTTTTCGGGCGGCTCTCGACAAAATTCCATTTGCCCACGCCAAGATTCCGGTATTCGCCAACAGCACTGGACAGCCATATCCGCTCAGCCCGTCCGGCATGCGCGATCTGCTGGCGGATCAACTGACGCGACCGGTCTTGTTCGTGGATGAGATTCGGCACTTGTATGACGCGGGTGTGCGGACATTTGTCGAGGTCGGGCCGAAGAAAGTGCTGACCGGACTGGTCAATGGCATATTGCAGGGCAAGCCCTACGAGGCGCTGGCGGTGGATGCTACATTCGGCCGCGCTTCCGGCATCGTTGACGTGGCCCGGGTGGTGGCCTTGATCACCATTATGGGACACGCGGTTGACCTGACGCAGTGGGAACAGACACCGCCGGCTCCGGAAGCGAGCGGAATGTCGATAGCCTTGCTGGGGACCAACTACCGCATGCCGCACCCCGCGGTGCCGGCAGCGTCACAATCAGATATGGTGGCCGAGAGGGAGACTGGGAAACTCGCTATGCATGACGTTGACTCACGCACTGGCGGCCGGACCGTGCCCCACGGACCGGACAAGATCGAACAACCGGGCGTACCACGATCACCCGATTTAATAAGTACGGCCGCGGATACGCGGCCGGGACCCAGTTCGAAACCAACGCCGACACCGTCACCCACGGTGGCTGGATCTCCGGCTCAGACACAACAAATGCTGCAAGCATTCCAAATCGTACAAGAGGGATTGCGCGGCATGCAGGCCCTGCAACAGCAAACCGCCGCCGCGCATCAACGTTTCCTCGAGGGACAACAGCAAGCACACAGCACCATTGAAGCGCTAATGGCCAACCATCAACGCCTGGTCGAGCGAACCCTGGGCTTAACGCCATCCACGAGCGCGCCAGTGTCCGGCTTGCCGGTTCAGCATCCGGTCGCACCGACCGTGGGACCATCCGCGGTTCCGGAGCCGGTTGCCATCACGGTACCTGCCCCACCCCTCGGCGAGTCGCTGGAAGTCCGGCCCCCCATACCGATCGCGCCAGCCAATGCGCCAATAACGCCACCGGCTGGACAGGCTCTCACCACGGAGCCGGGTGGCAATGGCGAGTCCGGCCCACTTGCATCCGCTCTCTTGCAAACCGTCAGCGAAACGACGGGATTTCCCCTCAGCACAATTCATCTGGACATGGATCTCGAGTCTGACCTCGGCATTGATCGCGTGCGCCGCGTGGAGATCCTGACGGCCTTACGCGCCCGCGTGCCGGATCTGCCGAAAGAACTCGGCGCGCATGCCGATCGCTTCCGAACACTCCGCGAGATTGTTGAGTTCAAAAGCGGCCAGACGGGGACTCCCACCGCGGCGGATGCTAGCCAGGAAACTTCCACGGATGATTCGGCTGTGGCCGGCACCTCGCGGTCTGACTTCGAGCAGGTGGTGCTTGAGGTCGTCTCCGAGCTGACCGGCTACCCGGCGGAGATGCTTGAGCTGGACATGGATATGGAAGCCGATCTCGGGATCGACTCGATCAAACGGCTGGAAATCCTGTCAGCGGTGCAGCGCCGGCTGCCAGAACTGGGCACGGTCGACTCGCAATACATGGGCAGTTTGCGAACGCTAAGGAACATCCTGGACTACATGGACTCTCCGGCCGAGCAGCCTCCACCTGCCACGGAGCCAGCACCGGCGCGGAATTCCGCGCCGTCGAGCGAGATCGCGTCCGAATCGACGACTCTGGAGCGGCGCGAGTTGCGGACGATTGATTTGCCAGCGGTTGAGTCGGCCAGACCCGTCGTGGCGGCGGAACATGAAATCTGGGTAACTAATGACGGTACGGAGTTGGCCGCGACATTGGTTGCACGGATGGCTGCCAGCGGGATACCGGCGCGCGTAATCGAGCCGGCGACAGCCATTACTGAAACGCGCGATGTCCCGGTTGGCGGGCTGATCTTGCTGGCTCCTACGAACGCCAGTCAAACAGACCTCGTCACCGAATCCTCACGGCAATTTCTGAAGCAGGCTTTCCTACTCACCCGGATGCTCGCGAGCGATCTGCAAGCCGCCGCCGCCAATGGCGGGGCGCTGCTGGTGACCGTGTCGCGCCTGGATGGCTCCGGCGGATTGACCGGCGCGTCTTTCGATGCGGTAGGCGGTGGCCTGGCCGGATTGGCGAAAACCGCCGCCCATGAATGGCCGACGGTATGTTGCCGATCCTTGGACGTGGACGCCGACTGGTCCGATTTAGACGGCATGTGCAACGCCATCTCGAACGAACTAGGTACAGACGGTCCGGTCGAGGTGGGCCTGAGTGCGACCGGTCGGCGTGGTCTGGAACTGGTCATCGAGCCGCCCGCACCTGGAGAACTGCCCCTGGCCGCTGGCGATGTAGTTGTGATCACTGGTGGCGCCCGTGGAGTGACGGCCGAGACGGCCCTGGCCCTGGCTGAAAGTCAGCGCCTGACGCTGGTCCTGCTGGGACGATCGCCCATTCCAAAGGCCGAACCGGCCTGGAGTGTCGATCTGGAATCCGAATCGGCACTCAAACGAGCACTGTTGGAAAACACCTCTAACGGCAAAAAACTGACGCCGAACGAACTGGAAAGCACATATCAACGGCTGATGGCCAATCGCGAGATCTCCCGCAACCTGGAACGCATATCCGCCACGGGAGCAAAGGTGCTCTACCGGCAGGTGGACGTACGCCAGGCCGACGAACTGAAGAACGTGTTCGAGGAAGTCAGACAGGTCGCCGGACCGATCCGGGGACTCGTACATGGCGCCGGGGTTATCGAGGACCACCTGATCGCGGACAAAACAACTGACGCCTTCGACCGGGTCTTCGATACCAAGGTGCAAGGGCTGGCGGGGCTGCTGGCGGCCACCGCGCATGACGATCTGAAAGTACTGGCGCTGTTCTCATCGGTGAGTGGGCGCTTCGGCCGGCAGGGCCAGGCCGATTACGCAATGGCGAACGAGGTGTTGAACAAGGTGGCCCAACGGCTGGCTGTCCAGCGGCCGGAGTGCCGAGTGGTATCGATCAACTGGGGCGCCTGGGACGGCGGTATGGTGACGCCCACGCTCAAGCGCGAATTCATGCGGCAGGGTGTCGGCTTGATTCCACTGAAAGCCGGAGCACAGGCACTGGTTGACGAACTCCGCACCTCACCGCGTGGCGCGGTTGAAGTAATGATCGGTGTGCCGTTTGACGTGCCGCCGGAGCAACCGACGCGGAAGAATGCGACCACCCGGACGGTCGGTAATGGCGATATGTCACTGGCGTTCGAGCGGCGGCTGGATATCGACCGGCATACGTTCCTGAACTCGCACGTCATCAGTGGCCATCCGGTACTACCGGTCGTGATAATGCTGGAGTGGCTGGGACACGGAGCGTTGCACGGCAATCCGGGACTGTTGCTGCATGGGTTTGATGAACTGCGCGTGCTCAAGGGCGTGGTATTGACTAACGGACCGCGCGATCTGCGCGTGGTTACTTCGCGGGCCAGGCGTCACGGCGAGCAGTACGAACTGGACGTGGAGCTGCGCAGCGGAGACAAATCACAGGAAACACTTCACGCTCGTGCCCGTGCGGTGCTGACGGATAATCTGCCTGATTCGCCGACATTTGAGCAGCGCGCTGAAGTGGAGTTGGAGCCATATCCGCGCGACATCGCGGCGGCGTATCGCGAGGTCCTGTTCCACGGGCCCGATTTCCATGGCATCGAACGTGTGTTGGGCCACTCCAAGCGCGGTATCTCAGGAGTGGTCAGACCGGCGGCGGCACCGACTGACTGGATGAGTGAACCGCCGCGGACGGAGTGGCTGGGTGATCCGCTGGTTCTGGACGCCGGATTGCAACTGGGGCTGCTGTGGTGTCACGAGCACCTGGGCGGCATCGGATTGCCGTGTTGCGTGGGGCGGTACAGCCAGTACCGGTCGGCGTTTCCGCGCGAGGAACTGACCGCGGTTCTGGAAGTGGTCGAACAGGATCCACAGCGGCTGGTGGCGGACATCACCTTCACCGACAGCGGCGGACAGGTCGTGGCCCGCATGGAGCGCAGTGAATGGATCGTTAATCCATCTCTGGGAGAAATGGCACAGCGCGGCTCGGCTACTGGTGCGTGATGGCGGGAGAACGCGGCATGGGCGTTCGTTCGCCAATCGCCATTGTTGGCATGGGGGGGCTCTTTCCGGGCGCATCCGATCCGGACGCCTTCTGGCGGAATATCGTAAACAAGGTAAACGCGACGCGTGAAGTGCCGCCGGGACGGTGGATTCTCGATCCGGATGACGTGTTCGACGAACAGCCCGGGCCGGACAAGGTCTTCTCTAAACGAGCTTGTTTCGTCGAGGATTTCGAACTCGATCCGGAGGGCCTGGACATAGATCCCGAGTTGCTGGGTGGGCTGGATCTACTGTATCACATGGTCCTGCACGTTGGGCGTCAGGCTTGGCGCGACGGCGTGACGGACGGGGTGGATCACAGCCGCGTGGGCGTGATTCTAGCCGCGATCGCGCTGCCGACGGACAGTTCGTCGGCGTTGACGCGCGAGATACTGGGACGCGCGTTTGCCGAGCGGCTGCCGGGGGTAGAGCCCGATCATACGTGCGTGTCGCCATTGAACAGCCAGGTGACGGCGCTGCCGGCGGGATTGCTGGCGGCGGGGCTGGGATTGGGCGGCGGGGCGTATACGTTGGATGCGGCGTGCGCTTCGAGCTTATACGCGCTCAAGCTGGCGTGCGACGAACTACAGACCGGGCGGGCGGATGCGATGCTGGCCGGCGGCGTCTCGCGGCCGGAGTGTCTGTATACGCAGATGGGTTTCGGGCTGTTGCAGGCGCTGTCGCCGTCGGGCGAGTGCCGGCCCTTTGACACCGCGGCGGATGGCTTGGTCGTCGGGGAAGGCGCGGGGATCGTACTGCTCAAGCGGCTGGCCGATGCCGTGAGTGACGGCGATCGCATCTACGGCGTGATCCGGGGGATCGGATTGTCGAACGACATCGCCGGTAGTTTGCTAGCGGCGGATTCCGAAGGCCAGTTGCGGGCCATGCGGGCGGCCTACGAGCAGGCCGGGTGGCAGCCGCCGGCGGTGGACTATATCGAGTGCCACGGGACGGGTACACCGCTGGGTGACGCAGTCGAGATATCCAGCCTGCGGGCGCTGTGGGCAGGGCAGGAGTGGCGGGCAGCGCAATGTGCGTTGGGGGCGGTCAAGTCGATGGTCGGCCATCTGCTGACGGCGGCGGGCGCGGCGGGGTTAATCAAGATGCTGCTGGCTCTGCGAGCGCGCCAGTTGCCGGCTAGCCTGGGATATGAAACACCGGCGCCGGGCATTGAACTCGCCGATAGTCCGTTTCGCGTGCAGACCGAGAATGCGCCGTGGGAGCGGCGGGATGAGCAGACACCGCGGCGGGTGGGGATCAGCGCGTTTGGTTTCGGTGGGATCAACGCGCATGTGTTGGTGGAAGAGTGGGATCCGAAACTGAGTAATTGCGAGGAAGTTACGTCGTTGCCAGTACGCTCCGACGCCGAGCCAGTGGCGGTCGTGGGGCTGGCGGCGCACTTCGGTGGCGCGGAATCATTGCGGGCGTTTCAGGAACTCGTGCTCAGCGGCGCGACCGCGGTCGGACCACGGCCAGCCGAGCGTTGGCGCGGGTGTGATGAGTTGGCGGCTCGGCGACTGGACGGGCGCGAACTGCCAGGGGCGTACATCAATGAACTGGCGATGCCGGTGGGACGGTTCAAACTACCGCCGAGCGAGATCGAACAGATTCTGCCACAACAGTTGTTGATGTTGCAGGTGGCGGCGGCGGCGCTCGCGGACGCGGGCATGGCGGGGCGTGAAGCCGATGCGCGCGCGGGGGCGATCATCGGCATGGGGCTTGATCTGAACACGTCCAACTACCATCAGCGCTGGGTGCTGCTGGCGCAGGCGCGGCAGTGGGCTCGGCAGTTGGGACTGGATTTGGATAAAGCGGAGTTGGACACGTGGGTTGCAGAACTTCGCGAGCAGGCCGGGCCGGCGCTGAACGCGACGCGCGTGCTGGGCTCATTGGGGAGCACGATCGCCAGCCGGATCGCGCGCGAATTCAAGTTTGGTGGCGTGAGCTTCGCGCTGTCGGGCGGGGAGACCTCCGGATTGCGGGCGCTGGAAGTTGCCCTGCGAGCCTTGCAACAACATGAGCTGGACCGCGCGGTGGTGGGCGCCGTGGATCTGGCAGGCGATATGCGCGCGGTCGTGACACGGCAGGCACGGCGGCCGTTCACACGCGCGGGGACTACGCGCCCATTCGATGCGCGGGCCGACGGGCCGGCGGTCGGGGAGGGAGCCGCGGCGGTCGTGCTCAAGCGGCTGGCGGATGCGAAGCGCGATGGCGATCGGATTTACGCGGTTGTGCGCGGCGTGGGGGCGGCCGGCGGCGATAAGCCAGATGAACCAAGAGCGCGGACGTATGAATCGGCGCTACGCCGGGCGCACAACGATGCCGGCCTGGCACCGAGCGCGGTCAGCTACATTGAAACAAATGGTAGCGGCGATCCGGTCGAGGATTCCGCCGAAGCGCGAGCATTGATTGCCATGGGGCGTTCCACCGATTTGCCGTGTGCTTTGGGCTCGATCGTGCCAACCATCGGGCAGACGGGGGCGGCGGCGGGGATGGCGGCGTTGGTGAGGGCGGCGTTGTGTTTGTTCCACGAGGTTATTCCACCACTGCGTGGCTATGAACGGGCACCGAACGGTGTGGAGTGGGGCGTAGCCGGGTATCACATGCCGCGTGAGGCACAGGCCTGGTTGCGGGACCGCGTGGATGGTCCGCGCCGCGCGGGCGTCAGTTCGATGTCGCTGGACGGCACGTGCATGCATGTCGTGCTGGAAGGGATCGCGCGCGCGCCGGACGCGCACGCCGTGGAGCGTCGGCAGCCGCTGGGTACCCGGCGACAGGCGATATTCGCGGCGGCGGCAGACGATGTTGACGGTCTGCGGGCGGAGCTGGAGCGGCT
This sequence comes from Planctomycetota bacterium, assembly GCA_043820985.1. Lineage (GTDB taxonomy): Bacteria > Planctomycetota > Phycisphaerae > UBA1845 > Fen-1342 > JAAYXS01. The sequence goes on from JBDRDH010000138.1 coordinate 65,564, forward strand.
GGCGGAAATGCTGGCGGGGCCGCACAGGTCAAGCGAGGGCGCGGCGCGAATGTGGTTTGCGAGCCAGTCGGAAACCGCGGCCGGCGCGCGGCGGGCGGTGACGTTTGTGTCCGACGACGTCGCACGATTGCGCCTGACGGTGGCGCGGACGAAGCAGGTGTTGGAGCATGATCCCGAGCAGCCGTTGACCGGCCAGGACGGTGTGTATTACGCACCGTGTCCGTTGGGCACGGTGGGTGAGTTGGCTTTCGTGTTCCCCGGCTCGGGCAACCACTACGTGGGGATGGGGCGCGAGATCGGCGTGCAATGGCCGGAGGTGCTGCGCGGCCTGGACTCGTGCACGGAGCGGCTGGCGAGCCAGCTCATGCCGCGCTGGTACGTGCCGTGGCGCTGCGACTGGCGACCTGGTTGGCAGCCGGCGGCCGCGGAGGATATCGCAACACACATGGTCCGGATGATCATGGGGCAGGTGGCATACGGCATCGTCATCAGCGATCTCTTGCGGCAGTTCGGAGTCAAGCCGACGGCGGCGCTGGGGTACAGCCTGGGGGAAACCACGAGCCTGTTTGCGTTGCGGGCCTGGCCGGAGCGCGACGAGATGTTTCGCCGGATGACAACTTCGCCCCTGTTTCGCAACGAATTGGCCGGTGAGTGTGCCGCGGCGCGGCGTGTCTGGAAACTGCCCGCTCGCGTGGCGGTTGACTGGCAAGTGGTCGTGGTTAATCGGTCGGCGGAGGAGGTGCGCCAGGCGCTACGCCGGTTCAAGCAGGTCTATCTGCTGATCAGCAATGCGCCCAACGAGTGCGTGATCGGCGGGCGGCGGGCGAAGGTCGAGACTATCATTGAGCGACTCCGCTGTGAGGCGCACGCCTTGGAAGGCGCGTCCACGGTGCATTGCGAAATCGCCCGCGACGTCGAGGACGCATACCACGACCTGCATTGGCTGCGGGCAACACCGCCGCGCGATGTCCGCTTCTATAGCGCCGCGCGCGCCGCGGCGTATGAGGTCACAAGCGAAAGTGCGGCCGCGTCGATCACTGAGCAGGCACTGGACGGCTTTGACTTTCCGAAGTTGATCGAGCAGGCGTACGCCGACGGGGTGCGGTTGTTCGTCGAAGTCGGGCCGCAGGCTTCGTGCAGCCGGATGATCGGGAAGATTCTCGATGGGCGACCACATCTGGTCCAGTCGGCCAGTACGGGCGGCGCGGACGAGGTGCTGCCGGTGCTCAGGCTGATGGCGGCCCTGGTGGCGCAGCGGGCCGTACCCGATCTGGCGCGGCTGTACGGCGAGCCGACATGTGTCATCGGGCATGAGCCGTCCGACACGGAGCGCGACGCGCGGCGATATATCACAGTCAGGACCGGATCGCCGCCGCCCCGGCCCCGGCTGCCAGCGCGGTCGGTTGAGAAGCCACAACCGGCGGCAACCTTCGCCGAACCGGTGAGTACGCCGGTAGCGCGCGAGGTGGTGGAGTTAGCGCGTGGCGTGGTGCAGTCGGCGGGGGCGACGGCCGCGGCGCATGACGCGTTCCTACGATTTTCTCAGACGGCCACAACGGGCATGGGATCAGCTTTGCAGCTACAGGCGCGGCTGTTGGAAGCCATGACTGCCGGCGGCGTCGGGTTCTCGCTGGAGGCGCGCGCGGCGCCGGCAGCTACAACGCCGGTGGTCTTCTCGCGTGAGCAGTGCATGGAATTCGCGATTGGATCGATTGCCAACGTGCTGGGGCCGAAGTTCGCCGAAGTCGATACGTACGCGCAGCGCGTGCGCTTGCCGGATGAGCCGTTGATGCTGGTCGAGCGCATCACGGCGATCTCGGGCGAGCCGGGCTCGCTGACCGCGGGCACGATTGTCACCGAGCACGACGTGCATCCTGGGGCGTGGTATCTGGATGGCGAGTGTGCCCCGGTGTGCATCGCGGTCGAAGCCGGCCAGGCGGACTTGTTCCTGTGTTCGTATCTGGGCATCGACCTGGCCGTGAAGGGCACGCGGACGTACCGCCTGCTGGACGCGACGATCAGCTTCCATCGCGGCCTGCCACGGCCGGGTGAAACGATCCGGTACGACATCGCGCTCGACAAGTTCGTCAAGCGCGGCGATACGTACCTGTTCTTCTTCCGCTACGAGGCGACCATCGCCGGCCAGCCGCTATTGACCATGACCGGCGGGTGCGCGGGCTTCTTCACCGAGCAGGAAGTGGCCGAGTCGGGTGGCATTGCCCTGACGCCGGAAGAGCGCGCCCCGGCGGCCGGGCGGCGCTGTGAAGATTGGCACGACCTGGTACCGATGACGGTCGAGGCGTACAGCGAAGCGCAGCTCGACGCCTTACGCGCTGGTGACCTGGCGGGCTGCTTCGGCCCGTTGTTTGCCAATTTGCCGATCGAGGATCCACTACGCATTCCGGGCGGGCGCATGCGGCTGGCCCATCGCGTCGTCGAATTGGATCCGGGTGGTGGCCGCTATGGGCTCGGCTCGATCAAGGCCGAAGCCGACGTGCACCCGGATGACTGGTTCCTGACGTGCCACTTCGTTGACGACATGGTCATGCCCGGCACGCTGATGTACAACTGCTGTGAGCATACGTTGCGCATCTTCCTGCTGCGGATGGGCTGGGTTGGCGAGCAGGCGGGCGTCAGCTACGAGCCGGTGCTGGAGACGCCGTGCAAGATGAAGTGTCGCGGGCCGGTCACGCCGCGGACCAGGGTCGTAACGTACGAGGTGCAGGTCAAGGAACTCGGCTACGGTCCTGAGCCATACGTGATCGCCGATGCGTTCATGTATGCCGATGGCGAGCGTATCGTGCGGTTCACCGATATGTCGCTCAAGCTGACCGGACTGACACGGGAGTGGATTGAGGCGACCTGGCGCAGGCGGTCGCCGTTGAGCTGTCCAATCGGTGCGAGTCTGCCGGGGTCCGACCGCAAGGCCGCGCTCTTCAACACGGACCGTATTTTGGCATTCGCTGTTGGCAAACCCTCCGAGGGCTTTGGCGAGCCATATCGCGTGTTCGACGGCGAGCGGCGTATCGCGCGGCTGCCGGGTCCCCCGTTCATGTTCCTCGATCGCATCACCGAAATCCACGCCGAGGCGTGGCAACTTGAAGCGGGTGGTTGGATCGAGGCACAGTACGACGTGCCGCCCGATGCGTGGTATTTCGGGGCCAACCGGCAGCGTTCGATGCCGTACGCGGCGTTACTGGAGGCGGCCCTGCAACCGTGCGGCTGGCTGGCGGCGTACCTGGGTTCGGCGCTGCATAGCGACGTTGACACGCGTTTCCGCAACCTGGGCGGTTCGGGCACGCTGTGGCGCGAGGTGTTTCCCGAGTCAGGCACGTTGACGATGCGCGTGCGCATCACGGACGTCTCCGAAGCCGGTGGCATGATCATCGAGAAGTTCGCGATGCGGATCTGGCAAGGCGGGCGGTTGGTCTACGACGGGGATACATATTTCGGCTTCTTCTCCGACGCGGCCCTGGCCGATCAGGTTGGCCTGCGCGGAGCGGCTGAGCGGGCGTATGTGCCGAATGAGGCAGAACCGCGGAGGGCCGAGCACTGCATACTGGAGCGCGGCGCGCCCTTGACGCCGGACGAGAGGGCGAAGGGGCCCGCGGATGGGCTGCATCTACCCGCGACAGCTTGGTCTATGATCGACGAGATTGACAGCTTCATTCCCGATGGCGGCCCGCGCGGCCTGGGCTTCGTGCGCGGGGTAAAGCAGGTCGATCCGGGTGAATGGTTCTTCAAGGCCCATTTCTATCAGGATCCGGTGTGTCCCGGCTCGCTGGGACTGGAGTCGTTCCAGCAGTTGTTGAAGTTCGTCGCGACGCGGCGCTGGGGCGACAAATTGGGAGCGACGCATCGTTTCGAGCCAATTACGGTTGGCCAGCGGCACGAGTGGGTCTATCGCGGGCAGATTGTCCCGAGCAATCAGCGTGTCGAAGTCGAGGCCGTCATCACGGACATTCAGGACGGCCCGCGGCCGACATTAAAGGCCGACGGTTTTCTAAAGGTGGATGGCAAGTACATCTACGAGATGCTCAACTTCGGAATCAGGTTGGTACCCACGGAATAAATCACTTATGCGCTACACTCGCGTTGCCATTGACTCTTTCGGCTATGAGCTGGCCCCTAATGTGATTACATCGGCGGCCCTCGACGACCGCATCGCGCCGGTCTACAAAGCCCTGCGCATACCCCCTGGGCAGATCGCGGCCTTGAGCGGCATTCGTGAACGTCGCTTCTGGAATCCGGGGCAGGGCATGGCCGATGGCGCCTTGCGGGCCGCCCGAAAAGCTTTGGCTACCGCGGCCGTGCAGGTGGAGGATATTGGCCTGCTGATCTATGGCGGCGTGTGCCGCGACAACCTGGAACCCGCCACCGCTTGCGCCGTTGCTGATGGGCTGGGTCTCTCGGGCCACACCCAGGTGTACGACGTGTCCAACGCCTGCCTGGGTGTCGTGAACGGCATGGTACAGATCGCCAATGCGATTGAGTTGGGCCAGATTCGGGCTGGTATGGTCGTATCGTGTGAATCGGCCCGGCAGATCGTTGATACCATGATCGAGCGTCTGCTGGCCCAGCCGGACATGGAACGCTTCAAGATTACCCTGGCCACGCTCACCGGCGGATCCGGGGCCGTCGCGGTAGTGCTGGCGGATACCTCGCTGACGCGTCCCGGCCGTAGGCTGATGCTTGGCGGGGTAACTCGCAGTGCCGCGCGGCATCACCGGCTCTGCCGCTGGGGACCGGACACGGGGATTCCTTCGAGCGCGCCGACGGTCATGGAAACGCACGCGATTGAAGTGCTCGAAAACGGCGTGCAACTCGGCATTGAGACCTGGCGCGATTTTGTGGTGGAACTCTGTTGGCCAGACGGCGTCGACAAGACGATCTGCCACCAGGTTGGCACAGCCAATCGTGACGCGATTCTCAAATCGCTGGGCATACCGGCGGAGCGGGATTTCTCGACATATCCATATCTCGGCAACATCGGCACCGTGTCATTACCGATCACGGCCGCCATCGCCGAAGAGCGCGAGTTCTTGCAACCCGGCGACCGGGTTGGTTTTCTGGGGATCGGCAGCGGCCTGAATTGCGTCATGTTGGGGGTGGAGTGGTGACAGCAATGTGGGACCGGTTTCCAACCGGTCAGTTGCATGGACACAGCACTGTGGGATCGGTTTGTAACCGGTCATCTGTGTGGAGACAGCATGTGGGACCGGTTTGTAACCGGTCAACTGGAGCATGTAGTGTTGATGTGATCCATAGGATCACCGGTGTTCATGGGCATTGAAGTGAAAGTGAATCCCGACCTGTACCCGTTTGAGAGTCACTGGCTCGAGCGGGGTGGTTTGCGCTATCACTACGTTGATGAGGGCACGGGCTCGCCGGTGGTTTGTGTGCATGGCAATCCGACCTGGTCGTTCTACTATCGCGAGTTGATCAAGGCGTTGCGTGGATCGCACCGGATCATCGCGCCCGACCACATCGGCTGCGGCCTGTCGGACAAGCCCGGCGAAGATGCCTACGAGTACGTGCTCGAACGACGAGTGGCTGATCTGGAAGCGTTGCTCGACACGCTCGATCTGCGAAACATCACGCTCGTGGTGCACGACTGGGGTGGCATGATCGGATTGACCGCCGCCCTGCGCCAGCGCGAACGCATCGCGCGCGTAGTAGTGCTCAACACGGCGGCGTTTATGTTGCCGCTGGGTAAGCGTTTGCCCTGGCAGCTTTGGTTGATTCGCCGGATGCCGTTAGTGCCGAAGCTGCTGGTGCAGGGGCTGAATGTTTTCGCGCGCGGCGCCGCACATATGGCCGCTTGCCGGCCGCTTGCGCCCGCGGTACGGGCGGGCTTGCTCGCGCCGTATGACACCTGGCAGAACCGCCGCGCCACTCTGCGTTTCGTACAGGATATTCCGCTCAAATCCGGCGACCGCAGCTACGAACTAGCCAAGTGGACCCAGGAACATTTACACGAACTGGCTGATATCCCAATGCTGATCTGCTGGGGCATGCGTGACTTCGTGTTTGACGCCGAGTTTCTGGCGGAATGGCGTCGGCGTTTCCCTGATGCGGATGCACACATGTTCGCCGACGCCGGGCATTACGTGTTGGAAGACGCGCGCGATGAGGTAATCGGGCTGGTGCGGGATTTTCTGGCAAAAACCTCGACAGATACGCGCGACGAAGCTCATACGGAGACCGCGGTATGAGCGACGCGGTAAACATCGCCGAACATCTGACGCGGATGGCGGAGCGTTATCCGCACAAGCGGGCAGTGGTTTGTCCGGTGGGGCGCGATGCGTATGACCGCGTGGCGTACACGCACCTGACGTTCGAGCAACTTGAGCGGGAGACCGATCGGTACGCGCGCGGTCTGGAGCGGGCGGGGCTGACGCGCGGCATGCGTACGATTCTGATGGTGCGCCCGAGTCTGGAGTTCTTCGCGCTGGCGTTTGCCCTGTTCAAGATCGGGGCCGTGCCGGTGCTGATCGATCCGGGCATCGGGCGGCAGAACCTGGTCAAGTGCCTGGCTTCGGTGCGGGCCGAGGCGTTCATCGGCATTCCGCTGGCGCACGTGTTGCGTACGCTGTATCGAAGCGCGTTCCGTTCAGTGCGCGTCGCCGTCACGGTCGGCACACGTTACTTCTGGGGTGGATTGCACGTATCGGACGTGCGGGCCGAAACATGCGAGCCGTACGTCGCCGCCCCGACGCGGCCGGACGAGCAGGCCGCGATCCTGTTCACCAGCGGCAGCACCGGTCCGCCCAAGGGCGTGATCTACGAACACGGGATGTTCGATGCGCAGGTGCGCTACCTGCAATCGCATTACGGCTACTCGCCGGAGGAAATCGATCTGGCAACGTTTCCGCTGTTCGCGCTATTCGACGCGGCGTTGGGCATGACGGCGGTGATTCCGGACATGGACGCCACGCGGCCGGGCGCGGCCGATCCGGTCAAGCTGGTCGAGGCGATTCACAACCAGGGCTGCTCGCACATGTTCGGTTCGCCGGCGTTGCTGCGACGGCTGGCCGCACATGGTGAAGCGACGGGGGTACAGGTGCCGTCACTCAAGCGGATCATCACGGCGGGGGCGCCGATTCCGCCAGCGCTGTTGGCATCACTGCGCAAGATGCTGGCGGACGATGCCGCGGTGCATACGCCGTACGGGGCAACTGAGTCGCTACCGGTGACCGATATCGCCGACGGTGAGATTCTCGGTGAAACGGCGGAGCGTACGGCCGCCGGCGGTGGGACTTGTGTGGGGCGCGCGCTCCCCGGCATGGATGTACGGATTATTGAGATCACCGACGAGCCGATTGCGACCTGGGTCGATGCGTGTGAACTGCCGGCGGGGCAGATCGGTGAGATCGCGGTGCGCGGGCCGGTCGTCACACGCGAGTACTTCGAGCAGCCCGCGGCCAACGCGGCGGCGAAGATTCAGGACGACGCGGAAGGGCGCATCTGGCACCGCATGGGTGACGTGGGCTATCTCGACGAACAGGGCCGCTTGTGGTTCTGCGGGCGTAAGGCGCATCGCGTGAAGACGCCCGATGGCTTGCTTTTCACGGTTCCTTGCGAGGCGATCTTCAATCAGCATCCGCGTGTATTTCGGACAGCGCTTGTGGGTGTGGGCACGCCAGGCGAATCACGGCCGGTGTTATGTGTGGAGTTGGAGGCCGACGCGCGAACCGGCGATCGCGAGCAGATCAAACGCGAATTGCTTGAACTGGGGGCGGCGAATGACCTGACGCGCGACATTCAAACGATTTTGTTTCACGACGCGTTCCCGGTCGACGTACGGCACAACGCCAAGATCTTCCGCGAGAAGCTGGCGGTCTGGGCCGCGGAGCGAGTGAAATGAACATCGGCGGCGATCGGGCAGTTCATACGCCGATTAAAACGCTGGTTACCGGCGGGGGTGGTTTTCTGGGGCGGGCGGTTGTCGAGCAGTTACTGGCGCGCGGTGACAGCGTGCGCAGCTATTCGCGCGGCGATTATCCGGAGCTGCGCGCGCTTGGTGTAGAGGTGCTTCGCGGCGACCTGGCCGATGCGGATGCGGTCAGGCGGGCTTGTGCGGATTGTGATGTCGTCTTTCACGCCGCGGCGCGGCCGGGAGTGTGGGGCAGGTACGAGGAGTACCACGCCCCAAACGTGATCGGTACAGAGAACGTGCTGGACGCGTGCCGGGCACAGGGTGTTCGTCGGCTGGTGTACACCAGCAGCCCGAGCGTGGTCTTTGACGGTCGCGACATCGAGGGCGGCGACGAGTCGTTGCCGTATCCGGCGAAGTACCATTCGCACTACAGCGCGACCAAGGCTGTCGCCGAGCGGCGGGTATTGGCGGCTAATGGCGCCGAATTGCGCACGCTGGCATTGCGGCCACATCTAATCTGGGGGCCGCGCGACAATCACATCGTGCCGCGCCTGATCGCCCAGGCGCGAGCCGGCAAGTTGCGGCGTGTGGGCAATGGGCTGAACAAGGTCGACGCAACCTATATCGACAACGCCGCCATGGCGCACGTATTGGCGGCCAACGCGCTCGAAAGTAACCCAGAAGCCGCCGGCCGGGCATACTTCATCGCGAATGGTGAACCGCTGCCGCTATGGGAATTGATCAATCGCATATTGGACACCGCGGGTTTGTCGCCGGTCGGCCGCCGTGTTTCCAAGCGGACCGCGATCGTCGCCGGCGCGGCGTTGGAGTTTGTATATGGTGTATTGCGGATCAAGTCCGAGCCGCGCATGACGCGGTTTGTGGCGAATGAACTGGCGACGGCGCACTGGTTTGACCTGACCGCCGCCCGGCGCGAGTTGGGCTACGAACCTCGAATATCGATCGATGAAGGACTGGAGCGTCTACGCCGATGGTTACGCCAACAAATGAAGCCATGACTGAGTACGTTGTCCTGGTCGACGAGCGGGATAACGAGATCGGCACCGCGGAAAAGCTACGTGCTCACCAGCAGGGCGGCCAGCTCCATCGGGCCTTTTCAATTTTTATCTTCGACACGGCTGGTCGTCTGCTGATCCAGCGCCGGGCTCCGACCAAGTATCATTACGCCGGGTTGTGGGCCAACACCTGTTGTAGTCATCCTCGTCCCGGCGAGTTACTGCTGGACGCCGCGTGCCGCAAGTTACAACAAGAGATGGGTTTTGTGACCGAGTTGCGCCCGGTCTTAAGCTTTGTCTATCATGCGACGGATGACCACACCGGCCTCACCGAGCACGAGTACGACCACGTTCTGCTGGGTTCCCATGACCGGGATCCCCGGATCAATCCGTCGGAGGCGGATATGTTCCGTTGGGCCGCGGTTGATGAGCTTGTACGCGACCTGGCGCGCCAGCCCCATGTATATACGCCCTGGTTTCGGATAGCCTTGGCGGCCCTGCTGGAACGCGGACTTACTTGACACCGATACGCACTCTATATGCTTGAGCGACCCGAATTGAAACGGGGCACCGCCACCGGTTGGTAACGGCGCCCCGTGGGATATCACACTTGGCCAGTCCTTACGGGCACTGGCCCAGGGGCAAAGTGAAACTTTGCCCTACCGCTAAGTACTGGCCTATGGGCACGACTGGCAGTAGCCGTTGCCAACACACTGGATGAACCAGTCAATGTCATACGAATTGACATCGCCATCGCAGTTGATGTCGTTGGCACAGAAGTAATCGCAACTATAAGCTCCCAGCCAGTCGCCGGCGGAGCCTACCGCGATGATGAACGCGTCAATATCGTAGGCATCGACGCCGTCACCCAGGCAGTTCGAGTCGCCGCGGTAATCGTTACCGCCACAGTCGCACGGCC
>JBDRDH010000139.1:0-91720 GCA_043820985.1 Planctomycetota bacterium
CGCATCAACTGACCGCATCAGGTTGCCAAACGGCGCCGGACTATCCGCTTTATCGTTGCTCAGGCGCGCGCAGCGGCGACCCTGGTGCGGCCGAGCTTCGGTTGTAATCGCTGTATAATCCGCGGTTGGAACTAACCAACCGGGTGGCGGTTGATCAACTGCCCCTTCTTCAAAATCCAGGTTTTTGGAGGGCTCTTGCGCTGCGACCATGGAAACCGCGCACCACAGTCCCGCCAGCAACAACATCATTCTATAAATAGGCATGCGTCATCCTCCCCGGCCGCGCGAAGCCACACCTCGCGCCACTAAATCACCAGAAGCTCCAATCACCGACACGTACGACGTGGAAATACAGCACCAGGTTCGTAATGCCATGCACGATCACCAGGCACAGGATACTGCGCGTCCAGCAGAACAGCGCGTTGTAGAACAACCAGCACAGGATGCTGACGGCCCAATTGTCCGGGTGTTGTAGCGTTGACAGCAGTGACGTGCCCAGGAAGGAAATCCACGCAAACTTCCCCAGCGGAATCCGGTCAAAGTCATGCCAGTTGATCAGCGCCCGTAGCAGAAACGCCCGCCAGAACAGTTCCTCCACTACCGGAACCACTGTAATCGCCACGGTGACGCGCAACGAGGTGGTCGCCCAGAACAGCTTGTAGGATCCCAAGGCGTCCCGCGGGTCAACCACTTCCAACTCGCCCGGATACAGCGGCAATCTGCCACCCAAACCCAAACCCTCAAACATATATTGGCCGGCGTACCACAACCACGCCGCGAAAAAGCCCGCCGGAATGGCGATCAACCAGTATGGCCGACCCCAGGGCGGCAAATGCCTCCGCAGCAGCCAGACCACATACAACGCGCCCACTCCCCGCAGACTGATGGCCAGCCAGTGCCAGGTCGGCGGCAGAAGGCTAACCAGCCCCAGCAGCAGCAGATAGACCATATACGGCGCCATGAGCACCACGTCGGGGCGCGTACGACCCAGCTCGTCAATGCGCCCGTGCCAATCCTGATGCTTGAACGTATTAGCGCTTCCGGCCATCCAGACTCCTCGCCGGCCTTCGCAAAACCTGCCTTCCCCGACGGGCGACACTATAACCCGCCCGCGCTGCTCCACAAAGCTTCCGGTTGAATGATGCTGTCAATCCAGCCTTGCGGTATGCTACCTTGCGAAGGCCGGCTAACCTCGGCCGATAGGTATTGTCCAAAGAATATGTGGCCCACCTCCGGCCCCGGTCTGGCTGGAATGTGGCGATCTGGGATTAAACGGAAAGGACAAACGATGCGTACCGCTGGATTTATCATTCTGGCGACGTTGTGGTTGCTGCCCGCGGTCTGTGCCCAAAGCGTGGACGCCGAGCAGCAAAAACTCCTGGCCGAGCGCGCCGCCCAGGCCGATGCTTACCGCAAGCTGGCCGAAGCGGTCTATGGCCTGCAAATTAACTCACGCACCTACGTACAGGACTTCGTCACCGAATCGGATGACATCCGCGCCGACGTCGACACGATCGTGAAAGGTGTCCGGCTGGGCGCCCCGCACTGGTACGCTGACGGCTCATGCGAGGTGCCCGCCGAAGTTACCGTCGCCAAGGTGGTCGAGGCCCTCCGTACGGCCCACAGCCAACACTATCGCGGCGACAACATCACCACCAGCGATTTCGAGGCCATGACCACCCGGATCAATAAAAACGTGATCAAGGTCATCGGCATGGGTGCTCCGCGCCCGGACCTGCCTCCCGGCTTGCCGGCCGGCGTAATTGAGCTGCTGGGTCCAGCGCCTGGTGGCCACCAGCCCCCGATCCCCGAGATCTGGCACCGCATTGGGGCCCAGGCCCGCCTGTCGGCCAAACGCGCCGCCGAACTGGACGCCTATCGTCACCTCGCCGAACGCATCAAGGGCCTGCGCCTGACCTCCCAGACCACCGTGCGCGATTTCGTCATGGAGAGCGACACCATCATGACCGAGATGAACGAGTTCCTGAAAGGCGCCCAGGAGAAAGTCTGTTACTACCATCACGATGAACTAATCGCCGAGTGTGTCTTCGTCGTCCCGACCGAACAAGTTGTATCCACCGTCAAAAAGCTGCACAGCCGGTACTACCGCGGCGACGACATCAAGAGTGTGGACATCGAGAACGTCGTCAGGACGGTCGTAAAAAGGGACTTCGAAGCCACCGGCCTGGGAATTCCGAATCCACGTTTCATCCGCCAGCACATCCAAACCGGACAATTGAATATGCCCGAGTGGTCGCTGCGCACCCTGGAAATCGAGGGCCAGGGCTCCGACCCGGCCATGGACAGCCCCCAGGGCAAGCTGCGGGCCGCCCGCGTGGCCGAGATGAACGCCCGCCGTCGCCTGGCCGAACAGATTGCCGGCCTGCCGATCCAGGCGGACACCTACGTACGCGACTTGGTGACCCAACACGAACATATTGCCGTCCTGGTTGACAGCGTGGTGGTCGATGCTTTCGTCGTAAAAACCAGTTTTACCACCGATGCCGCCCTGGTGACCATCGTCCTACCCGGGGCGCGTGTCTGGGACATCGTCAACGACGAGCTGCAACGGCAAAGCCATTGACATCCCGTCCCGTACCGCAATTTCACGGGCCAGCGCCCGCATGGAGAATAAACATGAGTAGAAAAATCATCGCGATCTTGCTGTTGACGGCCTGTGGTCTGGCCCTCGGCGTGCTGACAAGCTGCGCCAAACAGGAAAAACGCAAGACCACCGTGATCGAAGTGCACCGCGAAAGTGAAGTCGTCGAGGAACAGCCCGGTGAGATGATCGTCGAATAAGCGTATCATCCACGCCATGAGTCCGTCACTACTTCGCATCCCGCCGCCGCTGAATATGAAGGATCAGATTGTCGTGCCCCACCACCGCCGCATTTTGCTCCTGGTAACGATTCTGCTCGGCTTTGCCGGCTCTGCCGCTCAGGCGCAAGGACCCCGTGGACTGTCCCCCCAGCAACGCGGATATATCGAGCGCCTGGCCCGGGCCCGGGCACGAGCGGATCTGCTCCAACAGGTATACACCCAACCCATCACGGATCAAGTGACTCTGGGCCAGTGGGCTGCCCGCGAAGTGCCCCGCGATCGTGCTTTACGACTCTGGATCCGATCGCAACCGGGTTACGGCACCACACGCTTCTACTCCGATGGCAGCGCGGACGTCGATACACGCCTGGAATCAACGGTACTGCTTGAACAGTTACAACGCCTGCGGCGAGCGTATCCGGCCCGCGAGAGCGATGCCCTGGATCCAGATATGCTTCGCCGCATCGTGCAGCGCTGGCCCGTCCTCTGGGGCGCCGGCACCGCCGACTGGAGTGAGAAAAGTCGCTCACGCAAACCCGCGGGCTGGGAGGATGTCACCTTTGAGGGCCTCGAAGTGGTCCGCCGCGCCGCCGAGGCCGATGCCCGTTATGCCCTGCTCGCCCGCGCCGCCCAATTGCCGGTTACCAATGCTCATCACCTGCGCGAATTTCTCGACGCCAGTGACACGGTTGAAAACGCGGTGCTTCAAGCCTTCGAGCGCGTCGCCGAGGTGAATATCTCCCTGGAACTCGATCAGGTCGCGGTGGGTACGGCACGCATCAGCATGCTCGAGTTGATCCGCATCCTGACCGAGGTCCACCAGAAACACTACCAGGGCGACCTCTTTCACGTCGCGGATTTTCGCGGTATGGCCCTGCTCTCCGGCGTGACGGAAATCACCGCCACCGGTCTGGCAATCCCGCCGACAAGCGCCATTCTGCGAACTCGCTATCAGACCATCGAGCTTGACGCGCCCACCTGGATCACCCAACGAATACAAGCCCGTGGGCGCTTTGAGCCCCATGATGCACACCCCTTGAACGAAGCCGATCAGATCGAGGCCGCCCGACTGGACGGGATTGACCGCCTGCGGCAACAGGTCGAGGCCCTCATCATTAAGGACAACGTGACCGTCGAACAGTTCCTCGGATATCACGACGAGTTGAAAGATGACGTTATCATCTTCCTCGGTAGTACGCGTCTGGCCGGGCCCGCGAAGACCACCGCTGGTATCCTTGAGGTTCCCATTGAACTCCCCCTCCGGCGTCTCTGGTGGATCCTGCGCCGTGGGATGGAAAGAATAGAGGTTGATCTGCCCGCCGAGCCGCCAACCACCCGCCCCTCGGAAGAGAAGGCACCATGAGAAAAGAATTTGCTGGCATCCTGACCATCGCCATACTGCTGGCCACCACGCCAATCGCCGGGGCACTCGACGAGCAGCATAAACAGCAACAACAGAGCTTATCACCCACCGCTAGCAAAACCGTGCTCGTCACCGCCGAAGGCTATAACCAAGACGATGCGCTCAAGCAGGCCCTGCGCCGCGCCCTGGAACAGGGGGCTGGCGTACAGATAGCATCTTACTCACAGACCCAGGATTTCGTGCTGGTCCGTGACACGATATACAGCCGCGCCGCCGGCATTATCAGCGACTACCGCGTCATTGAAGCACAACCCACCGCCGGCGGCGCCTATCGCCTGACCATCGAGGCCGTGGTACGCCCGGATACCGTGGCGGCCACCTGGGGCGAGGTGCGCAACCTGCTCGATCAGATCGGCCGCCCCAAGATCATGGTCTGGATCGACGAGCGCATCGACGGCCATCCGCAACCCGATTCCATCGTCGAGAGCCGCATCGAGCAGATGTTCATCAAGATTGGCTTCGATCTGGTTACGCACCAGGCACTGGGCGCGCCGTCCCCCCCTGAAGCTACTGACATCCGTGACCGCCGGAACCTCTCCCGGCTGCAACAGATGGCCCGCCAGGCCGGCGCACATATCCTCATCCGCGGCACGGCCAACGCCGACCGCGCCGGCCTCGAAAATATCCACGGACAGATCCCGGCGGCCTTTTACAACTGCGATGTGCAGGCACGCATCTACTACACCGACACGGGGCAACTGCTGGCCAGCGAGTCGGTACCCTCCACGCGGCGGGGCGTCCGCGCGCGGAACGAGTTCAGCCCCCAGGCCGCGCGCGAAGCACTCGTGGAAGCCACCTTCCCTCTCGATAATAATGCCCCACGCCCACCCGCGCTGGCCACAAAACTGTACGAAGCGGTCATGGAACAGTGGTCGATGCAAATCTCCGCCGGTGGAAACATCGAGCTGCTAGCCAGCCCGTTAAACTTCGAGGCTTATCTGAAACTCAAGCAGGATCTGCACGAACTGGAAGGCATACACACGGTTGATGGCGATTTCAACACGGATTGTGCCCAATTACGCATTCGAACAGCACTATCCGCCGCCACCCTGGCCGAGCGTCTCACCAAACCCCCCTTCGCCACCCGGCTCGAAGTTACCGAACTCAAGCTCAACTGTATTCGGGTCCGCGTCTTAAAGCCATAAGACAGGAATCCAAAGATTAGCGGACCATCACATATTCAGGCTTGCCTGTTAAATAAGACAGACGGCACTGGGCCGCGCGCCACGGTGCCGTCTGAAAGTATCAGTATAAACAGTGTCCAGGATGCCTCGTCACTCTATTCAAAAAACTACAGTACGCTCCCGACCGCGGTCGCCAGAGTCCCGAAAAATTCACCGATGTGATCACCGATCAAGCTGACAGTTGCCACAATCGCAAGTACCAGCACTGCCAATATGGCCGCATACTCGTTAGTGGTGACAGCACTTTCGTCCTGGAAGAAACTCTTG
The DNA here is from genome assembly GCA_043820985.1 of Planctomycetota bacterium. GTDB lineage: Bacteria > Planctomycetota > Phycisphaerae > UBA1845 > Fen-1342 > JAAYXS01. The sequence continues at coordinate 5,698 of JBDRDH010000139.1, forward strand.
ACTGGCGTGGTGTGGTTCGACATTTTTTCTCCTCCGCGCCTTACGTGGGCTCTAGGCCCGGGCGCTTTGCTTGGCGATTGCTGAATACTATGCCACTAAACGCGCGGGTCAAGAATTTCACTGAGTCAATCGACCCACAATATCGTTGTTACCATTTATAGGATCCACCAATACAACCCGACGAACCACCCAAGACCAGCCCACACATAGCACCCCCTTCCCTTTGCTACCCAGCATGCTATCCTGTTCTCACGTAAATGCCCGGCATTCTTACGCCCATAACGGAGCACCATGTTCGAAGTCGCCGTCTCAGCCAGTTTTTCCGCCACACACCAGGTGCGTCTAAGCGACAGTTCGTACGAGTCGCCACATAGCCATGACTGGCGGGTCAAGGTCACCTACGCTGGCGCCCGGCTGGATTCATCCGGCTTGCTGGTGGATTTCGTTGCCGTCCGCGCTCGACTAGACGCGATCCTCGCCAACCTGCGCGACCGCCACCTCAACGATCTGCCCTGCTTCGCCCCGGCGGAACCCACCGCCGAGAATGTCGCCGCCCACATCGCCCACCGCATGGCCGCCGTGCCCTGCCCCAACGCCGAGCTGCGCTGTGTCGAAGTCGAGGAAGAGCCCGGCTGCTATGCCCGCTGGCTCAGCGACACCCCGTACACTTAAGCTGCTCCAGGTTCTTATGTAGCGGCCGGCGTCTCGCCGGCCGTCGAGCTTGGCAGACGCCCCGCCAACAAACCCGCCAGTGGCTTGGTGTACTCAAGCTTATCGAACAGAATCCGCAGCACCGCCGTAATCGGCGTCGCCAAAAACATGCCCACGATGCCCCAGAGCAATCCAAACAGGATCAAGGCCAATAGCACTGACACCGGATGCAGATCCAGCGATTGCCCCGTCAGCTTGGGTTGAAAATAGTTCCCAATGACGAACTGCCACAATCCCGGTATGGCGATTACGAGGATCTTGCCGGTCAGGGAGAACTCCGGATCCAGCAGCACAATCGGAGCCGGCAGCAGCGTGGCAATGACCGGCCCCAGGTTGGGAATGAAGTTCAACAAAAACGCCAGAAAGCCAAACATCAGGGCGAACTGCACACCCAACACCGCCAGCGTGACGCCCACCAGCAATCCCAGCACGCCCGAGATCAATACCATCATTGATATATAGCGCTTGGTGCCCGCCTCGATCTCACTCAGCACACCTCCCACATGGCCAGCGCTGGATCCCTTGCCCATCAGCAGAAACACCATGAAGATCAATACCAACGCGCCATTGGTCAGCACACCCATCAGCCCACTAACTGTACCGGCCAACAAATCGGCGGCGGCTTTCGCCGGGGCCGCGTACAACGACTTGGATAGCTCCTCGTCGTTGGTGTCCAGACCAAAACGCTCCAACGGCAACACCTTGGTAACATCGCGCAGCAATTGCTCGGTCCGCGCCTGGTAATCACCGGCTCGTTCCCCCAACTGGCTCACCGCCGACCCCACCAACACACCCAATAATCCCAGCAGTATGCAACCCAGCACGATCGTACTGGCAATCGCCACGACACGCGGAAAACGCAGCCAGCGCATCTGCACATCAATCACCGGCGTCAGACAGTAAGTCAGAAAAATGGCTAGCACGAACGGCACGATGACCGGCCGGAAATAGTACAGCGCCCCCGCGATCGCCAAGCCCGTCAATATCAAAAGGCAAATCGTCTGCGTGCGCTGTACTTGCGGCGAGGAAGATGCCATATTGTCACCCCGATCTGTTCAAGTCTTCATCCGCGGCCATACCCAATACCACACCATATATGCGTATCATGCCAACCCACTCCACAATCCGCAAACCAGACAGCGTTTTTGTGCCAGCTCGCGCTAACGCTAGGAAGACAGTTGGGACGTTTGCCCGTCCACGATAATGACCACACCATGGACACGCTGGTTGAATCCACCATACAGGCACTTAATCGCCACGTTGAATTATGTGAACGCGCCGTGACATATCCCGGCCGACCACGTGAGCGCATGGTCGCCCTGGGTGAAGCCGACGAACTCTTCTACCGTCTGCACCCGCACCATTACCGTGCTCTCCAGGTCGTACGCGTGGCCTCACAGCTTGGTAAAACCACTAATCCGCGCCGCGATATGCTTCGGCGTTGCGAGAGCCGTACCGTCGCCTTGTTAACAACTGTAATCCAGGACGCCCTGCATGCCGGCGACCTGAAGCTGACCGGATCGCATCAGGCCGCCGAATTGGCCTTCTCCATCTGGGCCCTGGTCTTCGGCACGCGCGCCTTGATGAACACCGCCGTTGCTTCTGTAAAATTAGACATCGCGGATGGCTACCAGGTTGCGTATGACACCGCGGGGCTGCTCTTTGATGCACTTGGCTGGCGGCCCCTGGCGCATGAATGGGATTATCAGCGCACCCGCCAACAAATTCGCCAGGAACTCTTCCCCGACGAGTGGCGCCAGGCCTGCGCCGCCTGAAACTGTATCTCGTCCCAAAGACTACCCTCAAATAACACACGGATTAACTTCCAATTCCCCCCTAACAACATGGCGCGCCAAAAAACAGATCTGCTCCCCTAGCCTATACGTCGGTTAACATGATAAAGTATGAATTGTGCCTACCCGCTGGAGTGCACGCCGGGGGTATAGTTACCGAAGTCGGCGGTCCCCTTTGTGCCGATCAATCAGCGAGGACGCGTGATGGAAGACATCATCTATCTTGACAACGCCGCCACCAGCTTCCCAAAACCCGATTCCATGCATGATGCGGTGCGGGAGTTCTACCGCTCCAACGGCGTCAATCCCGGGCGGACTGGCTGCGACCTGGCCATCAATGCCGAACAGATGATCCACGGCACGCGTAAGCGACTGTCGGCGTTCTTCAACCAGAGCCTCGTAGACGCCGGGAAAACGAAAGATCCCAACCGCCTGGTCTTCACGCTCAACGCCACGATGAGTCTCAACTTGATTATCAATGGCATGATCGGCCCCGGCGATCACATTATCACCACGATGCTCGAGCACAACTCAGTCATCCGCCCGGTTAACCACAAGGTCCGCGATGAAGGCGCCGAGGCCACCTACATCATCCCGGACGCCGACGGTTATCTCGATCCCGAGGACATCCGCAAAGCCATCAGGAAAAACACCAAGCTGGTCGTCGTCAACCACGGCTCAAACGTCACCGGCGTCGTCCAGGACCTCCCGGCTATCGGCTCCGTATGTGATCAGGCCGGCGTGCCATTCGCCGTCGACACCGCCCAAACCGCCGGCGTATTGCCCATCGACATGGCCGCCTGCAATATCAGCTTTCTTTCATTCACCGGTCATAAGGGACTCTTCGCCCCGACCGGCATCGGTGGGCTCTGTGTCGCCGACGACGCCGAGATTCGTGGCACTATCTACGGCGGTACCGGCGTACGCAGCGCCGTTCCTTACCATCTCGAGGAATACCCTTACCGACTGGAAGCCGGCACGCAAAACCTGGCCGGCATCGCCGGACTGGCGGCCGGCCTCGACTGGATCGAGCAGCGCGGCATCAGCGCCATCTACGAACACGAGATCGGCCTGCTCGAAATGTTACAAAGCGGCTTGTCCGACATCGCCGGCGTGCGCATCTGGGGCACGACCCAACTGACTAACCGCGTCGCCACTTTATCCGTGACCGTCGACAACTATGACGCGTCCGACGTCGGCACGATTCTCGACGTGGATTACAACGTCCAGACGCGCACCGGCCTGCACTGCGCCCCGTTGATCCACAAGCACCACGGCACCATTCCGCGCGGCACGGTGCGCTTCTCCGTCGGCCCCTTCAACACCCGGGAGCACATTGAAACCGCTATCAAAGCCGTCGCCGAAATCGCCGCCGACCGTAACCCTGCCCCCGTAACCTCGAACTCCCTTAAAAGCATGTAGCGGCCCGCGCCCTCGCGCGGCCACCCCCTACGCCAGCGCCGAATAAACCAACTCCACCACCGCCTGAATCTCGACCCCCAGCTTGTACCGCTTCGACAGCTCAATAAGCTGATCCGCGCAATTGTGGCACGGCGTCGCGACGATCCTCGCCCCTGTCGCGCTAATCTGCTCGGCTTTGGTCTTGCCCGAAGCCACCCGTCGGTCGCCGTACTCACTCATCGACAGCATCCCCCCGCCACCCCCACAGCAATAGTTATGGTGCCGGTTCGGCGTCATCTCGACAAAGTCCGACACAACTTGCTTTAGAATCCGCCGTTGCGGTTCCACCACGCCACCCCAACGCACCAGGTTACACGGATCGTGCAGCGTAACACGCTCCGTGTTCCTGGCCGGATCCACCTTAATCCGGCCGGCGTCAAGGTATTCCTCCAGCAGCTCGAGCACGCTGCGCATCAGCAGCGGATATTCCCGCTCGATCCAGTTCGGCCCCTCCCACCGAAACGACCGGAATCCATGCCCGCACTCGGAGAGGATAATCTCCTCCACTCCCAGCGCCCGAGCCTCATCCATCACCCGCCGCGTCAACTCCCCCGCCGACTTATCATCACCCGCGTAGAAGCCGTAATTCGTTACATCATAAAACTTGCTCGATAGCGTCCAACTCTCGCCGGCGGCATGAAACACTCCCGCCGCCGCCATCAACGACAGTGGAAAGAACTTCACTTCGCGCGGGTTGATCAGGTACAGAATTCGCCGGCCCTTCTCATCCACCGGCACGCGTACCGCTTCATCGTTCATCTCAAGCTTCAGGTCGTCACCCAGCCACTCCGCCGTCGATAGCAATTCCTCTTGTGGAATCGCCATCTGGTTACCAGTTTCAAGCTGGTTATCAACGGTACGCTGCAAGCCTTCCGGTACCATCCCGACCGCGGCCAGCATGTTTCGCCCGGCGCGAATCACCGCCGCCACGTCCAGTCCAACCGAACAGTGCAATCCGCAGCGGCCACACGCGGTACATCGTCCGTAGACGATCTCGACCAGTTCATTGAGTGTCTGGCGGTTCAGGTCGCGCGCGCCCACCAAACCCGGCCAGATCTTCCCTAGCAACGTGTGGTAACGCCGGTAATGACTGATCACCCGCCCGGCTTTCATCGCCGGATGATTGGCCAGCTCCGGCTCCGCCTGGTAAATGTGGCAGGTCTGGGCACACAGGCCACACTTTACGCACGCATTGGCGTGGTAGGCCACCAGCCCGCGCGCGGCGCGCTTGAGCACCTCCCGTGCCGTGCTGCTTTCCTGGGCCGCATCCATCTCGCCCGCCGGCATGCCGTCAATCCCGCTCAACAACGGTCGGCGGATACACTCCCCGGTAACCCAACCGCCGGCCATAATCACCACGCGCTACAAAGAAAAACACCGCGTGCCGCAATTTCCCCAGCGGCAGGTACAAGAAGAACACCCCCACGTACAACAACACGCATAACCGGCCGGCTCCGGCCAGCGGATTCCACAATCCCAGCGCCAACAGACCACAAGTCGCCAATATCGCCACGAAATCCTCTGGCGTGCTCAAACCCCGCATTTCCGCCACACTCGCGCGTCTGACCAACAGGTACCCGCCGCACACCAGCGCCATCGCCGTCACCGGGCGTGCCATCGCTAGCACCTGCCCGCTGAACGCCGGCCAGGCCAGCGACACCACCATGCCCAACAGTGCCAGCAGCACACCCAAATGCATCACGACACCAATCGCGAACTTGACTGGATGGCGTCTGACCGACTCCTTATGTGCCGGCGTCATGGCCACTGTAAAGTTGTAGAGCACGCCGCGCCAGGGACTACCGGTTCGTTGGCTGTAATCGCGGCGCCCGCCACCCCAGGCCATCATGACCTGGATAATCAAAGCGCCCAGCGCCCACAACATGCTCAACACCACGATGACCTTGGCTGCATTCAGCAAACCAAATACCTCGTCGACCGGCCTATACGCACCCGTCCGGCTTGGGCAATCCCGCCACCCGACACGCGCCCCGCGCCGGTCCGGAAGTGAACAGCTTGTAGATCTCACGCACGCTGACACTGACTTCCTTGCAGATCAGCCGTACTGGCGGCGCCAGATCGTGTTCCTGCCAGTATTCCCGGATGAAGTTGACAATCGCCCAGTGCTTCTCGCCAACCTCAGTGATCCCCTCGTCCTCGGCAATCGCCTTTGCGACTTCATCGCTCCAGAGCCCCGGATCAGTCATGAAGCCGTCTTTGTCAAAATCGATCGTTTTGCCGTTTACTTCCACGGTGCGTATCTCCTTGGAATATTCGCTCTCGGGCAGGTCCAGCGCTGAGCAGTTGGGTAATTGTGTCGCAGTGCCCCCGCCAATGCAAGCCATCAGTCACTCTCTCCCTCGCCCGAAACCAGTCACCCACTCGCCAAAGATGTTACAATCCCGCCACGGTGAATGTCCCGCCTGCATTCAGTCAATAGACAAGGAAACCGCCATGAATATCAGACGTTACACCCGCGTATTCCTCACCGCCAGCCTGCTGCTCATTTCGTTTGGTCAGACCGCGCTCTGCCCCGCCGACGAGCCTCTGAAGGACCCCGAGCGCATGGGCTGGTGGCGTCAGGCGCGCTTCGGCATGTTCATCCATTGGGGTCTGTACGCCATCCCCGCCGGCCAGTGGCAAGGCAACACGAATCACGCCGAGTGGATCCGTACAACCGCTCAGATCCCGCTCGAGACCTACGATCAGTTCGTCGACCAGTTCAATCCGGTGAAGTTCGACGCCGACGAATGGGCGCGGATGGCCAAGGACGCCGGTATGAAGTACATCGTGATCACCTCCAAGCATCACGACGGTTTCTGCCTGTTCGACTCGGCCCACACGGATTTCGACATCATGTCCACACCCTTTAAGCGTGACATCATGAAGGAGTTGTCGGGCGCCTGCCGCAAGCACGGCCTCCAGATCTGCTGGTACCACTCGATCATGGACTGGCATCACCCGGATTACCTGCCCCGCCGCGGCTGGGAAAAAGAGCACCGCCCCGTCGGTGATGCCGACTTCAACCGCTTCATCAAGTACCTCCACGGCCAGGTCACGGAGTTGCTCACCAAGTATGGCCCGATAGGCGTAATGTGGTTCGACGGAGAATGGGAGGATACCTGGTCGCACGAATACGGCCAGCCGCTCTATGACCTCTGCCGCTCAATCCAGCCTAACGTCATTATCAATAACCGCGTTGATAAGGGCCGCGCCGGCATGGCCGGCATGACGACCGACCAGCGCTTCGCCGGCGACTTTGGGACGCCCGAACAGGAAATCCCCGCCACCGGTCTGCCCGGCGTCGATTGGGAAACCTGCATGACCATGAACCGTCACTGGGGCTACAACGCGCACGATAAGGACTTCAAGTCCACCGCCGACCTGGTTCACAAGCTGGCCGACATCGCCTCCAAGGGCGGCAACTTCCTGCTCAACATTGGCCCCAAGGCCGATGGCACCTTCCCCCAGGAGAGCATCGACCGCCTGCGCGAAATCGGCGCCTGGATGAAAATCAACGGCGACGCAATCTATGGCACCTCCGCCAGCCCCTTCAAAACTCTGCCGTGGGGCCGCTGCACACAGAAACAACTCAACGACGGCAACACCCGCCTCTACCTGCATGTTTTTGACTGGCCCGTTGATAGCCAACTGATCCTGCCCGAATTGGACAATCACCTTACACGGGCATATCTGCTGGCCTATGAGAAACCAGATCAGCATGGCACACTGAGGTTCTCGCGCCGGCCAGGAGCCGTAACTATCCAGTTGCCCCCCAAGACCCCTGATCCGATCAACAGCGTGGTCGTCCTGGATATTCAAGGTTCCCCTCAGATCATCAATCCACCTGAAATCCACGCCGTTCACGATATCTTCGTCGACGCTATACAAGTCCAGATCACCCCCTGCTGCGAAAATGTCGCTGTCCATTACACCATTGACGGCTCCGATCCCACACTGGAATCATACCGCGCGCCCCAAACACTCATTCTCTCGGAAACCGCCCAGATCCGCGCCGGCCAGTTTCGCAACGGTCACCCCCTCGGCGGCATCAGCCAGAGAACGTTTACCAAGGTCACCCCCCGCCCAGCCGCTGAAATCGTCACCAACTCGTCCGGCTTGCAATACGAATATTACGAAGGCGAGTGGAACCAGCTACCCGACTTCGACCAACTTACCCCGGTCAAGCGCGGCACCATCGACAACTTCTCATTCAGCCCCCGCCAGCGCTCCGAGCGCTTCGGCTTCCGCTACCTCGGCTTGATCGAGATACAGCATACAGGCGTCTACACCTTCTACACCCTCTCAGACGATGGCAGCCGGCTCTACATCGACGAACAACTCGTCGTCGACAACGATGGCTTGCATGGCGCCGAGGAAGCCTCCGGCCTGATCCCGCTTGCCGCCAGCCTGCATCATATCACCGTGACCTACTTCGAGAAAACCGGCGGCGACTCCTTAGAGGTCTGGTTCGAGGGCCCCAAAACTAAAAAACAGCGCATCCCAACCGCGCTTTTATGGCATGAATAAACCGTCAATAGATCGCTGACAATCCGACGCCGGGGTGCCCCATCGCTTCAGCGGTGGGGTACACGAATGGACACCCCATCACTCTACAGTCTTCGTCTCAGGCCTTCGTGGTAAAAATACTCCCATTACTTCGACGCCAGTTTATCCAACTCCTCAAGCTTCAGCCGCACACTGACAATAAACGGCGGCTCACCGGCCACCCAATGCCCATAAGTAGTCGTTACAATCGTGCCGTCGGGCAAGATGACAACGCCCGGATATGCACAGTCCCAACGGTGGTGGTTGTCCATCAACCGCACGCGATATTGGCCTTCCCGCCCATGACAAATGTCATCGTAAGTTCCCACCCAGGCCACCCAGTCACCCTGCGTCGGACTCTCCCGCGTAGTGTCGCGGAATGAAATGAACAACCGACCATCCGGCGCGTACACCACCGTGTGCCGATCGCCGGTCAGCGCCGCCGGCAACTCGCGCGGCGGCGTCCACGTCCGCGCCTCATCGTTCGAGAACATCACATGCGAATTCCGCCGCCGACGGTTTTCCCGCAGCAGAATCGCCAACTCATTATCGTTCGGCGAACGAATGATCCCCGGCTCACACAAATGCACTTCACTGCCCCGCCAGATCGCTTGCGGCGTCCCCCAGGTCAAACCACCATCCTTGGAAAACACCTGGTAGAGTGTAAATGTATCCGTGCGGTTACCCTCCTTTTTATAAAATCGCCCATCGTCGTGAAACATCGCCACGTAATCGCCATTCTTCAGCCGCGCGACACATCCCATGGCCACGATCCCGCCGTAGTCGCCGATCGGCTTCAGCGGCGTCCACGTCGCGCCATCATCCTCCGAGACCGCCATCCGAATCGGATACAGCCCCGAGAACATGATCAGCCGCTTGACCCCCTGCTTGTTGACGACACGGTGGATAGTCGGAACCTCCCGCGATGTAGCCCAGTTGTCCGGCACCGGCAGGCGCTCCGACCACGTCAGGCCGGCATCCGTGCTGCGTTTCATCACGATCGCCCCGCGACCATGCCCCTTGGGATACACCACGATCATCGTGCGCTTATCTTCGAGCAGGACCGTCGTCGGATGACCCAGGTACTGCCCGGCTTCCCGATCTATAACTACCTGCCGTTCCTTCTGATCCGCCAGATCTATCAACGGAATGCTGTAGCCCGGCGCCAGTGGCGCCAGCAACTTCCCCGCCGCGGCTAACGCGACAATCTCCTCGACTAACTGCTCCGTAATTAACTGATGACCCAGGTCATTGGGATGTGATCCATCTGGTACCAGATCATCAGTGCTCTGCCCTTCCACCCGATCGTAGTCCAGGAACATCTGGTACACATCAACCAGCGGCACACCGTGCTGCCGGGCTACCTCCCGCACCGTCTGCGCATACTTCACGTTCAACAAGTTAAAACCCCAGCGATCGTTCACGTCGTACGGCGGCTTGCCAAACACATCCGTGATGTGATCGCGCCACAGCATCGCGTTCGGCGTCATCAATATCACCGCCGAGCCTCGCGCCTCCAGAGCCGTCAGAAGATACGCCAGGTTTTCCCGGAAGTCCGCCTGGGAAACCCGCGGTTTGGTCCGACCTTTATGTACGTCAATCGCCGAATCATTGATCCCGTACTGAATGATCACCAGATCCGGGTTGTGTTTCAGCACGTCCCGCTCGAATCTCTCGCGGGCCCCGGCCGTCGTATCCGCTGACAACCCCGCGTTGATGACCTCGGCGCGAATACCCCGCTTCAGCAATGCTTTTGGTAATTGTCGGGCGTAGACTTCCCTCTTTCCCATCCGCGCCGTGGTCGAGTCGCCCAGCGCGACGATTCGCACCGGAGTATGGTTCTCAGCGCAAGTAGCCGTGGCCCCCAATATTCCCACAACCATCACGACCACGACAATCTTCGCATCAGACAGGGTCATACCAATCACTCCTCCAACAAAGGGTACCATAGCCGTCTCGGCTGTATAGTGTGGCACCAGTTTGCAACCGGTCAGCCCAAACATGTGGGACCGGTTTCCAACTGGTCAGACCAGCGTGCCACAACCATCCCGGCTGTGAAACCCATAGCGGCCAACACCTACCCACGATATCCTGCTAACACAAAACCTGATCCCACATACGGACGGCACACGCATGCAACTGATCCCACTCGACTGGACCTTTGTCGTCGGCTTCTTCGCCATCACCCTCACCATCGGCGTGCTCGTCGCCCGGCGATCCGGCCGCAGCACCTCTGAGTTCTTCCTGTCTGGCCGCGCCATGCCCTGGTGGCTGCTGGGCATGTCGATGGTCGCCACCACCTTCTCGACCGACACGCCCAACCTGGTCACCGACATCGTCCGGCAGAACGGCGTCGCCGGCAACTGGGTCTGGTGGGCTTTCCTGCTGACCGGCATGCTGACCGTCTTCGTCTACGCCAAACTCTGGCGCCGCTCCGGCGTGACCACCGACGTCGAGTTCTACGAGCTGCGCTACTCCGGCAAACCCGCGGCCTTCCTGCGCGGCTTCCGCGCCCTCTACCTCGGCGTCTTCTTCAACATCTGCATCATGGCCACCGTCTCGCTGGCCGCCATCAAGATCGGCGGCGTGATGCTTGGCTTCACGCCCATTCAGACTATCCTCGTGGCCTCGGTCGTGACCGTGATCTTCAGCGCCCTGGGCGGTCTGCGCGCCGTCATACTGACCGATTTCCTCTTGTTTATCATTGCCATGCTCGGCGCCCTGGCCGCCGCCATCGTCGCGCTGCGCCAGCCCGAAGTCGGTGGTCTTGGTAACATGCTGGCCAGTGAGCAATTGGTTGGCCAGCTCTCCTTAGTACCAGCACTGAACAACGCCGATGGCACCAGCAACCTCAACACCTTCGTCGCCATCTTCCTCATGCCCCTGGCCGTGCAATGGTGGAGCGTCTGGTATCCCGGTTCCGAGCCCGGCGGCGGCGGATACATCGCCCAACGCATGCTCTCGGCCAAGGACGAAAAGCACGCCATCGGCGCAACGTTCTTCTTCAACGCCGCCCATTACGCCCTGCGTCCCTGGCCGTGGATCCTGGTAGCCCTGTGCTCCCTATTGGTTTTCCCACTCGATGCTAATAACGAGCGCCAAGACGCAAAGAAGATACTCGCCAGCGACGATATGAAAGCACTCGTCGAAAAATGGGAAGCCGATCCAGAGTCGGTTGATCCAGCCACCCGCGCGCGCATCGAGGCTCTCCAGATTCAGGAAAAGGGGCTGACCGCCATCCGCACCGAGTATCCCGACCTGGAGTACAGCAAACTTGGACACGACCTGGCTTATCCCGCCATGCTCACTTTCCTGCCGCATGGTTTGCTCGGTCTGGTTGTCGCCTCGCTCATCGCCGCCTATATGTCCACCATCTCAACACACCTGAACTGGGGTTCGAGCTACATCGTCAACGATTTCTGGAAACGGTTCATCAATCCCGGCTCCAGCGAGCGCGAGCAGGTTTGGGTCGGTCGTGTATCGACCGTGCTGTTGATGATCGTGGCGGGTGCGCTGGCCCTGTGGCTCGAAAACGCGCTACAGGCATTCAAGATCCTGCTACAGATCGGAGCCGGCACCGGACTGCTCTTCATCTTGCGCTGGTTCTGGTGGCGGATAAATCCCTATAGCGAACTCACCGCCATGGTGGTCTCGTTCCTCGTCGCAATTTACATGCAGCTCTTTGCTCCAGAGTACCTGGAAGATTGGCATAAATTGCTCATCGGCGTCGGCCTTACGACCGTGGCGTGGATCCTCGTAACCCTGATCACCCCGCCCGCCGCGGCGCCGACGTTGCGTACCTTCTACAAACTCACGCGCCCCGGCGGTCCCGGTTGGCGCAAGATCATTGCCGAGGCACAGGCCGATGGCGAAACCATCACCGGCCCCGAGGCCGGCCGTTCCAACCTGCCGCTCGGCATCCTGTGCATGGTCGCCGGCTGCTTCGCCGTCTACTCCGCCCTGTTCGGCACCGGCTACTGGATCTACGGCGAATACACCCTCGCCATCATCATGACCCTCATCGCCCTCGCCGCCACCGGAGCACTAATGATCCTATGGAACCGCGTCGCCCGACAATAGAACCTGGTATGGATATCTTCAGTTTACGGAATCTAAACGGACATTGAAACCAGCAACCGTCGCCGTTAGACTACTATAGGTAGGGTCTTGGGAAACGAGCAGGTACCAGATGAAGCCTATACTGCGTGAGAAGCTGAAACGGCTGCGCAACGGAGAGCCCGCAAGGGTTATCGATCTTTTCGCCGGCTGTGGTGGCATCTCCGTTGGAACACAACTGGACTGTTTCACTACCTTTGTCCGGGGCTATATACACACATGTCACAGAACGGCATGAAAACGCGACGATACTGGACGCGCGAAGAAACACTTGCCGCATTCAATCTATATTCACGAACGACTTTCGGTCGCCTCCATGCCCGCAATCCAGAAATCATCAAACTAGCTAATAACATAGGTCGAACTCCAGGGGCGGTCGCCATGAAGTGCTGTAACCTAGCAGCACTCGATCCAGCATTGCAGGCACGGGGAATCAAGGGACTTCGCAGTATTTCTAACCTCGATAGACAGGTGTGGGAGGAGTTTCATGCGTCGCCCGAATCGGTCGGTTACGAATCAGAGGTAGAATTCTCTAAGTTAATCCAGCGCCCACCAAGGATGGTCGCGGCGGATGATCCCGTCTCTACATTCGGCGAAACAGATCGTGAGGCAGTACAACGAGTAAGGATTACTCAGCACCTCTTCCGTGCCATGATAATGACAAGCTACGCGGAGCGCTGTGCCGTTTGTACATTGCCTCTCCGCAAGCTTCTCGTTGCGTCACATATCGTTGGCTGGGCTGTAGATCCTTCTAATAGAATGAATCCTCGTAACGGGATCTGTCTATGTTCGTTCCACGACCGTGCGTTCGACGCAGCAATTATTGATATAGACGAAGCGTTTTTGATCCATGTGACTCGTAAGTGTCGCATAGCCGGAACACATCGAGTGGCGAACGAAATGTTGTATCGTTTTGACGGCACATCAATGCAATTACCTAATCGATGGCAACCCGATCCTGAGCTCTTGAGGCGTCGGCGGCAAGTGCTTGGAGTGGCTAGTTGAGGGACATCACTCAGATACTAACAGGCCTGACCGGTTGGAGATGCGTTATTTCCGCTGATTTCATCATTCGGCAACTACGGAGCATGGAGCAGTCTAGTGAATCTGTCGAAGGTCGCGGCTAAGCAACTCACACAATCCGATCTCACCTTCTTTGTCTCGCATTTCAAGGAACAACAAGGCCGAGAATCGAATCAGAACGGCATCAATCTTAACGCGGACATCTTTGTCAGGCAGTTCTATCCTGGGTTGAGAGATCGCCTCGACGCCATCCTGCTCGATCTGACGATCAAAGGGCCGGGCAACACGCCGGCCTACACTCGCGCCAGCAAGGCGATTCGCTCAAGCGGTGGCAAGTATTGGCACCTGGGCGGGATGTTCATCGAAGATCCTCCGGATCAACCAGGCCGCTTTGACCAGCTCAAAGCCGATGACATCGCAATACTGGCATTCGAAGGCGCTGAAAAGCCCTTGGCGTTGACTATGGTGCTCGTTTCAGAAACACGAGATCGAGCCTTGTATGATAAGGTCAACGACATAGCTGATTTTAAGGGCCGCCAGACGATGTGTGTGATCGGGCCAGAGCAGTTGCACGAGTTACACAGCTTGTCCTCTTCTGCATACAAGGATAGCCACCCTCTCGAAACGCTCTTCGCGGCCGATAGCGTCGAAGAGGTTCTGCATGGATCGGCCGAAGCACAGGAACGGGTCACAAGATCCACTGACGGTCGGGGAGTCCTTATCTCACCGGAGATTATGCGAAGACGGACTGCCACCGCCGGAGAGACTGGTCAATTAGGTGAGGAGGCTTTTGAGCATTGGCTCATCGCTCGCGGACATACGGAAGATGAATTCGAATGGGTATCCCAGACGTACGCGAGGGCCGCTTATGATTTCCTTGTGAGTTCGCCTCGCTGGGAGAGCAATGAGCAGCCACTTTATGTTGATGTTAAGTCGACCAAAGGATCACAAAACGCAACTTTTCACATGAGCATGGCCGAGGTACGTTGGGCCGCAAGGCACGAGGAGTACCGAATCGCCCGCGTGTCTTTGCTAACAGATTCCTCCGCTCAGATTCGAATACTGACAGGTGTCTCGCAGGTTTGTAGCGCCATGCTCAACTCACTCCAGGGCGTCTTGCCACATGGAGTAGCGATTGACAGCTTCGAACTTGACCCTGCCGTGCTCACAGAATCCGTTAGCGACCCGGTTCGCTGGAGCGACTCAACTGGCGACGAAACCTGATGGACGTCCTCACCAAGGAACAACGCCAGCGCAACATGCGAGCTATACGAAGCCGCGATACACAGCCCGAGATGTTCGTTCGTCGACTAGTCCACTCAATGGGCTTCCGCTATCGACTGCATTGTCGAAACCTGCCTGGCCAACCCGATCTCGTATTCGCCTCCAGGAAGAAAACCGTATTCGTTCACGGCTGTTTCTGGCATAGACATCGTTGCAGGTACGGACGTGTAGTACCGGCCACACGACGCGAGTTCTGGACAAAGAAACTACAGAAAAACATACAGCGTGACCGCCGGGTTCGACGTCAGCTAAGAGCACTTGGTTGGAAGTCACTTACCATTTGGGAATGTCAGTTGAAAGACGTCACGCGACTTAGAAACCGATTACACACATTCCTGGATTCCCTATGACTTGAGGATTAAAAATAAGTACGCGAGTAAGATTCGCCATTGTTTTGTGACCAAACCACCATTTTCCATTCTGTCTGAGATCCATCAAAACGATTAAAATTTGATATAAACAGCTTGTCGAGATTGCTGGGAAATGTCCATCGCCGGAGAACTCGCGAAAGCGTAACCAAGCTGCGTGTTGAGGAATCCCAATGAGAAATACACTGCTGACCAGCCTGATCCTATGCGTCTTGGCAACCGCGACCTTCGCCGCCGACACTGATAATCCCGCGCCGGCGATCGTCCCCGCTCCGGTCGCGCTCACCATGCAGGAAGGTGCCTGTACATTGGCCCCGGACGCACGCGTTGTGATCATTGTTTATAAACCCAAGGTCCGCGCCGTCGCCGACTATCTGGTCAGTGCTATGTCCGACCAGGCCGGCTGGAATCTCACCGTCTTCGGCCCGGACGATGTGGGCGGCCGCCAGCCTAGTGCCGCCGACATTCACCTTAACCTCATACCCGCCGATCTGACTCTCGGCGCTGAAGGCTACGAGTTAAATGTCACGGCCGATGAGGTCGTCCTCCGGGCGCCGACACCGTGCGGTCTATTCCGCGCCACGCAGACTCTGCGTCAGTTACTGCATACAGCCATCAAAGACCCCGGCACCAACTCCCGACAGATTCCGTGTATGACCATCAGGGATTACCCGCGCTACAAGTGGCGCGGGATGCTGCTCGATTGCGGGCGGCATTTCATGGATAAGGAATTCGTCAAGCGCTACATCGACCTGCTGGCGTATCACAAGATGAACGTCCTGCACTGGCACTTGACCGAGGACCAGGGCTGGCGCATCGAGATCAAGAAGTATCCCAAGCTCACCGAGATCAGCGCCTGGCGCGGCGAGGGGGCCCAGCGTTATGGCGGTTTCTATTCGCAGGAAGACATCAAGGAGATCGTAGCCTACGCCCAGAGCCGCTACGTTACCATCGTGCCCGAGATCGAAATGCCCGGCCACTCCGTCGCCGCCCTGGCCGCCTACCCCGAACTATCCTGCACCGGCGGGCCGTTCGACGTCAGCACGCGTTGGGGTGTGCACAAAGAGGTCTACTGCGCCGGCGACGAGCAGACCTTCGAGTTTCTTGAGAACGTACTCAGCGAAGTGGTCGAGCTGTTCCCTTCGGAGTTCATCCACATCGGCGGCGACGAGTGCCCCAAGCAGCGCTGGGAAGCGTGCCCCAAATGCCAGGCCCGCATCAAGGCCGAAGGCCTCAAGGACGAGCACGAGTTGCAAAGCTATTTCATCCGCCGCATCGAGAAGTTCCTCAACAGCAAAGGTAAGCGCCTGGTCGGCTGGGACGAGATTCTCGAAGGCGGGCTGGCCCCGAACGCAACGGTTCAGTCCTGGCGCGGGATGGACGGCGCCGTCGCCGCCGCGGCCAGCGGCCACGATGTGATTACCTCCCCCACCAGCCACTGCTACCTCGACTACGCCCAGGTGCGTCTGCCGGGCGAGCCCACCTGGATGGGGTACGTCGATCTCGAGACGTGCTATTCGTTCGAACCGACGCCGCTGCAACTGATGCCCGCGCAGGCCGCGCACGTGCTCGGCGTGGAGGGCAACATGTGGACCGAGCACGCGCCGCAGGAGCGCGTGGATTGGCAGGCTTTCCCACGTCTGTGTGCGTTATCCGAAGTCGGCTGGTCCCCCGCCGACCGGCGCGACTGGGACGATTTCTCCGCGCGCTTGCGGACCCACTACCGCCGTCTGGACGCTTTGGGTGTGACGTACTTCATCCCGCCGCCCAAATGTGTTTCACGTGAAACAGTTTTCACGGATTCGACCGAGGTCATTCTGGAAAATCCGCTGGGCCGCGGTACGGTGCGTTACACGCTCGACGGCACCGATCCGACGCAAAACTCGCCAGAATACACCAATCCCATCAAACTCAGCGCCACCACGACCGTCAAGGCGCGCACGTTCCTCGATAACCAGCGCGGCAGCAGCATTGCCGAATACAACTTCGTCAGGCAAACGCCGTTGGTGCCGATCGCCGTCGGCGACGTGCAGTCCGGCCTGACCTACGAGTACTACGAGGGCAGCTTCCGGAAGCTGCCGGACTTCCGCGCGCTGACGCAGTCCGCCGCCGGCGTGGCAACGACGATTGACCTGTCCGTCAGCCAGCGGAATGATAACTTCGCGTTGCGCTTCCTTGGTTATCTCGAAGTGCCCGCTGACGGGCTGTACACCTTCACGCTCAACTCGGACGATGGCAGCAAGCTGTGGATCGGCCCACAGGTGGTGGTCGATCACGACGGGCTGCACGGCGCGACGGAGAAGAGCGGGCAGATCATACTGCGGGCCGGCAAGCACCCAATTTGCGTCATCTTCTTCCAGGCCGGCGGCGGGCGACGGCTGGAGGTCAGCTACGAAGGGCCGAGCGTGACGAAGCAAGTGATACCGGCGTCGGCGCTGTGGCGAAGATAGGCCGACGTCGGGCACGGAGGCCCGATGCCACCAGTGCCGGCGACGATTCTACCACCAGACCTGCTTGCCGGACTTGACCGTGAAGATGCGTTCGAGGCGGCGGGAGTTCTCTTCGACCAGCCAATAGAGCTTACCGGCCGGGACGGAGTCGAACGAGACCGGCTGATTGCCGGCGACCTGCTGGCCGAATGATTCCCAGCCATCGTTCCAGACGAAAAGCTCGTAGGCCTTGCCCGGCTTAATGACGATCATCGGCCTGGTGGCTTGCGTGTCGGCATCGGGCACCTCCGGATTGGTGATAGTCAACTCGATCGACTGCCTCGCGTCGCCGTCGCCGGTGAGTGGTCGAACGTCGCCGGCGTCTGTCAGGATGAAGGGCGAGCTGGCGGGCACGACCTCTTCATCGACGTAGTACGCCGGCAGGTAGGCGACGTGGCGGCCCAGCTTGGTGAAGGTGACGCGGTCGCCGTCGAGCGCGCCCCAGTGGATCGGTCGCCACTTGCCGCCGTTGAAGACGCAGACGTAAGCGAAGCGTGTTCCCGCGGGCTTACCGCTTTCCAGGCGGAGCGTGACGTCGGTGGTGTCGATGTACTGGTCGGTGGCGTCCTTGTAGTTTCTACTGTTGAGGTAGCGTGGCAGCTTCGCGTCCTCACCCGCGCGACACGCCAGACCGTCGCGCTGGATCGCAAATGTCTTGCGGTACACCTTGGCGGCCCGGCTCAAGAGCCTGGCCTTGCCGCGGCCCTGGGCATCGAGGATTACCTCCCAGGCGTGGTTGTTGTCGCGGTCGGCCCACCACGGGGTGAAGTCGACCGCCGCCGGTATCGCGACGCTCCGCATGGCGTACATCATCATGTTGCTGATGTCGCCGCAGCGGCCGTTGCGGCTATGGGTCATCTCCTCGAAGCTCTGGTCGGTGGGGTGCAGGTAATAGAGGTCATTGAAGGGCACCCACTGGTTGACGTCCCTGCGGACCAGGTCGGCCACTTCGTAAACGTCGGTCGGGTCCTTCATCTTCCCGGGCAGGTCGGCATAGCGCGCCAGGCAGGAGGGACGAAACGAATTGACCGGCTCGTTGTCGCCGCGGTATCCGAGGATGTACTCGCGGAACGCTTCGAACGTGAGGTCCCGCGCCCAAGGCTTCTCGCGCCAGGCCTGGAACGCGAGGTCGATGTTTTCGATCAGGTATTCGGCGCTGGCGGTCTCCAGGTCCGCCTCGAAGCGTTTGGTGTCGTAGTCGAGCTCGCCGTGCTTCTTTTCGAGCACGTCCAGCGCGGCCTGCGCCTCCGCGAGATTGGGATAGTCGAGCGCCTCGAACTCGACCTCGTTCCCATCCTGGTCGTAAAACGCGGTGAGGATGTAGCCGTGGCCGTCCATGTTCGCGATCAGGAACTGCGCGGCCTGGAGCTTCTGTTGGTCGCCCTCGTGCTGGTAGTGTTTCAGCACGCTCTCCAGCTCGGCGCGGTTACCGCCGGCCTTCGAGAGCGACATTTCGACATCAGCCGGCCAGGTGGCGCAGCCGGCGACCAGCGGCACGAAAGGCACCAGCAAGAGAAGACGACAAAGGGAACGAGGCAGCATGTTCAACTCCTTGAGTCGGTCAAGTGCGGACGTTATTGGAGGCAGCCTTCATTATAGGCTTTCGACGACACGAATCATCAGCGCTTCCTGCCGCTCGATCGATTCGAGCAGCTTGAACTGCGTGCGGCAGCGGTCGAGGTTCTGCTCAGGGCGCCGCGTCTTGTAGTATGTGTCGCCCTGCAAGTAGTCCGTCAGGAAGCGCACGCCCTGCTCGAGGGTGATCAACTGGCCGGCGACGACGAGATGGTCGCGCTCGGCCGCCGTCAGAAACCCGCCGGCGGATTTCAGGTAGCCGCGTGCCAGACCTTCAAACAGCGGCATCCGCACTTCGACGCGCGCCAGGTCGGTCTCGTCCTCGGCGGTGGTGGTGGCCATCGAGCGCACCATGTCGCCGAAGTCATATATGGCCAATCCGGGCATGACCGTATCGAGATCGACCACGCATAGCGCGACGCCCGTCTGGTTATCGAACAGCACGTTACTGATCTTGGCGTCGTTGTGAACGATGCGCTCGGGGAGTTCGCCGGCGGCATGCAAGTCAAGCAAGGCGCCGGCCAGCGAGCGCTGCGCCTGGGCGAAGTCAAGCTCGGCGTGGGCCATTGCGACGCGACCGCACGCGTCCAGCCTCACGGCTTCGTCCAGGGCGGAATAACGCCGCGGGGTGTGGTGGAAGTCAGGAATCGTCTCATGCAGGCGCGGGCCGCTGTAATCGGCCAACAACTGTTGGAACTCGCCAAACGCACTGCCGGCGGCTTGCGCTTGTTCGGCGGTTTTCACCGCTTGGTGAACACAGGTATCCGTGATGTAGTGATACAAACGCCAAACCGCGCCGGCGACGTCCCGGTAATACAACGCACCGGCGCGCGTGTGTACCAGCGTCAGCACGCGGCGGGTCACATCCGGCACTCCGCTGGCATTGAGTCGCTGAGCGATGTGCGAAGTTACATGCTGGATATTTTCGATGACCTGCTCGGGGTGTGGGAAGACGGTGTCGTTTATGCGCTGTAGCAGGTAGCGTTGCTGACGGTCATCAGCCTGGTATGTCAGGATAAATGAGTCGTTGATGTGGCCGCCGATCAGGGGTTCGGTCGCGATCAGATCGCCGGTGACATCGAATTGAGCGGCGACGGTATTCATTCATGGTGCTCCGCAAGCTGACCGGTTACAAACCGGTCCCCACAACAGACACGGCTCGGCGGGAGCCTCGCCCGCCCGCGTGATTTCAAGCCCAGAGCTGGTGGGGATAGTGGTCGGCGTCTACCAGCTCGGCGATCATCCGCACGACGCGCGGCAGGTCCTCCTTGTGCGTTACGCCACACCAGTGAGCGCTGGTTGGCAACACCTTAACACGGGCGCGACCGGCCCGGATCAGGTCCTGGATACTGATGGGGATGTAGAACTCCGCCTTGAGCGAGTCCGCATTGCTCCGTAGGAATTCCTCGAAATACGCGCGCAACTGCTCGAAGAAAACCGGCCGGAAGCCCCAGAAGTTCATTGAAACCGGCTCGTTGCCGGTGAGTGTGCCTGTCCCGCCGGACTGATCCGGATAGCAGGCGCCAGCGCCGTCCGGTTCGATATTTATGATCTCGGTGATTTCCTGGAGCCAGCCATCGGTGTCGCAGCGACAGACGCCGCGGTTGACGGTGCCAGCCACGGTCAGCGTGTCGCGCAGGGTATAGCCGACCATGGCGTAGGTGGCGGGTTCAGCCACACAGGCCCCGTCAGACTCACACAGGCGAGACGCCTGTGCTACCCGTGTGGTGAGGAACTCGGCGAGGGTGGCGAACGAGTTGGCGCCGTAGAAATCGTCGGCGTTGATCACCGCGAACGGTTCGTTGACTCGATCGGCCGCCGCCAGAATGGCATGCGCGGTGCCCCAGGGTTTGGTACGTCCGGGAGGGGCGGTATGGCCAGCGGGCAGGTCTTCCAAACGCTGGAAGGCATACTCGACCGGGATGTGACGCTCGTAGCGACTGCCAATCGCCGCGCGGAAGGCCGCTTCCATGTCCGGGCGGATGATGAAGACGACCTTGCCGAAGCCAGCGCGGCGGGCGTCGTAGACCGAGTAGTCCATAATCGTTTCGCCAGAGGGCCCCACGGCTTCGAGTTGCTTGAGGCCGCCATAGCGGCTGCCCATGCCGGCGGCGAGGATGATGAGGGTAGGCTGCATCGTGGTCGGTACTCCGCAATCTGGTATCAGACGGTATCATTGGCCGAGCGAAGTTGAATTTGTTCGCCGGTGACCGCAGTGAGGATTCTAACGGTATGATGCCACAAATGACCATATGGCGGCGGGTCTCGGCCAGCGAGCCACCAGCCGCTACAGTTTGGGCCGCGCGAGATGCGGCTCGGCAGGAGCCTCGCCCTCCCGTGGGCGGGCGGACGCGCACTGCTGACACAGCAGTGGGCAGGGATTACACGGCCGAGACGGCCGTGCCACCCGGCTGCCAATCCCACTGACAACCGCCGCCACTTCGCAGTCGGCCAAATAGAGGAGCAAAACCATGAATGCGAGTAACAAATCGAGCCGTGACGAATATGGTCGGAATCGGAGAGAATTTCTGAAGCTGAGTGCTTTGGCCGGTCTGGGAATTGTTGGTGGCGGCGGGCTGGGTGGTGGCGTGGCAAACGGGCAGCAGATTGCTAAATCGCCGGCGCCGGTCGAGCCGTTCGCGGCGCCGCCGATGGAGCGCGTACGAATCGGATTTGTAGGTGTGGGCGGGATGGGCACGCACCATGTCAATACACTGCTTCAGATTCCAGGCGCTGAAATCAAGGCGGTGTGCGACATTCGCGAAGCGCATGCGAAACGCGCCCAGGACCTGGTTGTAAAAGCCGGCCAACCCAGCCCGACACTGTATACACGCGGCGAGCGCGACTTCGAGCGTTTGTGCGCCGAGGAGGATCTCGACCTGGTCTTCACCGCGACGCCCTGGCGCTGGCACGTGCCGGTGTGCGTGGCCGCCATGCGTAACGGCAAACACGCCGCCACGGAAGTTCCGGCGGCCGTGACCATCGAGGAGTGCTGGCAGCTCGTCGAGATCGCCGAGCAAACCCGGAAGCACTGCGTGATGATGGAAAACTGTTGTTACGACCGGGCCGAGATGATGTGTTTGAACATGGTCCGCAAGGGATTGCTGGGCGAGGTAGTGCACGGCGAAGGCGGCTATCTGCACGACTTGCGCGGGATCAAGTTCTCCCCCGAAGGTGAAGGGCTCTGGCGGCGTGAGCACTCGATCGAGCGCGACGGGAACCTGTACCCGACGCACGGACTGGGGCCGGTCGCGCAGTGCATGAACATCAACCGCGGCGACCGCTTCGACTACCTGGTCTCCATGAGCAGCCCGTCGCGCGGGTTGCAAGCATGGCAACAGGAGCATCTGGAGCCGGATGATGTGCGGCGGAGCGAGACTTACGCACTCGGCGACGTTAACGTGGCCTTGATCAAGACCGTCAAGGGGCGCACGATCTACCTGGTGCACGATACAAATCTGCCGCGGCCTTACAGCCGGCTGCACATTGTGCAGGGTACGCAGGGCATATTTGAAAAGTGGCCGGAACGCGTGCATATCGAGGGCCGCACCGAAGGGCACGGATGGGACAAGCTGGACAAGTACGCCGACGAGTTCGAGCATCCGCTGTGGAAATCGGAGGCCGTGAAGAAGGCCAGTGGTGGGCATGGCGGCATGGATTTTCTGGAGGACTACCGGCTGATTCAGTGCCTGCGGGCGGGTTTGCCGACGGACATGGATGTCTACGACGCGGCCGCGTGGAGCGCGATCACGGAAGCTACCGAGCGCTCCGTCGCCAACCGCAGCCGCCCGGTGGATATTCCGGATTTCACGCGCGGGCGCTGGCAGACGAAACCGCCATTGGGGATTGTTGAGGCTTAGATTTGACCGGTTACAAACCGGTCCCACAGGGGTATTTGGCGGACACCGCGATCAGGTAACGAACAGGTCGCGGAGCCACTGGATGGTGGTCTGGCGGCCGAGCTGACCGATGGCCTCGGTGAGTGGGATATCCTTGGGGCACACCTTGACGCAATTCTGCGCGTTGCCGCAGTCCGCCAGGCCGCCGGGCTCCATGATGGCGTGCAGGCGCTCCTGCCTGGAATAGCCGCCGGTGGGATGCGAGTTATGCAGGCGCACCTGCGCGAGCGGGGCCGGGCCAATGAACTGCGAGTTCGGGTGGAATTGCGGGCAGACCTCCATGCAACAGCCGCAGGTCATACAGCGCGAGAAGAGATAGCGCAGCGATTGTTCCTGTGGCGCGATCAGGGGCGCATGGCGGTGGATGTCCTGCGTGCCGTCGATCGGCACCCAGGCCTTGACCTGGCGCAAGGCGTCGAACATCTGCTGGCGATCGACCTGGAGGTCGCGCACCAGGGGGAACTTGGTGAGCGGCGCGAGTACGATCGGTTGCTTGAGATCGTCGATCAAGGCGGAGCAGGCCTGCCGCGGCGTGCCGTTGATGAGCATGGCGCAGGCGCCGCAGACTTCTTCCATACAGTTTGATTCCCAGACGACCGGATTGACCTTCTGGCCCTGGGCATTGACCGGATGCTCGCGCAGGTACATCAGCGCCGAGACAACGTTGTGCCCGGGCGCGTAGGGCATCTTGAATTCTTCCCAGTATGGCTTGGCGTCAGGGCCGTCCTGGCGTTTGATCTTGAAGTGAATCTTACTCTTGGTGTGTGCGTCAGCAATCATGTTATTTACTCACTCGCGCTTCGATTAACCACAGAGGGCACAGAGAACACAGAGACCGAAGAAGGATGTCGGGATGTGTGGCGGTTTCATGCCCTTGTTTCATATCCGTGTGCGCTCCGTGGCATGGGTATCGGCCTCTTAGAGGACCATTCGGACAATTCCGTCGCGTAGTACCGGGACGTTGAAGTTCAGGATCAGGCCGGTCTTGAGGCCAGTGAGACGCAGGTACGTTAGGAGTTGCGCCTCGTGCACTGGCGCAAGTCGATCGACGGCCTTCAGTTCCACGACGACCTGCCCTTCGACAATCAGGTCCGCGCGGAAACCGACCTCCACGCGCACCTGCTTGTAGCTGACCGGCAGCGCGACCTGTCGCCGGAACGCAAGCCCGGCCTGTGTCAGCTCGTACGCCAGGCACTCCTCATATGCGGACTCGAGCAACCCCGGCCCGAGCTCCCGGTGCACTTCGATCGCCGCCCAGATGATCGCGCCCGTCAACGGATCGTGCTCGGAGGATGAGTTTGCCATGGTCTTGTGGATGTTTTCAGTCAACTTCACCACTCGCAGTGCAGGCCCCCCACAAGACAAACCCAATGCCCGCTTTTCTCTGTGTCCTCTGTGCCCTCTATGGTTGAACTCTCACGTCAACGATAATCCCGCGGCTTCTCCGGCGCCAGCACGGAGGTATCCACGGGTTTGTAGTCGATCCGCGGACCGTCATCCGAATGTGTGACGATCGTGTGTTTGAGCCACTGCTCGTTGTTGGCCTTCCAGCGGGCCTTGTATTCAGCGTATTCGGGATCGCCTTCGAACTTGCCCTCGGGGATCTTGAGCTCGAACTCGGCTTTGTAGTGTGAGCCGCGGCATTCGTCCCGCATACGCGCGCACCTGGTGATCACTTCGGCGAGAACGATCATATCCTGCACTTGGCGGGCCCAGGTCAGCGATTGATTGAACCAGTCGCTTTTATCATCCAGGGCAATGTTCCGCGCGCGTTCCTTGAGAGCGGCCAGGCCCTGCAAGGCGGTATCGAGGCCGGCATTGCTGCGTTCGACGAAGACATGCGCGCGCATCAGGTCGCCGGTATCGCGATGCAAGGCGAAGGGATTCTCGCCGGCCGTGCGGGCCATGATAGCTTGATTGAGTTCTTCCTGGCGCCGCTGCTCCTGGTCGTAGGTGCTATCAGCGATAGAGCTGTTGTTCTTTTTGAGATTCTTGACGTATGTGGATGACGCATCGCCGGCGACGCGGCCGCTGAAGGAGGCACTCAGTAGTGAATTGGCCCCCAGGCGGTTGGCTCCGTGGTACGCGAAATCACATTCGCCACAGGCGTAGAGGCCGGGGATGTTCGTGGCGTGGTTGCGGGGGTGAACGCGGGCCATGCCACCGGTTTGGGCGTCTTTTTCAAAGTCGACCCAGAGGCCGCCCATGGAATAGTGAGTGGCGGGGAAGATCCGCATGGGGACCTCGCAGGGATCGTCGCCGACGAAGGTACGGTACATTTCGAGGATACCGCCGAGGCGTGTTTCGAGAAAGTCACGCGGTTGATGGGTCAGGTCGAGGTAGACCACGTCCTGGCCATCGAGACCCAGGCCCATGTGGCGGACGACGCGGCAGATGGCACGGGAAGCCACATCGCGGGGGACGGTATTGCCATAGGCCGGATACCACTCTTCGAGGAAATAGAAACGCTCCTCCTCGGGAATCTGGCGTGGATCGCGTTTGTCGCCGGCCTGGCGGGGTACCCAGATGCGGCCACCCTCGCCGCGGCAAGCCTCCGACATTAGTCGATTCTTGTCGTGACCGGGTAGCCCGGTGGGATGGAACTGGATGAACTCGCCATTGGCGAACTTGGCGCCTTGCTGATAGACGCGGGAGGCGGGCGCACCGGTCGAGTTGTTGGACATCGTTGAACGGCCATAGGTCAGGGCCAGCCCGCCCGTGGCTAATATTACAGCGTCGGCGCGGAAAGCATGCACCTTCATGGTGGTAAGATTCATGGCGGTGATGCCGCGGCAGATGCCTTCCTCGTCGAGCACGAGTGAGAGGAAATCCCAGAATTCGTACTTTTTGACCGTGCCGTTGGCTTCGTGGGCGCGGACCTGCTCATCGACCGCGTAGAGCAACTGCTGGCCGGTAGTCGCACCAGCGAAACAGGTGCGGAGATTTTTAACGCCGCCGAAGAGGCGCTGGTCCATGATCCCTTCGGGTGTGCGGCTGAAAGTCACGCCCATACGGTCGAAAGTGCGGATCAGGCCCGGGGCTTCCTCGCAGAGGCTTTTGATGGGGGGCTGGTCGGAGAGGTAGTCGCCGCCCTTGATCGTATCGATGATGTGCTGCTCGATTGAGTCGTTCTGGCCTTTGACGTCCAGGACGGCATTGATACCACCCTGCGCGCAGCAGGAGTGCGAGCGTTTGACGGAAAATAGCGAGAAGAGGTCGACCGGGAGGCCATTCTCGACGATCCGCAAGGTGGCCCACAGTCCGCCGAGACCACCACCCACGACAATAATGTTCGGTTTTGCTGGCATGATATTAAGGCTCGTCTGGGGCGTGGGCCGTGGCTCTATACGATCTCACACTACCCATCGCCGAATACTGGATTCAAAAGAGCGGATTATAAGGAGAAACCGGCGGTATGCACGGGGAGATGAAAAAGATCCGCGCAACCGGGGGTGAGGAGAGGCGAAAAAACGACAATACAGGCCTATTCGAGCATTGAGGAGTGCTCACGCAGCTTCTTAAGCCCTTCGTAAAGACGTGATTTAACGACCGATTCGGGGATATCCAGGATTTCAGCGATTTCGGACCGGTTGAGGTTCTCGCCGTAACGCAGGTGCAAAGCTTCGCGGAATTCGGCGGGAAGCGCCGCCAGCAGATGCGCGACATGGGCTTGCTGCTCATGCTTAACCAGCCGACTCAGGGCACCGATGGCGGACAGGTGCAACTGAGATTCGTTCGGCAAGTCCACGCCAGACTTTCTTCGTGCGCGGTCCCGGCGCATATTCAGGCAGTGATTTCGGGCGATGCGATATATCCAGGGACGGAAGCGTTCCGGCACCGCCGGGGTGTGAAGCACCTTGTAAAAGATCGTTTGGACAGCATCTTCCGCCTGTTCTGGATCGCCCAGATACCCCAGGCAGAAGCGCAGCATGGCCTCGCGGTAAAGCTCGTTCAGCATGATACCAGCATCATTTTCGCCGGCGCGCAGGCGTAGTACGAGCGAAGGTGTGAGATCGGGTTGCTGATCGCAGCGCTCTGGCTGGCTTGTGTTCATACCAGGACACTCCCGGGTCCTCTCCCTTAAAGACACCTATGTGTAGCTCTCGGCGAGAGCATCACTGGTTTTTCCCTCTCCGATGGCTCTCATGGCGCGGCGCGTGGATCGTCAGCAGCAGAGAGACAGTCCAAGCGCCAGAGGGCCAGGTGATATTCGCTCATGGGATCCAGATGATCGCTGTCCGGATCGAACACCAAATCCGTCTGGACACACTTGTCGAACCATTGGCGCGCCTGCACCGGTTGAGCGCACAGCAGACAAGCCTCACCCGCATAGTAATATGCCTCACAGAGCCGCTCTGGCTTGGTGGAATCCGCGCGGGCAACCAGCTCAGTCGGGGGCAGACGCAAATCCAGGCACGCAATGATGTCCGCTAACCAGTCCGCGCTGCCAAGACCGCGGCGTGCGGCCTCCAGCACCCGCTCGGCTTGTTGGAGTGTTTCCTGGGCAGTGTCGGAGTGCCCATCCCGGGCAAGCTGTCTAGCCTGCTGCCGCAAGACCAGATATAGTCGCGCGCTGGCAAACGAAGGATGTCCACGCTTCTCGTCGGCATGGCGGTAATCAGCGCTAGCAGCTTCCAACTGACCAGTAATCCACAAAGGTGTCGCCCGCTGATAACGTTGCCAGTGCGCTTCGGAATCATCGAGCGCGACGGCCGCGGAATAATCCTCGATAGACAGATTGTATTCCCGCAGACACAAGTGCATGACCGCGCGGTAGCGGTAAGCGTCCATATTAGTGGGATTCGCGGCCAGGGCTTGAGTATAGTATTCCAGAGCGTCGCGAAAGGAGTGCTGCCGTGCGAGGATTCTGGGTTTAAGCAGACCGTCGTCTATCGGTTCTTTGCATAGCCGATCCAACTGCACCAATGCGTTTTGGGCCTCGTCAAACTGCCGCAACTGCTTGTGCAGATAGAGCGCGCGTTCCCAGGCCAAAAGATGTTCCGAATCACGCGCGAGTGCCGCGCGGGTACAACGCAAGGCCTCAATCAGATCCAATGTGGTGAACGAACATAGATACCAGGCTTCAGCCGAATCCGGCATGTCCTCCAGAGCGGCGGCACGCGATACCCCGGTATAAGATCTGCCCATTTCGTTGTAGATATCCGCCAGTAGCGCCCGGGGAGCCCATGAGTCAGATAGGTCCTGGGATGCTTGCTTGAGGTATAACAGGGCAGCGTCGATCAATTCAGCATTGCCGATCAGGCGCGCGGCTCGAAATTTAGTCTGCGCGCGTACCAACCGGGCTTCGAGTAATTCAGGGTATTGGATCCCCATGGCCTGCGCGCGCGCCAGGGCGAGGTCCGAGCGGCCAGCCTCCGATTCGCGTTGAATATGCAGCACACTCCGGCGTGCATCGAGAGTCACCACCCGGCGTCGCTGTTGGAGGCCACGGTCATACCAGACATAGCTGGCCCAGAATCCGCCGAGCAGTACCGTCAGGACAACAGCCAGGATCGCGACACGGGCGCGGTGGCGTTTCAGCCAGCGCGCGAGCTTCATGGACCGGCGCCAGCCAGAAGCGCCAATCGGCTTGCCCGCCAGGTAGCAGCGCAAATCTTCTGCCATGTCGAGCACGGATTGGTAGCGATTGGCGGGCTCCTTTTCGAGCGCCTTGAGAGTGATGGTCTCGAGATCGCCGCGCAACACGCGCCGGATGGTGCTGGGCCTTTGCGGCAGTTGCTCACGGATGATGCGGACGGCTTCGGGTAGCATGATACCGCTGACTTCGAAGGGGAGTTGGTCGGTGAGCAATTCATAGAGCATGACGCCGAGAGCATAAACATCACTGCGGGCATCAATGCGTTCGCGGTCACCTTCGGCCTGCTCGGGGCTCATGTAAGCCAGGGTACCCAGGATCTGGCCGATCTCCGTGACGGTAATGCTCTGGGAAGGATCAGTATCCATCAAATAAGCGAGCCCGAAATCGAGGACGTGGGGTTGGCCGTCAGTGGTGATCAGGATGTTGGAAGGCTTGAGGTCCCGGTGGATGACACCCTGCTCGTGGGCATAGTAGACCGCTTCGCAGAGCTGGCCGAACAGCTCGA
Organism: Planctomycetota bacterium; assembly: GCA_043820985.1. Taxonomy (GTDB): domain Bacteria; phylum Planctomycetota; class Phycisphaerae; order UBA1845; family Fen-1342; genus JAAYXS01. Next base: position 35,069 of record JBDRDH010000139.1, read on the forward strand.
TCCGGCCGGGGATTGGCAGATCGTGGTCCCGTACATACCTGCCGAGCGGCACGCCGGCGACATACTCCATGGCGAAGAAGTGCTCGCCATTGTTGGTGGAGTCAGCCTCGTAAATAGTAGCGATAGCAGGATGTTGCAAGCGGGCCAGGGTCTGGATCTCACGATTGAAGAGCCGCAGGTTGTGCTTGCCGACCGCGCAGCCCCCGCGCAGGACCTTTAACGCCACTACGCGTTTGGGCGCATCCTGCTCGGCTTCATAGACAACGGCTTGTCCGCCTTCTCCAATCATGCGTTTGATGGCATAGGAGCCGATGCGTTCCGGCAGAGGAGGCGTCGTCAGCCTGGTGGCAACGCGCACCGCCCGCATCCGTTCGCGCATCTCGGTGGCCCGGGCACGGCAGCGCTCACAGACAGCCAGATGCTCATCCAATTCGGATGCGGACTGGTCGATCCAACTCCACAACTGTCGATCGGAGATGTCACAGGACATCTTGGTAACCCACTGTTGAAAGCCGTTGTCGGCACAGAGCCCCCCAAGGGGGCTGCCTGGATGCTTCCACCCATGTCAGTATCATTATAAACGACAAATAATTGGCATTTCGGGTATTTACCGCGTTTTTATTTTTCGCCGACTGGCTCATTTTGGTGTGTTAATAAGTAGAACGGGCACGACCGAGGTGTTTGCAGTGGCCGTAGCGTGAGCGGAGTAATAGGGCGCTGATTGGCCGACGTGCCGCGGGGGCGGTAATGTACCTCGCCGCACGTCGGCTGTTTTAATGTGGTATGTCGCCGGGCGGGTCGGCGGAGTGCCGGCCGCGATCCACCGGATAAGACGATGGATGTTTGATGGGACGTGCGGGCCCGGCAAGGGCACAGCCATTTTAGCTGTGCCCTTGGTCTAGATGGCCGGAGTTGGAAATATTCCGAAATACACCCGCCGAATCGTCTAGCCAGGTGTCTGTTAATGTGGACCAGGGGGGATAACTGCGGTGCGCCGGGTCGTTGCGCTCAACAGTGTCACCTCGGCGTGCCGCTCTTTATGCGCCGTCACTTCGAGTAACGGCGGTCGCCGCGCTACGGGACTTGTGGAGGTGAAAGCACTGCTGGGCAAGCCACCAGAGGCACTTGGCATCCGCACTGCTGACACGGTAGTGGCGAGCCACCCGTCGCTATAAAAAATCATGTAGCGCCCGGGCTCTCTTCACCCACCGATATCGAGTGGCACGCGTAGGACCGTATCTTCACTGGTGCGCTCCCGGAAGCGCAGATAGCCGACCGGCCGCAGGCCCTTGGGAGGGTCCTTGAGCTTCGCGCTGGTTGAATAACTAAGCTTCATGGGTACTGCCGGGACAAATCTGAGATCCGTACCGCCATTATATTTCACCGAGACCGGCACGGGCTCGGCGAAGAGTTGATCAAGCTGAACAGTTATCGGAGTCTCGCGTTTATCGTCGGCCACGGCGAAGCCGCCGTTGATGATGACCGTGAGTGAACCGGCGTCTGGCGTGTTGACGGTCCCGGTGTGGACACGGCCGTCAAAGGCTGACGAATAGATGGCTTCGCCGTCACTGTTCTCGACCCGGACGCCGATGTCGGTAGTGCGGGCGTAGTCTTCGGGGGCCATCTCCAGATATAGGCGCAGGCGATTGAAGCGTTCATCCAATTTGACAGAGTATTCGAGCACGTCGCTCAGCCCCTCGAAGTTGTCATCTTTCTCCTGGCGATAGCCCTCTATTTGACCGTCGGCGGTAACACTTAAAGGTTGCTCCCACATATTGGTGACAGTCACCTCGCCAGATGGGCTAGATTCCCCGCCCGCGGTAATGCGCTCCGGAGCGGCGTGCAGGCCAAAGAACTGGACGGTCAAATCGTAAGGCCATTGCTTGTCCGGGCGATTGGCGTGGACGTCCACCTCCCAGACGCCGGGCGTGAGCTCATCGGTGAAGGTCCATTCGATTTCACGGCGGCCGTTGTCAGTGTCCAGGCCGTGGCCCCGGCGACGGAACTGGGCCCCGCGCGGATCGTATATACGGTCGAAACTGGCGTGAGAACTCTGGCCAGACGGAGCCGTAAGCAACAGCTTCATGGCCGAGGCCGCGGGGGGGACGGCTACGAAAAAACGCTGTGGATTCCACCCCTGGGCGGTTTGATCCTTGAAGACCCGCGTGTAATTGCCGTCGACGTTGAAGGTATAGGGCACGATGACGGTGTTGATCAGCCGAAATGCCACGCGGCCGTCGACCAGAGCCTCGACCACCCCGACGTGCAAGCCTGGCTCAGTAAGTTGTCGGGCATCGTACTCGATGTAGACCCGAGCATTCTGCTCGCCGCGCAGGTAGAAAGTCTCCTGGGGGACACGACACCAGGGGGTTTGCGAGCGCAGTTCAAATTTACGCGTGAAGGCTGTACGTTCGGCAGCGTCGACCGCGGGGGCGAAGACCGGCGTAATGGTAAAGACCTGGCGTTCATCGGCGGGGAAAAAGGTGCTACGCCAATATGCCGTCCGCCCGCAGCCGCGATAGCCGTGCGGGCTGGGTGTTGAGATGTCATAGCTGATGATCGGATCATCCTGGGCGGCGACGACCAGACTGTTCAGCACCTCGGCCGCCTTGGGCATATTCGGTACGCCATAGCCCATGTCCAACGCGGTGGCGCCGGGAACGGGTGACGCGGACAAACCTAACGCGCGGCGCAGATCGCAGGCCCGCACCTGGGTGGCGGAATCCTGATGCAACTGGTGGCTGATTAGTAATGCACATAATCCGGCGGCGTAGGGGCTGGCCATGCTGGTGCCGGACCAGAAATCGCCGCGCCGTACCCAGCGGGGGACGGTCGAGGTCGACCAGCCCGGCACAGCCAGATCGGGCTTGTCCAGCTCGCCGCCGCGCGAACTAAAAACGGTCATGACGGCTTGGTCGAGGGTAAAGCCTGCCACGTCGCGGCCGGTGTCGGCGGCCATCAAGGCGGCGACGCAGATACATTCGGTGGCGGCCGATGGGGTGCCGACGGTAGACAAGCCCGGTCCCGAATTGCCGGCCGATGTACAGAACACCAGATAAGGATTCTCGCGCAGCAACTCATCGACGAACTTGTCAATGTCGGAATGGCCTTCGATCTCGGACTCGACACCGTAGGACATATTGCAGACCACCTGGACGCCGTGCTCGCGGGCGTAGCGGGCGGCATACTCGAAGGCGCGCTTCATGCTTTCGGTGGTGCTGACTCCGCCAATAGCGTTCTGTCCGATCTTCAGGCTGATGATCTGGGCACCGGGTGCCACGCCATGAAAGTTATCCTGGTTGTTGATGCGGTAACCGGCGGCAATGCCGGCGACATGCGTGCCGTGGGCGCCGTCGTCAAAATGGATCACGACCTTGGACTGGCGCAGGAAGATATTGACCGCGAAGGTCAGGGGTACGATCTGTTTTTCGGGAGCCTCGCGCGCCAGGGTGAAAGTATCGTATTCCAGCCGATAGTTACGCAAGGGCTGTTCATCGGCAAAGCCGCGGTCCATATCCGTATCAACGTAGCAGACGGCCTGGTCGTCGCCGTCATCGGACAGCGCGGTGACCAGGATCGGGAACTTGTCATCAGTCGCGCCGTTATCATTGAGATCGGACTGATCGGAGTTGATGAACTTGCTTTCATCGAAAACCCCGAACCACCAGCGGCGCTGTGCGCCGGCGGGCGTGGCGGGCACCGGCGGAGCTTCATACTTGATCGGCACGCCGTCATCATCATATTCAACCAGTTGGCCATCGGCATCGAGACGAATCCAGTGCAACTCGATGTCGCCCTCGCCGGTGAAATCCTGGACATCAACCACCTTGACCGCGCCGTCGGGTGTATGTGTCAGGCCGGGGATGGCGGGATCGACGCCGGTATCGAGCACGGCGATGACGACGCCGTGGCCATTACTCAGAGGATGGGCACCGATGAACTCATCGACGCGGCAGGTTGAGAGAGACAACTGTGTCCAGCCGTAGTCACTGCCGGCCAGTCCCAGGCCGGTACAAAAGATGGTCACGATCGCCCAGGTTATACACTTGCGCATTTGCATACCTCCATCCGCGCCTCGTTTCAGCGTTTACGTCTTTAAGACTGTAACACCGAAGCCACCATGCGTAAATCGACTCCCGCTCAAATGAATACCCTGTAAACAAGTAAGGTGGCCGGGTGAGTCAGCGGGAAATCGCGCATATCACCCTGATATTCTATTGAGAACATGTGAATTAGGTATAGTTATGCTTGACAACAAGTCCATAGTAGACATACTGTCCAGACCTGTTGTCGGCCAGAGTGCGCGGTCGCCGGTCCGCACAACAAAAGTGGATTATACCAGGAGAGATATTATGGCGAAGGCGAAACGGCGCAAGAAAGCCACTAGAAAGCCAGTCGCACGGAAGCGGGCGGCGCGGTCCGGCCGGGGTATGGGGAAGCCCGGTCGTCGGGCGCGCGCCAGTATTGATGTATTCGGGACACTCGCCGTGGCGCGCGATGAACTAATGGCCCAGCGCCAGACCCTCGACGCGCAGATATCCGCGCTGGACAATGCCATGGCCACCATGGGCACCGGCCAGCCGAGCGGCACGGCGGCTCATTTGATGCTACACCGGGGCGGCGCCAGCGGCGGCGGGCGCCGAGCGGGCTCATTGAAGGTATACATCAATAAAGTGATGACCGGTCACAAAGGGACCATGGCGGTCAAGGATATCGCGGCCGGAGTATTGCGGGCCGGCTATAAAACCAAGAATAAAACCCTGGCCAAGAGCGTCGGGATCGCCCTGACCCAGATGCCCGAGGCGATCAGGGTGGGGCGCGGTCAGTTCAGGCTGAAATAGGCCGGCGCCGAGAAGTTGCTTTCGTGGGCGGGCTCACCGGGAGTATGGTTGGTCCGCCCACTTTCCATAGCAGCGCGATTGATACCGCAAAGCAGTGTGTAGTTCTCGTAATGCACCCATGTTCGGGTATAATGCCACCGCCATGAAGATTGATTTTCTCAAAGATCTCGAACAACGTGACCTGATTCACCAGATATCCACACCCGCGCTGGACGATTTGTTACAGCGCGAGCGGGTGACCGCTTACATTGGCTTTGATCCCACCGCCGACAGTCTACACGTTGGCAGTCTGCTGCAACTGGTACTTTTGAGGCGTTTCCAGTTGGCCGGGCACCGACCGATCGGTGTGGTGGGCGGCGGCACCGGCCTGATCGGAGATCCAAGTGGACGGGAATCCGAGCGTTGCCTGTTGACCCTCGAGCAACTGGATCACAATCGCGCCGGTATCCGGCGACAGATGGAACAATTTCTGGACTTTGACCCGGGCGACGCCTTGCTGATTGATAATACCGAATGGCTCTGCCGTCTGAACCTGGTTGAGTTCCTGCGCGATATTGGCAAGCATTTTTCAGTCAACCAGATGATCGCGCGCGACTCGGTCAGGAATCGCCTGGAAACACGGGAACAAGGGCTTTCATTCACCGAGTTCACATACATGTTGATGCAGGCGTATGACTTTCTGGAGTTGTACGACCGCTACGGCTGCCTGCTGCAAATGGGCGGCAGCGATCAGTGGGGCAACATTCTGTCCGGTTCCGACTTGATTCGCCGCCTGCGGAACGTGGAAACATACGGTCTGACCATCCCGCTGGTGGAGCGGGCCGACGGCAAGAAATTCGGCAAATCGGAAGAAGGGAACATCTGGCTGGACCCACAGCGCACCAGTCCGTACCAGTTTTACCAGTTCTGGATGAATACGGAAGACACTGACGTGGTGCGTCATCTTAAGTCGTTCACCATGCTGCCAATGGCGGAGATCGCGGAAGCCGCGCAAGCCGTCAAGACCGCCCCCGAACAGCGCCAGGCCCAGGGCCGGCTGGCTGAGGAGGTCACGCGCCTGGTGCACGGCTCGGAAGCTTTGGCTCGAGCCCAAAAAACGACACGGGTTCTGTTCAGCAAGGGAGCCGATTATCACGAGTTGTCCGGGCAGGAACTGGCCGAGGCTTTTCATGGGGCACCCGCCAGTCAGTTGGCCCGCCAGGCGCTGGGCACTTCGGCGGCGGGGCTGGTGGCCCTGTTGGTTGAGAGCAATCTATACCCTTCGCGCGGCCGGGCGCGCAAGGATGTGCCCGCTGGAGCAGTATCAGTGAATAATGTCGCTATCCGCGATCCCGAATACACGCTCTCCGAGAATGATCTGCTCGCCGGCGACTTCATCATTTTGCGCAAGGGCAAGAAGCATTATCACGTGCTACGCGTGAATAACGAGTAACTAGACGCATCAGCCGGCATTTCCACCCCACCACGGTGCGGCTCATGGCCCCGACCAGTAGAAATACAGCGTCCTCCGAGGCCTCCGGCGCCGCTGGTCGAAAACTGGCCGCCGCCCTGACGGCTCGAACGGAACTTATATCCGATCCGCAAATCACTGCTTACCGCGTATTAAATGCCGCCGCCGATGGGATCGCGGGGCTGGTGATCGAGAAGCTGGATCAGGTGCTGATCGTACAGTTGCACGAGGAGCGCCTGCGACTCTCGGAAGAGGATGTGCGGCGGTTGTGTGACCAGGCGCGTAGGCAGCTCAAGGCTACCGCCGTCTATCGCAAGGATTTCCCGAAAGATCGTACGACGACCCGTGAACGGCTGGAGCGATTGCATACCGATGCGCAACCGTGGATTGGGAGCCCTAGTCCGGCCGAGTTGATTGTTCGCGAGCGTGATTTGCGGTTTATCGTGCGTCCCTATGATGGTTATTCCACCGGTCTGTTCCTCGAACAACGGAATAACCGGCAGCAGGTCCGCGCGTTGGCCAGCGGCCGGTGTGTTCTGAATACTTTTGCGTACACGTGCGGTTTTGCTGTCGCCGCGGCGTTGGGTGGAGCATCCGAGACCATCAGCGTCGATATATCCAGTAAAGCATTGGAGTGGGGCCGACGGAACTTTGCCGCCAATGACCTGGACCTGGCTGGTCACGGCTTTGTGCGGGCGGATGTGTTCGATTATTTTCGGCGCGCCCGGCGTCGCGGACAAACCTTTGACGTGATCGTGCTCGATCCGCCGACGTTCGCGCGTACCAAGCGACCGCGACGGGTTTTCACACTGACCACTGATCTTGAACGGCTGATTACCAGTGCGATTGAACTGCTGATACCTGGTGGGCATCTTTTGCTCTCCACCAACCACCGCCCCACGACACTCCATCGGCTACACGAAGTCGTGGTCAGCGTGGCCGGGAACCTGAACCGGCGAGAGGAAATCAGCGCGCCGCCACGTTTGCCGGTTGATTTCCAGGGCGATCGTGATTACGCCAAATCAATCCTGGCGCGCATCTATTAGTTTTTCTCCCGGGCGGGTGGCCAGGATGGGAATAGTCGCACTCAGCGGCAGGCAATTCCGGGCGAAACCGCCCCTGGAGATTGTCACCGAACTGGTCATAAGTGCCCCGCCAATCTTGACTCGGCAAGTAGCGCTAATTAAGTTGCGGCCACCTGGGTGGTCTCGGAATCAACGGCCGGCGATCCAGCCGGCGGCGAGAGCCAGGCACTATTACCGAACCACTCCGAGACGTGTCGTGGCGAACAAGGAGCTGCCATGAGTACGACAGACTCCCACACCGTCCTGGCGATTGGGGCTCATCCAGGAACACTCGAATTGCTATGTGGGGGAACGTTGATCCTGCTGCACCAGCGTGGCTGGCGGATTGTCATGGCCACCATGACACCTGGGAATCCCGCGCTGGATGCGCGGCCCGCGAAGAAGTTTGCGCAGGCTCAGATATCGGCTGCCAACCAGTCGGCACAACTCGTCGCCGGTGAATATCAGTGCCTCGAATCCGTCGATTTCATGATCTTCTTCAACGACGCGCCCTGCCGGCGTGTAACCGGGCTGGTCCGTGCCACGGCTCCAGATATCGTGCTGACACACTCCGCCGTGGATGGAGTGGCCGACAACGAGGAAACCAGCCGCATCGTGCACCAGGCTTGTACCCACGCTCCGGATGCGGACTATGAGTCCGAGGGCTGGGCGCCAGGTTTGGCGCCTCTGCCGCGGGTACCAGCGTTGTACTATCTGGATCCCGCCGATGGTCGCGATTTTCTGGGCCGTCCGATACGTACGGCTCTGGTAGTCGATGTATCGGGGGTCGTCGAAACGAAAGACAAAATGCTCGCCAAGTACGGGGAAGCGTACCACGGCACATTCAGGACACGTATGCGCGAGTTAGGGAGCCAGCGAGGCCGTGAGGCGGGCTGCTCATTCGGTGAAGGGCTGCGCCGACATACCGGTGAGGCCTTTCCGCGCCACGATCAGTTCGGGGATACACTGGATTCACTGCTTCATGCAATCTCCTGAACGCGACCGACCCGGTGACCGTGGGGACTTCCCGCCACACAGTCGGTGGAGTATTATGCGCATTCAATTGTGAGATGGGACGGACGATCCCGCGGCACAGCGGGTGGAGTGGCAGATGCCTGACAACGACACGTCCGCAAGATCGGCATCCGAGGCGGATTTCACTTTCAGATTGCCCGACCTGACCACCGAGGGTCTGAAGGTAACCGGCTTCAGTGGTTCGGAAGGCATCAGTGAACTGTACGAGTTTCATATCGACTTCTGTTCGGACGTCGATAGCATCGATCCCACCGCAACGGTCGGGCTGGCCTGCTTCCTGGAGATCGCCGGCAGCAGCGGCACTCGTCACGTACACGGTATCGTGCGTCGTTTTCAGCGTATCGGCCAGGATGCCAGTGTGACCTATTATTCGGCCGATATCGTGCCGGCCCATTGGCAGCTCACCAAGCGGTACAAGAATCGCATCTTCCAGGAATGCAACTGCTCAGACATGAGCGTGCCGGGGATCATCAAGAAGGTGCTTGAGGATGCCGGCATTCCCGAGGATCTCTTCCGTTTTGCCCTGACTGGTGAGTATGAGGTGTACGAGTATGTCGTGCAGTATCGCGAGTCGGAGATGGACTTCATCTCCCGGCTGATGGAAGAGGAGGGTATTTACTATTTTTTCGAGCACACGGACGAAGGCTACAAGATAGTCTTCGCCGACAGCGATGTGGCCCACGTGGCCAGCCCGCTCGATGCCCAGTGCCTCTATCGCGAGCCTACCGGGATGGTGCCGGAAGGTGAACACGTCTTCACCGTGCGCGACGGAGCCGAATTGCAGGTCGGTGCCACGCGCCTGACGGACTATGACTTCACCCGACCGCCCCTTGATCTACACACCTCGGCAACCGCCGAGCGCGAGACCGCGCTGGAGATCAGCGACTACCCTGGCGAGTACACGGACAAGGACGTCGGCACCCGGCTCGTGCGGATTCGCCTGGAAGAGCAGCAGTGTCGTCGGCATGTGCTCAATATGCGGGGCACCAACCGCGGATTGCTGCCCGGCTTCACGTTCGAGCTGGATGAACACCCGCGTGCACCGCTCAATCGCGAGTACCTCGTCACGCGCCTGGTTCACCAGGCCAGCCAGTCGCAGAGCGCTCAGGAGCAGGCCTCCGAAGCCGAGGGCCTGCAATACGAGGCCACCGTGCGGGTCATCCCTTCTGATATACCCTTCCGCGCGCCGCGCACCACGCCGCGCCCGACCGTCAAGGGCAGCCAGACGGCACTCGTCGTGGGTCCGTCCGGCGAGGAGATCTATACCGACCAGTACGGCCGCGTGAAGGTGCAGTTCCACTGGGACCTGGAGGGGGCTTACGACGAGAACAGTTCGCGCTGGATTCGCGTCAGCCAGGGTTCGGCCGGCGGCCAGTACGGCATCATATTCCTGCCGCGCGTCGGCCAGGAAGTCATCGTGGATTTCCTGGAAGGTGATCCCGACCGCCCGATCATCACCGGCCGCGTCTACAACGCCGACCAGATGCCGCCCTATACCCTGCCGGACGAGAAAACCAAAAGCGTCATCAAGACGCACAGCTCCAAGGGCGGGGGCGGCACCAACGAAATTCGGTTCGAGGACCTCAAAGACAGCGAGCAGGTCTTCCACTACGCCCAGAAGGACCTGCACATCCGCGTCAACAACGACCGCGTCGAGAATGTCGACAATGACCGCCACCTGACCGTCAAGAGCAACAAGAACGAGTCGGTCGGGGGCGACCGCAGCCTGGCTGTCGGCGGCAATCTCAAGGAGAAGATCGCGGTCGATGTCTCGACCAAGGTCGAGGGCAAAGAGTCCAAACACGTCATGGGCACGCTCACGCTGACCTGTGACAGTGACGTCGTGGAGAAATTCGGGGCCAGTCACAAGCACGAAGTCTCGATGACCTACGCCTGCAAGGCGCTGGCCATCAAGCTGGAAGCCTCGACTGGAATCGAACTGAAATGCGGCGGCAGCAGCATCGTTCTCACCCCGGCGGCCATCTTCATCGCCGGCGGCCCGCTGGTGAACATCAATACCGGCGCTGGTCCGCCGGTCGGGCCGGTGATGGCCATGGCCACCACGCCCGAGGATCCCGCCGCGCCGATCGACGCCGACACGGCCACACCCGGCTCCGACACGACGTACAACGCCGAGGCGCAGGAATACGAGGCGCTGGAGGTCGAGGTCCTGCCAGACGAGGAAGTCCCCGAAGAGCCACAGGAGGAAGTGGAACTCACCTGGATCGAGATCGAGCTGGTGGACGAGGCGGATCAGCCCTGCGCCGGCGAACGCTTCGAATTGAAACTGCCTAACGACAAGATCCGCAAGGGCACGCTCGACGCCAACGGCGTAGCGCGGGTTGACAATATCCCGCCCGGCGAATGCCAGATCTGTTTCCCGAAACTTGACGCGGATGCCTGGGAGCGAATCTGATGGCTGGTCCTCCAGGAAACTCTGGTTCTAGTGATTTCAGTAGCCGCCTGGCGCAGGCGATGGGAAAGGCCCGCAGCGGGCAGTCACAGGACCAGGCCGCGTCCCAGGCGTCTGGTTCGCCATCCACACAACCCGCCAGTGACGATTTCTCCGATCGCCTCTCGCAAGCCATGGCCAGAGCCCGCGGCGACGAGCCGGCCCAGCAGCCCACCGCCCCGACCGAGGAGGCCCAGAGCGCCAGCGAGCAGCAGCCGGTCGAGAGCACCGGCCCCGTCGGCACTGGTGAACACGTCGTCAGAAGCGGCGAGTGTGTCTCGTCCATCGCCAAGGACACGGGGCACTTCTGGGAAACCATCTGGAACGACTCAGGCAACAGCGAGCTACGTGCCGCCCGCGAAGATCCCAACGTGCTCCTGGCCGAAGATCGCGTGCACGTCCCCGATCTGCGCCGCAAGGAAGAGCCCGGTCAGACCGAGATGCGCCATCGTTTCCGACGCCTCGGCGAGCCGGCCATGCTGCGCATGCGGATCCTCGAAGAGGACCCGGAGTCCTTCGCGCCCGAAGAACAGCCGGAAGACACCGAACAGCAAACCGAGATCGAGGAGCCGACCGAGCGCCAGCGCCCGCCGCGGAAAGACAAGCCGCGGTCAAATCTGCGCTACGTGCTCATCATCGACGGGACGCAGCTTGAAGGCGTCACCGACGAAGATGGCGTGCTCGAGCAACCGATTCCAGGGAATGCCCGGCGCGGGCGCCTGATTCTCGACCCCGGCGAACTCGGCCAGACGGAAATACAACTTCAACTCGGCCACCTCTCGCCGCGGACCGAGCTGCCCGGTCTCAAGGAACGCCTGGCAAACCTAACTTTCGATTGCGGCGACCGCGGCGAAGAGGAGACCCCGCGCTTCGAGGCGGCCGTGCGCGGGTTCCAGGAGAAGTACGGTTTAGAAATCACTGGTCAGGCTGACCAGGCCACGCGCAACAAGCTGGAGGAATTGCACGGCAGTTAGGCCGGCTTCAGGAGCAGCGCAACATGCCGCAGATAGTCACGATTACATTGAAGAAGGTGAAGCTCACGAAGCAGGTCGCCAAGCGTGGCTGCAAATCGGCGAACTTCATCGGAGCCGTCGACGGGCGCGCTTTTCCTCCCAAGTACTACGAGTCACTGCGCGGTAAGCGCATGGGCTTCGACATCTGGAAGCTGACCCACGCGCTGAACTGGACGTGTGAGGTGGACGTTACCGACGGCGGCAAGAACCGCATCACCGTCACCTTTAGCGTACACAATTCCGAAGGGCCGGTGGTTGACTACGGCACGATCACCAAGACGCTCAAATGGCCGTTCACCAAAGAAGAAGAGAAAAAGCGTATTGATCGGGCCAACGGTTTCACGCTTGAATGGAGCGTGGCCGTGCGCGGCGAGGGCAATATTATCCCCACCGCGCCCACGAACGTGACCATCCCCCGCCAGCACCGGGCCAATCCCGGTCGGGCCACCATCACCGCGCCACCGCGACTCGAACGTCTTGAGATCTGCCCGGTGCAACCGGTCCCGCCCTACAACCGCGATGAGTATCCCCAGCGCCCGCCGTTCCCAATCGGCATCCAAGCTGAAGAGAACGATCCGGCCAAGGAACCGCCGACGATCACGCACACCAGCCCGATGAACATCATCCACAACCCGGCCGTGATTCCCATCCTCAGGCCGGCGTTGCCCGCGCGGGCGCACGGAGGCGGCGATCGCACCATCCCCGTCCCGGAGTCCGAGTTACTGAACGCGGATAACGCGGCGGTTTTCGAGTACACCTGGTACAAACCCGCCAGCCTGGCTTTCACCGCGAACGACCCGCGCCTGGAGTGGTCGATCACCCCCCCCGAAAACGCCGACTTCTTCCCGCGCAATGCCAAATACGGCACCTCCGTCAAGGTTCACGGCAAGCGGCAGGGTGAAGTGACTCTGCACGTGTGTTACAAGCCGCCCGGACGCCCGGAGGTGCGCGATTTCGCCGTTGTGCGGGCCATGGTATACCCGATTCGCAAGGTCAAATGCCGCATCAACCGGCTCTGGGCCAACAATCCCACCGGCGGAGCCGCGATACGGCCGCGCGCCAACGCTGCTTCCCTGTTCAGGATCCTGAACACCACCAACCGGCTGTTGCGCCAGATCGGCGTGGAACTCGTCCTGGATGACAATCCCACCAAGACACTCGCCACTGTCAGGGTGAAGAAGCCGGGCAACGTTGTCGTGCCGGGCATGTTCGAACTTCAGGTTGCCGCCGGGCTCACTCGCAACGTCGGCGGCACGCCGCCCGATGCCGACCTGTGCCCCGAGCGCCAGGCCGCCGCGTTAAATTGCCGACCGAACGTCCTCAACATCAATGTCATCAGGTCATTCGACGGTGGAGGCACGCGGGGGCTGTGCGTATTCGGCCCGGCACATCCCGGTGGAGTTACTTTCCAGGATATCGGCAAACCCAGTACATCGTGGAAACGACACTCCGGCGTCGACTACGTTCCGCCGCCGAATCGGCCGCTGCCCCCTGGGCCGAAGCGGATCAACCTGCTATCCGCCGATGACATCTTCACGCGCATAGAGACGCTCACCCAGACAGCCAATCCGGCCTACAGCGTTACGCCAGCTAGCGCGCCCAACTTCGCGATACTGCTGGCGAGTACATCCAATCCCGGTACCGACGCCGGTCGGCTGGAATACGCCCAGGTGCTCACGCACGAAATCGGGCACCTGTTCAACCTCAAGCATCGCGAAAAGAACCCGGCCAGCGCCACCGACGGTGACGGTCTGGACTGGCCGCGCGAGAACGTCATGTACTGGGCCGACGACGAGCGGTCGCTGAACCTGGATATCATCCAGGCCAAATGCGCCCGGGCCAGTTCGATGCTGACCACCGCCGAGTGACGCTGGGCGGAGAGAGCCCCTCTGCCACGGAGCAGCCGATGAACGAGAATGCACTAAAGACGCTCAAGAAGAAAAAGGCGACTGCCGACGAGCTGCTGGCGGCGGCCCGCGCGCTGGCGCAAAGTCGCGATCCGCAGGATCATGCCGGTCTGCGCGTCGCGCTGGGCGATGCCGACTTCCTTGAAGCGCTCGAGACCAAGGAAGACGACGGCGAGTTCGAGGAACCACTGGCGGTCGAGTTGGTGCTCGAGGATATATCTAATAACGAAGCCCCCGAGAGCCACGCTATCATCGTGGGTCTCACTCAGAATCCGACCTTTACCCATGACGCACAACGTGTCGAGGCGCTGATCAAGGCCTGCGCTGCCGTGCGACCCGCTCCACGCGAGGTGATTGCCTTCTGGGACAAGTTCTGCCAGGAACTCGACGGCTTCACACCCGTCACCATCCGCGCCCTCCTGGACAACGCCAGCGACCCGGCGCTGGAACTCTTCGAACGTAAGATGGTCGGTAACGAACACGGCGAGATATACAAGCTTGGCTGGATTTACAACTCGATCGTGCCCCGCCGCAACGAGCTGGCCATCCTGCAAAGTTGCCAGCGACTGCTGACTGGTGATCTCGCCGCGGAACTCAAACCAGCGCTGGTTGATGGGCTGTTCGATTATCGTCCGGAGGAGTGGTACCACCCCGAGCGTGTCGTCGAGCCGGCGGACCGCACACAAGCCAGCCCACCGGCGCGCGACGAGTTGCGCAAGATCGGTGAGCACGCCTTGCGCAAAATCGCTCTGACTGACGAGCAGAAAGAGGACGTGCAGAGCGTCATGGAAGGATTGTCCGCCGCGACCCCATAGTACCGGTCGGTCACCGAGGTTAGAGATATGGCAACTCCGGAAGCAATGTCGGACTACTACGGCAACGCCCCCAAGCCGCCTGAGGAGCCGCAGTCGCCCCAGCCGTCCGAGCAGGCCCAGGCGGAGTACGACGCCGCGTTCGCTCAATACGAGGATGACCGAGCAGCCTACGAAGAGGAAAACGGCCCGCCGCCCGAGCCCGATCCGGTGCCCGGCGCCGGCGGCGCTGGTAGCGGTGGGGGTGGCGGCGGTGGCGCGGGAATGCCGGCCGCGCGGATCGGCGACATGACCGCTCACGGCGGAGTTATCACCGTCGGCCATCCCACGACCATCATCGGTGGCATGCCCGCGGCACGCATCAGCGATATGCACACCTGCCCGATGGTCACGGGCGTCGTACCGCACGTCGGCGGCCCGATCATCCCGCCGTGCGCCCCGACGGTCATTATCGGCGGTCTGCCCGCCGCGCGCATCAGCGACCAAGCCACCTGCGTGGGCCCGCCGGATACTATTGCCCAGGGACACCCGACCACGATGATTGGCGGCTAACCGGGCGGGAAACGCCGCCAGAATCCGTGCCTCCGGCGGCAATCCCGGTTATACTCAGCCGGTCCTTGGGTCCCAGAGGGAGAGTCCTATGTCGGCATCATGCATGCAAGTCAACCGGCAAGACGATCTGATCGTCGTCGAATTCGCGGAAGAAACCGATCTCAACGCACTGGAGATGGACCGAATTCGTTCTGAACTCTACGAGTTGGTGGAAGGCAATGAGAACTGCCGGATGCTGCTCGATTTTTCCAACGTGGCCTATGCCTCGTCGCAGGCCCTGGGCTGTTTGGTGACGTTACGGTTGAAAGCGGCCCGGACCGGAGCCCGATTGGCCATCGCAGCCATCCGCCCTACGCTGGCCGACATCATCAGCATGACCCACCTGGACACGCTGTTCGAGATATATCCCACGCGCGACGAAGCGCTCGCCAAGCTGGGGGATTGACCAAGGCGGCGTTAACAGGCCTTCAGCGTATCCAGCACGTCTTGTAGCTTGGCGGTCGCCAGGCAGACATAGGTATCCGCCGCCCCGTAGTACATCCACAATTCATCGCCGCGCAGTAGCAGACCGGTTGGGAACACCACGTTCGGTACCAGGCCGGATTGCTCGTAGGGTGCCTCGGCCTGGAAGATCCAGTCGGGGCAGCGGGCGATCAGCTTATAAGGCTGGTCTTTATCGAGCAGCGCGATGCCGGTGCGATAGATCAGGCGCCCGCCGTAACCCTTCACGCCGTGGTAGATCAGCAACCAACCCTGGTCGGTGAGCAGAGGCGGCGGACCGGCACCGACCTTAACCGCGTCCCAGGCCGCCCCGCCACCTTCAGGCAGGACGCAGTGCGGCATACCCCAGTGAATCAGGTCGGGCGAGTAAGCCGACCAGATGTGTTCGATGCCGCCGGCGTCAGGTCGATGCAGCACCGCCCAGCGCCCGTCGAAGCGTTGCGGAAACAGGGCCGCGTCCTTGTTGTTGGGGGAGAATATCAGCCCGACGCGCTCGACATTGACCAGGTCACTGCTGCGGGCCAGGGCGACGGCGGCCCCGGCCGGCGAGTAGGCCGTATAGGTGATGTACCAGCGTCGCTCTTCCTTTAAGTAGACGACGCGCGCATCCTCGCAACCCCAGAGCTCATAACGCCATTTGGATTGGCCATAGCGCAGGAAGGGTTTGGCTTCGATCTTCCAGTTGGCGACGCCATCCCGGCTGCGGGCGATGTGGATGTTTGAGTAACCCGCCCGGTCCTCGACGCGCAATAGCAGTACGACTTCGCCATTTTGTTCGGTCGCGCCGGGATTCAGGACGGCGGCGGCGGAAAATGGCAGATCCATTGGCGTCAGGAGTGGATTTTCCGGGTGACGTTCGAAAACAGTCTTGAATGGCAACATGATCAGATCCTCTTGTTGAGCCCCTGGTCAGCAACCAATACAAATGGGGAAGTGGGAAATATCTTAACATGATTGGTCGAGAATGGGGATCTGATATGGGACATCGGGGCAAAACATGTTTCAGGAGCATTCGTGGCGTCGCCGTAACGCGGCGAATTCCGTACCGAGCGTGGGCATCGCGCCCGATCGGCTGGCAACCAGGGCCCCGACTTCGTTGGCAAAGCCCACGGTTGTTGCCAGGGGCCAGCCGCGTAGCAATCCCAGGGTCAAGGCCGCTGTGAATGCATCGCCGGCTCCGACCACATCGGCTACCTCGACTTCGCAACCAGGCCGGTCAGCTTGTTCCGTCGCCGAGAAAGCCAGACAACCGGCGGCACCCCGAGTGATGCAGAGCACCTGTACGTCGTAATCCTCTCGCAAACGTTCAGCTAAGCCGTGTGGCGAACCGGCCTTGAGAGCCAGTAGTTCATCGATTGCCAGAGCTTCTTCCTGGTTGAGCTTGACGACATGCGCCCAGCGCAGGGAATCCGCGATAGTCGTTGGCGAGTACCAAGGTGGGCGCAGGTTGACGTCGTAGATGCGCAGGGCCGTCGGAGCGGCGGCGAGAGCGCTGGCGATGGCGCCGCGGGTGATTGGGGAACGCTGCGCCGAGGTGCCATAACAAATCGCCGCCGTGGACGCAAATAAAGCCACCCAGGATGCATCCGGTTGCAGGTAATCCCAGGCAACGTCTTCCTCAACGGTGTACGTGGGGTGATCCGTATCGGCGTCATTGACTGTGACGCAACCGGTCGGGTGCTGATCGTCGCGTTGGATCGCGGAGGTGTCCAGACCGCGCTCAACCAGGTAAGCAAGCAATTCATCCCCCATCCGATCACGCCCGATGCGCGAACAGATGATGCCGTTTAAGCCCAGTTGCGTGGCGTGATAGGCGACGTTGGCCGGCGCGCCACCCGGCCGGCGTGAGGTCGGGAAGAAATCCCACAATATTTCGCCTATGCCCACGACCACTGGGCGCTGTGCATCCATAACTTGCGCTCATCTGAGGTGAGGGTCGAACACAGCCACTAATCCGCACTATACCGGTATCAGCGGAGCGGGTGAACATCAGTATGGGAATCCCGCCAGAACCGGCCTCGCCAGTCGAGTCGGGCGCGTTTACGATGAGATTATGAGTCAATCCGAGCGAGTGCTGTTTATTGCCGAGCGTTATCCGCCTGACCTGGGCGGGGTGGCCCGCAGCGCCGGGCGGCTGAGTGCCGCGCTGGCGCGCCAGGTCAAAAGCGTGGACGTGCTGGCCTGGACCAAGACACTGCCGCCGGGCCAGATGGAGAGCCAGCCGGTCCACGAGGACGCCGAAGCGGGCCCGCCGGTCAACTTGCACCGGTTGGGACTGTTCGCCAATTGGGATCTGTCGATGCAGCACACCTTGAACGTGCTGCAGTGGTTGCACGAGCGTGAGCCTTATCACGTGCTGTGGGGTCACTATCTCTATCCGGCGGGTTTCATGGCGGTCTGGTTCGCCGGCTGGACTGGTTTGCGTTCGATTGTCAGCGCGCGGGGTAACGACGTCGATCGGATGATGTTTCCGCCAGGTGATTTTGCCCGCCTGACGTGGACGTTACAGCACGCCGATATTGTTACGGCGGTTTCCGCCGACCTGACGCGCAAGATTGATCTGCTGGTCGGACGCGATCGGCAGGTGGAAGTGCTGCGGAACGTGGTGGACACCGAGGTCTTTACTCCCGGTCCGGCGGATCCCGAACTGCGCTTGGCCCTGGGCATCCAGCCGGATGAATGTGTCCTGGGCTTCAGTGGTGAGCTGCGCCACAAGAAGGGCTATCCATTTCTGCTGGCGGCTCTCTCCGAAGTACGGCGTAGCCGACCTGCGCGCCTGCTGGTTATTGGCGAGATGCGGCCACGTGAGCAGGCGCAATTGACCCAATACGCAAACGAGTGCCCAACGGACGCGGCGCGCGTGATTGTCACCGGTCACCTGAAGGAGCCGGCGGATGTAGCGCGCCATCTGCGGTTGTGTGACGTATGTCTGCTGCCCTCGATTTGGGAAGGTTTGCCTAACGCCTTGCTCGAAGCCATGGCGTGCGGCTGCATCTGCCTGGCCAGCGATGCCGGGGGTATTCCGGAAGTGATCGATCACGACAAGAACGGCTTCATCGTATCGCGGGCCATGCTGAATCACCTGGGGGCCGCGACGCTGGATCTTCTGGCAATGCCGCCAGAGCGACGTTTGGCGGTATCCCAGGCGGCCCGGGCACGGATAGTCGAAACGTTTCATCCTCGTGCTGAGGATACCGCGCTACAGCATGTGCTCGCGCGCGCCAGAGCCGGCAACTCCTCATAAGCCGCGACCAGGGCCTGCTGGGCCTGTTTCCAGGTCATTTCGCGCTCGACCCGGGCGCGGGCATTCATACTCAGGCGGCGCGGCAATTCCGGATCGGCACGCAAGGCGAGCAGGGCATCCTTAATGGCCTTCGCCGAGCCCGGCCGAACCAGCAGAGCATCCGTATCAGGTCGCGCCAGGATGGTCACCACTGGCAAATCACTGGCAACCACCGGCGTTCCGGCGGACATGGCTTCGATGACCTTCAATGGGCAGCAACCCTGGACCAGATTGCGATCGTTGGGCATCAGCGGGACAATGGCCACGTCAGCCTGATGATATTTCTGAACCAACTCCGCTTGAGAGACCGGTGGCAGCAACTCGACGGCCTCCGACACCCCGGATTTATAACAGCGATCCAGAAGCTCGCGCCGCTGCCGGGCGCGGGTTGGTCCGATCAAAGTCAATTCAGCCGGATGATCCCGGTGGTATAAAGCCAGGGCATCGATCAATTGTGACACGCCCTGCCAGGCAGTCATGGTTCCGGTGTATATCAATTTAATTGGGCGGGAGTCCCACAGACGTGGCGGTTGGTGACTGAACAGATCCGCATCGACGCCGTTGGGGATCACGCGGATGCGCTCCACTGGCGCCCCGCGCGCGAGCAGGTACTCGGCCGTAACCGGACTGGGTGTCAGGAGCAGGTCGGCGGCGTCTATGCAGAGTTGCTCTTGCCGCGTGAGCTTGTGGAGCAACTCAGCGTCATCGGCCACATCCGGGTAATGGTATTTGAGCTCGATCGACGGGAGGCCATTAACCTCGAACACGAAGTGATTGCAATAGCGTGCCTTGTCGCGGGCGATGGGATAGCCTTCGAAGATTGAGCGCACGTGTACGATTTCCGCCCACCGACTCTGCCACCAAGCCATCAGTTGAGCCCGGAATGCGAGGACGCGCTCGATAATGTTTGGGCCCCAGACCGGAAGGGGTTGGTGGCGCACCCCAGGCACAATCTGGCACGGTTCTGGCGGTATTTGACCTGGTCCGACTGCATCAACGGCGACCGTGAGCAGTTCCGTCTCGCCGAAGGCTTGCCCCAGCGCCTCGACGAACGCGGCGATGTGGACCGCGGCGCCCTTGGGAGCCGGGAACCGGTCGAAAGCCATGTAGACGATCTTGTGCGTTGACATCCTCACGAGCGCGGCGTACCGTTCCAGGTGGTTGAAGGTAAGGGCACTTCCACAAAGACGACGAGGTCAGTATGTCACTGGACCTGTCCCAATTCAAGCAGACGCGGATATACGAACAGCAAACGGCGATACCCGAGATTCTGGAAGATCTGGGCCGGGTGCGTGCCATCGATCGTGAACATGAAAAGATCGAGCGCCAGTGGGGGTACATAGCGCTAATGGCGATTTTCGTCGCGGTGATCGGTGTGGTCGTTGCGATCATTACTCAGCAGCTCGGATTCGTGGGCATAACGGCGGCCGGCATCATCGGAGCCATCGTGTGTTTCATCGTTAAAGGGCGCTACGGCCGCTTTAACTTCGAGGATCGGCGCTATGAGCTATTGGAACAGGCCCTGGATATGCTGGGACGCGATATGGCCCAGGGGGCAACGTGTAACGTCCAGCTTGACCTGGGTCCGGCGAATGAAAACAGCAAGTTCACCGGCAAGGGGCAGGTTCGCGATTGGAAAGTCAAGTATTACACCGATCCCTGGCTGAGCCTGCGGGGGCGCTTGCTGGATGGCACCGCGTTTCAATTAGTGCTGATCGACAAGCTTCAGCAGCGCAGCAAATGGAAACGCAGTCGCAGCGGCAAACAGAAGCACAAGAGCAAGAAAAAACTCGCACACGCGGCGGTGCTCCAGTTGCGCATCAAACCTAGCCGCTATCCCAACCTGCAAGCCATAAGCGCGGACGCC
The DNA here is from genome assembly GCA_043820985.1 of Planctomycetota bacterium. Lineage (GTDB taxonomy): Bacteria > Planctomycetota > Phycisphaerae > UBA1845 > Fen-1342 > JAAYXS01. The sequence goes on from JBDRDH010000139.1 coordinate 55,846, forward strand.
GCTGGTGCGATCCAGTTACCGGATGGCGTGGAGATCAAAAGCCTGAACTGTGCCGATGCACGGATCAAGTTAAAAGCCAAGTGGCCGGCCGAGCGCACGATGGGGCCAACGCCGGGTAGTGAGCGACGAAAATTACTGCTGGATGAGGCGCAACTCGTGGCGATGATGTTCATCAGCCTGTTTCAGGTGTTGAACCTGGCGAAAGCGATCGGCAAAGCCCAGCGGTCAGGAGGCGACCAATGACAACACGAAAGTACCAATATCACCGTGATACGTGGCGGGCGTTGATCGGCACAACCCTGACAGGACTACTGGTGGTGACATTGGCAGTGTCCGCACTGGCCGGTGGCGATGAAGGGCGTCTGAGCGAAAAGTTGAAATTCAAGGACGGTCAGGGCAAGCCCGCCTTTCAGATCAAACCCGAGGAGAATGGCGCCAAGCTGCAAGATCCTCAGGAGAAAGAGCTGGCCCGCTATACGCGCAAGGGCGACAAACTCAAGTTCAAGGACGCCGACGACAAGGTGCTGGGCTACGTGACCGGTACCGGTGCCAAGCTCAAGGTCAAGGACGCCGAGCAGAAAACCGTATTCTTCATCCTGCAGCGCCAGGATGATGGTGATTACAAGCTCGAGGATGGCTCGGAAAAGCTGCTGTGCAAGATCAAGAAGCGCGATTATGGCTGGAAGATCGTCGACGCGGATGAGAAGGAAGTGGCCAAGGTCAAGCTTAAGGATGGCAAGATTTCGCTGCGCGACGCCGCCGACCAGACCCGCTACTACACCAAGAACCAGGTTGGCACTCTGGGAGTGGCCTGCCTGGGGTTGGATAAATTGACACTGGAACAGCGTGTCGGACTGCTGGTGATGTTGGAACTGGTTGGCGGGCAATAGCGCGGCGGCGACATTTACAGAGGATATGCACGCTATGGCTGGTTCGGGATTGTGTCAGGAACGGACCGGATTCCTCTTTTCACATAACTGCGATTGCCTGGCGGCGTACTCCTGCGCAAGCTGCGGCAAGGAAATCTGCGATCGCCACATGCACGAAACCGAAAGTGGCACGATGTGCACCACGTGTGCCAAAGCCACCCGGCGAGCCAGCCGCGAGCCCATAGACGATCCATATTTCTATTCCGGCAGCTATTATCGCGGCTATGGCCGTTACCAGCCGGGATTTTGGGGCTACCACCATTACCATCATCACCACGTTTCGGACTGGCACGATCGCGATGATTTCACCGAGGCTGACGCGGAGAGCGTTCAGGCCGAGGGAGACGAGGGTTTTGAGCAGGACATGGGCGCCAGTTGACGGTGCGGGCGACTACGGGACAACATTGGCTGATCTATGCACTCGGGGGTGGACTCGGACATTTAACACGGGCCATCAGCCTGGGCCGCGGCGCCGGCCAGCAGCGACATACCGTGCACATTCTGTGCAACAGTCCTTTTGCCGCCGATCTGCCACTGGAGGATGAATTACCCGCCGGTAGCGCGGTAACCAGAATCGATCCACATCTGGGGCGGGCGGAAGTTGCTGGACAAATATCTGAGATCGTAACCAAGGGCGATTATGACGCCCTGGTAGTGGACACTTTTCCGCGTGGTTTGGGTGGGGAGCTACCTCCGCTGCTGCCAGGAATAAAATGCCCCAAGATCCTGGTGCACCGCGATCTCAATCCACAATATGTACGGGACTTTGATGTCAGTACAGCCGTCAAACACTTCGATCGGCTGCTGGTTCCCGGCGAGCCAGCAGCTTGTGACCAACACACCCACGCTGTTGTCACCGCGCCCTGGTTGATTCGGGACCACGATGAGTTACTCGACACAGATAGTGCCCGTCGAGTCTTGCAGGCCCCTGCCACGGGCCACCTGGTGGTAGTGCTCGGTAGTGGTCGGCTCGAGGAAGTTGGCCTGATGGCGGATATAGCCACGCGCCTGGAACGAAAGCTGGAAGGTCGTGCCAGCGTGCGGTTCATAGCGCCACGGTTGGCGGGGAGCACGGCTATTCAACATACCAACTTGTGGCCGCTGCTGCCGGCTGTTCGTGCGATAGATTTACTGGTAGGCGCCGGGGGTTATAACACCGTCAACGAGGCGCACGTTACCCATACCCCCCTGCTGGCCTTTGCTCATGAGCGGCTATACGACCGCCAAACGGCACGTTTGCGGCCGGAGGAGATGGTGTCTTCGGAATCCGAGATGGTAACCCGCGCCGTGGCTCAACTGGGAGCGCGACCAGCGGTACCGCTTTACGACAACGGTGTCCACGAGGCGGCGCGGATTATTGCCACGGAAGGTCGGGGCTGCTGATACCTGGCTGGGTGCCCCGATCTCAAACCGAGCTGTCCGTGCGGCTGCGATTTGGTGTGTGACTTTCCAGCGAAGGGGTGGATGTTGTGCAAATTTCATTTTTTTCTGAACGTGCCCGAACTATGTAAATCGGCCGCTGCTTGACCTCCTCGTAGAGTCGCCCGACGTATTCGCCGAGAATCCAGAGCACGATCAGATTCACACCGCCCAGGACGAGCACGGTCGCCAGGATGGAACTCCAGCCGGGTACCGTCCGTTCGGTGAACACGCGCGCCCACAACACGAAGAGCAGATACGCGGCCGCCGCAAGCGATACGCCCACACCCGCCAGACCGGCCAGGCGCAACGGCAGTGAGGAAAAGGAGAATATCGCGTCTCCGGCCAACCGCACCATGGCACGATATGAGTACTTTGAGCGACCGGCGTGGCGCGGCTGGGCTTCGTAAGGCAACTCGACACAGGTAAAACCAATCCATTGCACCAAGCCGCGATTGAAGCGGCAACGTTCGCCACACGCGATGAAAGCATCAACCGCTTCGCGTGACATGAGGCGAAAATCCGCGGCTCCGGGTGTCACGTTGATACGCGAGACACTCGATAAAAGACGGTAAAAACCACGCGAACCGGCCCGTTTCAAGGCACTGTGATCGGCCGGTTCGCGCCGCACGGCCTGGACGACATCGGTCCCCGCCCGCCAGCGGGCGATCAATTCCGGGATCAACTCAGGTGGGTGTTGCAGGTCGCCATCCATGGTAATGACAGCGGCACTGGCAGCGTGCGCCAGACCAGCTACCAAGGCGGCCTGGTGGCCGAAATTTCTGGATAGCCGCAACCAGCGAATGCGTGGGTCGCTCTCAGCCAGCCGACATAATTCCGCGCTAGTGTCATCCGTGCTGCCATCATCCACAAACAGCACTTCAAAGGATAGATCCACCGGCTCGGTCGCGGCCCACAAACGTGCCAACAGCACACTCAAGTTAGCACGTTCGTTATACACCGGGATCACGATTGAGAGATCCGGTGGCGTTATGTTTGTCAATTCTGACATGACTCGCCGATGATACCCGGCTGGCCGGAGGCGTACAGCCGGACTTCAGAGGCATGGAAAAAAGTGCTCTTACGGGTCTTGACGGACCGCACGCTCAATACAAAGATATTTCGTTGTTAGATTGGAAGAGCAACCGTCGGCGCGGCGGTTGCCAGATGAACAATAACGTAATCAGGGAGTCAGTTAATGTTCTTCGGCAACAATTGGTGGCACTGGCTGGTCATAGGCGGTATTGCATGGATCCTTTATTACTTTCTGACCGGCGAGATCGCCGTCGGCTAGTATAAGCAGACCAGGGCAGGCTGGAATAAACAGCACTGGACCCGGTAACGCGGCTGTTGAGCAGTTTACGTACGCAACAACAGTATAAAAAATCTAGTGTTGAAGCCGTTGACGTCTTGACGGTGTGGCATTAAACAATGTGACAATTGCGCGTCGGTTTATCCCGTCGGCGCGGCGGGGCCGAAGCGAGTGGTGTTTATTACATGGAGTAGGACTATGTGGAGCAATTGGTGGATGTGGTTGGTCTGGGGTGGTGTTGCTTTGGTCGTTTACTATCTGCTGACCGGAACCACCCTTACCTAAGCACATCGAGTTGGAATCGCCGGATCTGTTTGGATCCGGTCCGTTAGCGCGTCAATCGACTGCTGGATATCAGTAGGTTGACGCGCATCGGTTTATCCCGCCATCGTGGCGAGATTTTCTGTAAACCCTCAAAAGCACGGAGTGAAACCATGTGGAGCAATTGGTGGCTATGGCTATTCTTTGGTGGGATCGCCTATCTGATCCTGACCTACACGACTGTCTAAGAACCCTGAAGAGAGGCAAATACCGACCCAGCGTTGGTATTTGTCGCTAACGCGTCGATCGGCTGTCCCAGGATAGCCAATCGACGCGTTTGTATATACTGATCCGGCTGGTGTTTACCTTCGGATCCGCCCGTCCATTAATCTTGTGTAAATACGTTGTCAGGGCCCTATCGGGCGCTTAGTATAATCAGATCGGGGTGCCGATAGAATCCCCGAGAGAGTTGCGGCAATAATCCGCGGCTTAAGCAGATCAACCTGTTTCGGTACCTCTCGCCGGCGCGGCGAGCCGAAATCGACCTGATGGCATACATGGAGGTTGCTATGTGGGATTTTAGCTGGAACTGGCGAAATTTGATTCTCATCGGTGGTTGGATTAGCGTGATCTATTATCTGTTCACGCAAACAACCTTTTTCAGCACGTTTACCACGTAAACCTACTCCCGGCGACATCCGGATTCGCGGGTGTTTTCCAGGTGCGTCGGCTGGTGGCTAGCAGGCCATCAGCCGACGTGTCTTGTTTCCAAGGCACCGCATTGCGGGACGGGCCCCCAAGCCTTACCATCCGGCGGCACGAGTTACGGGGAAAAAGGACCGTATAGATCGATGCCTAAGCGTTACCTGGTTACCTCCGGTTTGCCATACTCGAATGGCCGGTTACACGTTGGTCACATCGCCGGTGCATATCTACCGGCGGATACATATGTTCGCTACCTGCGGGCCCGTGGCCACGCGGCGCGCTTTATCTGCGGTAGCGACGACAATGGCGTGGCGATTGAAATTTCGGCGCAGAAGGCTCAAACCACCCCCCAGGAAATATCCACGCATTTCCACGAACGGCAAAAAAAGGACTTCCAGGGACTGGGTATCGAGTTTGACGTCTATGGCGGCACCCATCAGCCCGCATATTGCCAGATACACGAGAGAATCAGTCAGGAATTCTTTCGGCACATACATGAGCAGGGTTATTTCACCAAGTTGCGGACCAAGCAGCTTTTCGATCCCCAGGCGAATCGATTTCTGCCGGATCGCTACGTACGGGGCAAATGTCATCATTGCGGGGCGGCCAATGCGACTGGTGACCAGTGTGACGAGTGCGGTCAGATGATTGATCCCTTGTTACTGGTGGAACCCGTCAGCCAGATCACCGGCCAGGCGGCCGAAATCCGCGAAACCACTCACTGGCACCTGAGTCTGCACAAGTTTGAGAAGCCCTTGCAAGAATGGCTCGAATCCAAACAGGATCAGTGGCGCTCAAACGTGCTGAATTTCGCGCTCGGACAGGTCAAGCAGGGGCTGCCGGAGCGCTCAATGACGCGCGACATTGAATGGGGCATACCCGTGCCGCTGGACGATCCCGACGCCCAGGGCAAGGTCCTGTTCGTCTGGTTCGATGCGCCCATTGGCTATATCTCGTTCACCGCCCAGCACTGCCAGGATACCGAGGGGGATTGGCGCGGCTATGAAAAATGGTGGTGCGATCCTGATACCGCCATCGTGCACTTCATCGGCGAAGATAATACCATATTCCACGCCCTGATCTGGCCGGCGATGCTGATGGCCGATGCTCGGCATCAGTTGCCGTCGACGGTGGTCGCCAACAACTTCGTCAATATCCGCCTCGGCAGCGCGGACGAGAAAGTCAGCAAGAGCCAGACGCCCGAGGATTCCCCGGTCTGGATCGAGGAATATCTGAAGCGCTTCGATCCCGATGCCCTGCGGTACTATTTGACCGCGATTGCCCCGGAGACGGCGCGGACCGCGTTTGATCCCAGTGATTTCGTACAGCGCAACAACAGTGAACTGGTGGCGGCCTTCGGGAACTTTGTCAATCGCAGCCTGACCTTTGTGGCCAAATACTTCGATGGACGCGTACCTGACGTCACGTCGCGTACAGAGCGCGATCAGGCCCATCTGGCAGAGGGTGCCACGACACTCCAAAAGGTCGGAGCCTGTATCGAGGAGCAGCGCTTTCGAGCCGCACTCGAGGAAATGATGGCCTACGCGCGGCTGTGCAATGAGTACTTCAGTCTCCGCGAACCCTGGCGGACGCGTAAGGAAGACATAAGCGACTGTGCCGCCGCCCTCGGTACCTGCATCCACGCCATGCAATACCTGGCGGTGATGAGCCACCCGTTTATGCCGCGTGCCGCCGGCCGGTTGCTCGACATGCTCGGGTTGCCGGCGGAGGCACCGCGCTGGGAATCTCCCGAGATACTGACCAGCGGGCACGCATTGGGTACGCCGGCGATCCTCTTCGAAAAGCTGGAACCCGGTTGCATGGATTAAGCAGTCCAAATGCTGGCTGAGCGACCAGATATGAAAACAAAACGTGACGCTCTTGAACAGTTGATAGGCTGGCAACGGCCCTGGTATTACTGGGCGGTACTGCCAATGCTACTGGCCGGTGTGTTTTCCGGTTGCCGGGAAAAAGAGCAAGCCAGTCCCTCGGCGGCCACCCAGCCGGTCGATCGTCTTGAAATTGTGCTGACGACGCCGAAGGATGCCGCCCTCAGCACGCTGCGTTGCTTACAGGCCCAAAGGGCCGCTCGAGCACAGGGTAACGAGGCACAGTTGAGCTATTGCCGTGAGCGGTTGCGGGAAATGGCGGCTCGGGATGTGATCCTCAAACGTCACTCGGTTTCAATCAAGCATCAGGCTCCCAACCAGGATGAGATCCTTGACCGTTTTATCCGCGGTTGGGGGCCAATCATTGGCGCCGAGATTGACAGCTTGCGCTTCGACCTCATAACTACTCCCACTCCCACGGCGGAACTCAAGCACGCAAATGTACTGGTGCCGGTCTCAGCCGAAGAGGCAGATGCTGTCCTGCGTCTTGAGTGTGTGCGTGGCGCTGACAATTTATGGCGTGTGGCTCGTATTGACTGGCAGGTCAGACGGATAACCGCCACACAACCTGCCAGCAAACCATCTCCTTAAGGAGCCGAGGGACATGCGGTTCCCGGCTATTGGCGATACAATCATCGCGGTCTCCAGCGGCTGGGGGGCCGCCGAGCTGGGAATTGTGAGATTGAGCGGCGCGGCGAGCTTCGAACTGCCGCGGCAGATGGGGGTAAGCCCTCACAGCACCAATCCACTCCCCCACTGGACCAGTGAACAACTGTTAGTTGATGACCAGCGTTTGCCAGCCCTGGTTTACTGGTTCAGCCAGCCGCGCAGCTATACCGGGCAGGATCTGGTTGAGTTGCACACGCCCGGCTGTCTGCCGCTCCTGAGACGACTATGTGAACTGCTGATCGAGCAGGGTGCCCGCCGGGCGCTACCCGGCGAGTTCACGGCGCGGGCTTTCCTCGCGGGCAAGATCAATGTGCGGCAGGCTGAAGACGTGCTGGCGCTAATCTCCGCGGACAATGCCACGGCGGCCAGACAAGCCAGGCGCGGTACGCGTATCAGACAGAGGGTACTGATTGGTGAAATAACGGAAAAGATTGTCGACTTGCTGGCAATGATAGAAGCCAGTATTGATTTCGCGGATGAGGAAGATGTACATATCGTTACCGCTTCCGAAGCGTGCGCGGCACTGGCCGAGATCGAATCCCGGTTAGACGTGGCCCACCTGGAACCTGAGGCTGAATTGCAAAGAAGTAAACCCCACGTCGCCCTGGCAGGTCTGCCGAATGCCGGGAAGAGCACGCTTTTTAACGCGCTTTCCGGTTACGAGCGTGCGATTGTCTCGCCGGTATTGGGGACCACCCGTGACGTGCTGTCAGTAGAATTGAAATTGGCTGGCGTCGAATATGTATTGCAGGATTGCGCGGGGTTGGGACAAGACGCGGACGAACTGGAATTAGCGGCACACCTGGCCGCCGAAAGAGCCGCCGATCAGGCTGATTTTGTGTTGTGGATGCATGCCGTGGATGCCCCCTGGCACGAGCAGGAAATCCGCGCCGCCGAGCGCATTGATGTCGATCATCGACTACTGGTCTGGAGCAAAATCGACCTCATCACAGACTGGGCCGGCCTGGAAGCTGGAATTCCATTTAACGAAACCTTGGGAGTTAGCGCGGTGTCCGGTGCCGGGCTGGAAGACTTACGACAGGCAATCGGATGTCTATTCAGACGGCAGGAAGCCGCCGCGGATCCACGAATAGGTGAATCAGTCACGGCTGCACGAGTTCCAGTGCACCGTGCCAGGGCACTGGTCGAGGCCCCCGGTCTCTACCTGGCAACGCCAGAGCTAGTGGCGTTTGAGCTGCGTTCAGCTCATGCCGAGCTTTCCCCTGCCAGTTCCGATGTCCTGGTCGAGGATATATTGGGGCGGGTGTTTTCAGAATTCTGTGTGGGCAAGTGAGGTTTTATAATTGTTCTTCGTGCGCGCTCACGGTTATATCCGGGTGAACATCGCATTGCCGGCTGCGTATAATGGGATGGACAGAGGGTTGCGGAAGGCAGGAAATACTGTCATGCCGACAGGTTTGTTAAACTGCTATCCGCTTGAGCGTCGATAGATACAAACGGCTTTAAAGAGACATAAGAATTCATTGGAGCTTAGTTGACGAGTATTAAATTCGGGTTATACTTAGAGAGGATTAATAATACCGGACCTTGCATTGCATGAGGTCCACGAAGTACCTGGCTTCTTTCCCCTCCGGAGAGCACCGGGATGCCGCGAGGCGCCTGGTGCCCTCTTTTTTTAGATGGCTTCCCGAGACACTCCCCCCTGTCTGGTTGCGACCGATAACACTTTTTGCCGATTTTCCCGACTGCTCGATTCTCACCAACAAAAGTTCGGAATGGCCAATAATGTATAAAATCCATTAGTGGCTAAACGCGCTATGTTGCTTCGGTATGAATCGTACAGAGCCGAGAGGTGGATCGAGCCGCGTAAACCGACATAAGCGAGTAAGGAATTCCCAAAGCCGCCAGGAACTCTCTGGCATAATACCGGGATTGCCAGCCCGGCCGGTGTCTGGTGGTGGTCGATCCAGTCAATCCGCGATATATTGGCATGATCCTTGGCAGGGTCGCCGGCGTCGAGCGTTTCGCGTAACAGGCCCGCGGTCAGCAGTTGGTCTGTATTGGCGAGGAAACAAGCCAAATCGCAGTGACGCAATTATCGTATGACCGGTGAACTGAGATGAGAGAATCAACAGTGGACTACTCGCGGCGGCGGGGCCGGGGGCGGATTTTGATGGTACGTCGACGGTAATTTCTATTTCACCTTGAGCGGACATCATCTCCAGCCGGACACGCGACGCAGATACTTACAATGGCGAGGAGCCAACCAGATGAAGAACAGCGGAATCCGAAACGATACTCAGTTTTCCGTGTTTCTCGTGAACAAGCCGGGGATTCTGGCGCGCGTCTGTCAGCAGTTGGCCCAGGACAAGGTCAATATACTAGCCCTGAGTATGATGGACTCGACGGAACACGGTGTACTGCGGTTCGTGGCCGAGGATCCCCAGCGGGCCCGGGATACTCTGGCGGTACTCGATATACCCAGCACGGAAAGCCAGGTACTTGTGACGACCATGACGAATCACCCTGGAGCGCTCGCGGATGTTGTTGAACGGTTGTCGGTCGCGCATGTCAACGTGAACTATGCTTACTGCACCGCGGGAGCACCGGGCGGCAAGTCCCTGGGAGTATTTCGTGTCTCGGATCTAAACAAGGCCGTGAACGTACTCTCGGAACGTAAGCCCCGCCGTAAGGAAACTCCCGGACCAGTGCGCGCGAACGGTCGCACACGGCGGAATCAGACTTAGTGACACCCACGGATAATCATGAGATCCACCCGGCACGGGTCCGAATAGCGCAAGGCGATCAGCGGACACTGCGCTGGTGCGCCGTGCTCGTATTGGTGATTTGTAGTGGTATCCTGGGTCTGGCATTTTGGCTGAAGCCCGATCCACGGGGCTTTGGCACCCACGAACAGTTCGGCACCGGGCCATGCGGGATGGTTCTGGTAACGGGTTATCCCTGCCCAACCTGTGGCATGACGACCGCGTTTGCATACACGGTGCGTGGGCGGTGGTTGCGAGCATTTATGGCCCAACCAGCCGGTTTTGTGTTGGCACTAGTGACCATTGCCGCCATGGTCGGATCACTGTGGGTACTGATCACCGGGCGGTGGCCAGTGCGACTGGCGTTTATCCTGACGCCCTACCGCCTGTTTCTAGGACTATTAGTGCTGCTGCTGGGTGGTTGGGCTTTCAAACTGGTGGTGGGATTGATGAATGGGACGCTACCAGTACGCTAATATGGCGAATCCCGGCCAACGAGCCGGTCGGCGCGGGTTTGCCCGGACGCTAATTACTGTTATACTCACTGTTTCCATGTGCCTGGGCGGAACAGGCGGTTGTGTGTAACTGGTATAACACCGTAGATGGCCAAAGAAAAAAAAGACAGTACCGGCGAAGCAGAGGCCCCGGTCTTCTCTGAAGCAGAGCAAGCCAAAGCGCGCGCCTGGTTCAGGAAGGCGGCCGATTGCCGCGAGCGGCGGGAGTACGATTACGCCATCGAATGCATTATCACCGGTCTGGGTTTCTGGCCCGACGCCGTGGAAGAAGGGCATATGCCCTTATGGTCATTGGCGATCCAGCGCCAACAGATTGGCGGCAAGAAGCCGGGCATGATGGAAGGTCTGAAAAAGCCGATGACCGGCAAGGACCCGCGGCAGGCCATGCTCAACGCCGAGCATCTGCTGGCCAAGGATCCCGGCAATGCCGGCTACATGGACGGCTTGATGAAGAACGCCAACCGCGCCCGGCTGGACGCGACCGTCAAATGGATAGCGGCAATCGTGCTGGAATCCGCCAAGAAAGAGAAGAAGCCGAACAAGGCACGTTTCAAGGTGTTTCGTGAAGCGGTTTCCGAGGCCGCGGATAGGACGGAGGCATCCGGCGATGCCGCGACGGCCTGCTGGTTACTGGAACAGGCCGTGTTCTCACTGGATTATCAGTTGATGCGGACACCCGGTGATGAAGACTTACGCATCGAACAGCGTGAGTTGTCCGGCAAGCTGGCCATCATCCGCGGCAAATACGAGAATGCCGAGGATTTTCGCGACTCGCTGCGCGACGGCGATCAGCAAAAGCTGCTCCACGACGCCGATCGGCTCAAACAAGGTGACGAGTCACACGATGCCCTGGTAGCGGCTGCTCGGCACGAACTAGAAGCCGAAGCTGACTCACAAAGGAAGATTAACGCCCTGGTGGACATACTCCTGCGACGGGAAACCAAGGGTGAGGAAGATCAAGCCATCGAAGTGCTGATGAAGGCTTATCAGGATAGCAGCAACTATAGTTATAAGCTGCGGGCCGATGACGTCAGACTGCGACAGCTTGGCCGCCAGATACGGCAACTGGTGGAACAAGCCCATAAGAGCGGCTCGGAAGACGACCAACAGCAACTGCGTCTGGCGCAGATGGAACAGCATCAAATCGAGTTGGAAGTGTACCGGGAGCGCGTGAAGAAATACCCAACCGATCTGCGGTTGAAGTTCAGACTGGGTACTATTCTCTTTAACGCGGGCGAATATGACGAGGCCATCCCGGCCTTGCAGGAGGCTCACGCGGATCCGCGTAGCCGCTTCAAGGCTGATCTGCTGATCGGGCGCGCGTTCTTCGAGAAAGAAAATGCCTCGCAGGCCAGTGAGGTACTGCGCGAGCTGTTGGATACTTATGAGTTGACCGACGACCTCAGCAAGGATGCCACTTATTGGCTCGGTCGGGCCCTCGAAGCGGAGGGTAAGACCGAAGAGGCCAAGACGACCTACGGAAAACTATTGCGACAAGATTACAACTACGCCGGCGGCGACGCCCGTAAGCGTATGGAACAATTGAAGTAACGTGAGAAGATAACGCTCAGAGGAACGGAACGTGGCACATTCACTATCTGCTAAGAAACGCATCCGCCAAAACGAGAAGCACCAGGCCCGCAATCGCGCCCGGCGGACGGTCTTGAAATCGCGCATCCGGCACTGCCGCGACGAATTACAGCGTGGCACTGTCGAGACCGCCGAAACAGCCCTGCGCCAAGCCAGCAGCGCGCTGGACCACGCCGCCATTCAGCACACGATTCATCGCAACGCGGCGGCCCGCCGTAAGAGTCGTATGGCTCGAAAGCTGAACGCGCTCAAGTTGAAGGCGGCCGGATAGCCGGTCCGGGATCAATCCAGGTTGTTGGTCAAGTGGCCGGGCAACGCGCCCACTTGATTTAACCACGCTCCTTTTGATATGCGCAAGACAAGCGCCGGTCGGAAGTTCGACCGGCGCTGTTGTTATGTCTTTATTCCAGTGGCTCCTGGCCACTCGTGGCTGTGCTACGCCAGGTCACCGCCTTCACCCAGTTCGGGCTTGGCCCGGCGACAGTCGAAGTAGACGAAGATACACAGAGCCAGGAAGAGAACCGCACCAAGCCAGTTCTGGGTGCGTGCCAGGAAGGCCGGGTCCACGCCGGCGTCTATCATGCGGGCGCTCATGTCCAGGAACGGCATGATCTTGCCGACGATCTTCTCGCCCTCGCCAATCAGGGTTTTGACGCCGAGGTACTGCGTGTCAAGCGCGCCGGTCAACTTGACGAGCACCTCCATGATAGCTCCGCCTGCGATCAGGCCGGATGCCAGCAGGATGCCCTTGTTGCTGCGGGCCCTGGAGAGTTTCTCGTTCTTAGTGCTTTTCTTGACGAGCATGGCCACGAAGGCCCCGATCAGAATCGGAGTGTTGATGTATATGGGCAGGTACATGCCCAACCCGAACGCCAGCGCCGAGATGCCAACCAGCTCGACGGTCAACGCCACAACCACCCCGAGACCGTACAGTAGCCAGGGGACCTGCCCCGTTCCAAGGAAGCTTTGCAGAGCCCCGGCCATCATGTTCGCCTGCGGGGCTGGCAGCGGATCGGTATGGTCCGGCGTGTATCCGGGATTAGAACTCAGCACCATGATCGTCCCGGCGACGAAGATGGCTGACACCAGCGCCCCGACCAGAGCGTTCCAGGTGATCCGCTTGGGACTGGCGCCGAGCCAGTAGCCCAGCTTGAAGTTCGTCACCAGTCCGCCCGCCATCGACAGCGCCGTGCAGACCACGCCGCCGACCAGCAGAACGGCCAGCATGCCGCCATCACCCTTCGGAAGACCCGCCGCCAGCAGCACGACGGCCGTGATGATAATCGTGGTCACCGTCATGCCCGAGACCGGCGTGACCGAGATCATCGCGATCGCCCAGGCCGACACCGTCGTGAACAGGAACCCGATCACCAGCGCCAGCACGACCGAGATGAACGTTAACCACAAGGCGTTGTCCATACCGGTGAAGACCACCAGGCGGAAGAACACGGCCATGGCGACAACGACCAGGAGACCCAGGGTCAGGATCGCGCCGTAGCTGACATCTTCGTCCGTTCGGTCCGCGGAGGCTGTGCCACCCTTGCGTGAGAACAGGCCGCCCAGCGCTTGGCTCAGCGCGGTGACGATTACCTTACCCATCTTGAGGATCGAAAGCAGTCCGGCGGTGAAAATCGCCCCAATCCCCACGATGCGCGGGATCTGATGCCAGATATCGTGCGCGCTTGTCGATTGCACCGCGGTGTTAATCGATTGGAGGGATTCGAGATCCAGTTGGCCGAGCATCGGCGTGATCACCAGCACCGACAGAAACGAACCCGCGCAGATGATCGACGCGTAGCGCAGACCGATGATGAAGCCCAGGCCCAGATAGTAGGCGCCGGCGCCCATGGCAATGACGGCCTTGATCTTCATCGTCAGCGTGGCGAACAGGCCGGTACTCCCAAACGCCAGCACTTCCACGGACTCTCCGCGGGCCGTGTGCAACTTGGCCATCCCAGTCGTAAACTCATCGCTGAACAGTCTGAGCCCGGTGGCCACAAACGTATAGACTGCCGAGAGGATAAAGGAGTAGATCAAAATCCAAGCCTGCGTGACGCTGCCTGAAGCGCCCGTCACGAGAATCTCGTTCGTCGCCGTCGCTTCCGGGAACGGCAGCTTGCCGTGCATCTCCTTGACGAAGTAGCGGCGGAACGGGATCAGGAACAGCACCCCGAGAATGGCCCCCAGGAACGGGACCAGCGCGATCTGGAGGAAGAGGGACCAGTTGCCGATCGCCAGCGACTCGGGGCTGTTGAGCTTGAGGATGTAAATCGCCGGCATCGTGAAGCAGGCACCACCCACCACGTAGCCCGAGGTGGTGCTGATCGCCAGGATATAAACGTTCTCCAGGATCGAGCTGGCCCGTCCGCCGGCCTTGAGGATGAAGCCCGACAGGCCCACCGCCAAAATCGAGATCGGAATGGCGGCCTCGATGCCCTGGCCGGCCTTGAGGGCCAGGAACGTCGCCGCGATCGAGAAAACCACGTTCATGATCAGACCGAAGACGAACATCCGCGTGGTCAGTTCGGGGACGATCGCGGTCGGTGGGACCATCGGGACGTATTTCTCGCCCGGCTTCAGCTCACGGTAGGCGTTTTCGGGGAACTTGGTGAATTTCTGTGGATCGTCTGACATGCAGCTACCCTCTCTGATGCAAAGATTCCGGGGGCCGGTGCCACGTTCGCGCGCCGCCGAGCGTGGCGGCCGGTGCAAGGCGTAAAAGTAACATTATGTACGCATGAATGGAAGGGGCCGGCAGGAGGCAGTGGCGACAAAAGCGCCTGCAAACGTGGCATAGCTGAGCGCCACCGGCGGCGTAATCCCGCGCGTCACCCACCGACGGCAGCACAGGTAGAGCATATTCAGAGGATATCGGGTGCCACGGGCGGCTTGTCCGCCCGTGTCATCCCAGCACTGGTAGGCAAGCTACCAGTGGCACTCATCGGCCTGCGAGCCGGCGGCCGCCACACAGCGGTTTCAACTTCTTAGTGCCCTTGGCGCCCTGGTGGTCTCCAGCGCCGTGGCGTTAGCCGTCGTGCTTGGTTTTGAAATCTTTCCCAATCCAGCCTTTGGCCATGATGAGCATCACGGTGGAAGTCATCGCTATGCAGGCGTAGATGAGCCACATCATCTGCGTATTCGTCTCTCCGTCCTGGGGACAGTACCGCTGGAGGAACACGCCGGCGTAAATCGGCACCAGCATCTTAGTCAGGAACCATGGCAACTGAGCCACGCCCATATACACCCCGGTGCGGCCTTCCGGCGCGATTTCCGCGGCGTATTGGAGGAACCGTGGCTGCCACATCGATTCGCCCAGCGTCATCAGAAGAATGTAGGAGAACAGCGTCCAGGGCGACGGTCCTAATACAAGCAGGAAGGTCGGAGCAGCCATGACCAGCGTGCCCACGATCATCATGTTATAGACGCTTCGCTTCTGGGTGAGCGCCGTAACGGTGGGTACGAAGATAAACACCAAGATCGGATTCAGGGCCAGAGCTAACTCGAAGTACTTACTGATCCAGGGCCAACCGTCCGCGAAGCCACGCTCGACATACATGGGCATCGTCAGCCATTGGTGTGCGAAGAGCGTCTGCACCGGGATTAAACAGAAAATGAAGAAGCTGAACTTCGCATTGGCCAGCGGATGGTTCTTCAACCACTGCCAGATCGAAGAGCCCGCGGCCTCCGCTACATCCCCGTCAGCCGGCTCGCTGCCTTTGTCTTCAGCCGGCTTGTCCGCGCTCGATTTTTCCTGTTCGCGTTCTCTCACGGCCTTGGCCTCGGCGATTGCCCTCTCCACGGTCTTGCGCGAGAGAATCGCCAGCGTTAGCGCGAGGGCCACAACCGTTAGCCCGACGAAGACCCAGTACGCGCCGGAGATACCGATGGCGTTCCGGATTGGACCGAATCCGGCTGTCGCTACAATACCCAGGTTCATCAGCGCATAGAGCATGGCGAAGCCCATAGGCGCGGTCTTGGCCGTGGTGAACTTTCTCACTGCGGTATAGGCCCCCGGTTGGTACATGCCATAGCCGATCAGGATGAGCAGAATCCCCCCCATCGCCGTCAGATGTAACGCGGAACCCATCCCCTCGGATGGCAGTCCAAGTGTAGGCCCCAGAGAAAGGAGTGTCCGCCCGCCCAACATCAACGTGAAGGCCGAGATGATGGCAAAGCGCACGCCCCACTTGTCGGCTACGAATCCCAGAATGAACATCGAGAAGGTGATGCCCGCAGTTAGCACGCCCACCATGCGATTCGCCCAGACGTCGTCCAGGTGCACGTACTCGTTAAAGTACATGTGCAGGTAGTTGAGCATCCCGAAGTAGACCGTCCCCTCGATGATGTAGGCGAGGTTGATCCCCCACAGCGCGCGCGGGGCCCGCGCAAAATCAATGAACGGTTGGACCATCTCGCGTAACGGGCTCTTGGGCTTTTTCTCGGAAGGTGATGTGTCACTCATGGGCACTGATTCCTATATTGTCAGACGGTTTGAGTCGGGGCAGGTTTCGCTACGCTGCCACGAAACCGGCGGGTGGCCCGGCGGCGGGATCGCTACCGAGCCGTTCGATAGGCTAGCGGCCCGGCGTCGTGGCGACAAGTCCGCCAGCCAGCCTTTACACACCCCAGACGGCCCCGGTTTGCTTCGCGCGGCCTTCCCGGCTACCCTGTGCAGGTGCCCAATCAGCCCTGGGCGGGCGTTCCGGCTGAGGCATACCGTGATGCGTAAATGGACACGGTTAGACGCTCGGCGGGTGAGAATGTCATGTTACTGCTAGTGGAGGCATATTGTGGAAACCCTGCTTGATCGCTTTACACGCTACGTCAAAATCGAAACGACCGCGGTCGAGGATACGACCGAGTACCCCAGCTCGCCCGGCCAGTGGGACCTCGCCAAGATGCTCGCCAAGGAGATGAAGGATCTGGGTCTTGAGGATGTCAGCACCAGCGAGCACGCCATCGTCATGGGCACTATCCCAGGCAACGTCGCGGGCGCGCCGACCATCGCGTGGCTGGCCCACATGGATACATCCCCCGAGGCTAGCGGCAAGGATGTCAAGCCGCAGATTATCAAGAACTACGACGGCAACGACATCACGCTGCCGGGCGATCCATCCAAGGTCATCCAAGTCGCCGAAACGCCCGGCATGGCCGAGCTCAAGGGCAAAACGCTCATCACCGCTGACGGCACGACGGTGCTGGGAGCCGACGACAAGGCCGGCATCGCGGTCATTTTGACCACCGCCGCCCACCTGCTGGCCAATCCCGACATCAAGCACGGCCCGATCCGTTGCGTCTTTACTGTCGACGAGGAAGTCGGCCGCGGGACAGACAAGGTCGAGATCGACAAGATCAATGCCACTTGTGCCTACACCCTAGACGGCGAGGCCGGCGGCGGGCTCGAAAACGAGACCTTCTCGGCCGACATGGCGACCGTCACGATTACGGGCGTGAATATCCATCCGGGCTTCGCCAAGGATCGCATGACCAACGCCATCCGACTGGCCGGACAGTTCCTGGCGCGGATGCCGTGGCATACCATGGCACCGGAAAGGACCGAGAAGCGCGACGGATTCATGCACCCGTACGTCATCGAGGGTGGCGTGCCGGAAGCCAAAATCCGGGTGCTGTTGCGCAGCTTCGTGACCGCTGATCTGGCCGAGCAGGCCAAGATCTTACAGAACATCGCCGATGGGCTCATGGCCGAGCACCCGCGGGCCAAGATCGCGGTGGACGTCAAAAAGCAGTACCGCAACATGATCGAGTATTTGGAGAAAGAGCCCCGCGCGGTCAAGCTGGCCGCCGAAGCCTATCGCAAGCTAGGCCTCGAGCCGGTATATGAATCGATCCGCGGCGGTACGGACGGCTCGCGTCTGAGCGAAAAGGGTCTGCCGACGCCGAACATCTCGACCGGCATGCATAATTTCCACTCGCCACTCGAGTTCGCCTGCCTGGAACAGATGGAGGGCGCGGTGAAGATGCTGATCGAGCTGGCGCAGTTGTGGGGTAAGGAGACGTAGCCCCGCAACACCCACCGAGATCGCTGACAATATCCACGGCCGCCGCACCCGGCGCGAGATTCTGGCGCGCGGTACAGCGGCCGTGTTTTTACGAATGAGCTTAATCGCGATTCGGGCGGAACTGGTTGAGTTGCTCCAGGCGGGCGAGGACGGCGAGGCGCTGCTCGCCGGGCAGGCGGTAGATCGCCGACAGCAGGTCGAGGAGTAGCTGGCTGCCATCGGATG
Source organism: Planctomycetota bacterium (assembly GCA_043820985.1). Lineage (GTDB taxonomy): Bacteria > Planctomycetota > Phycisphaerae > UBA1845 > Fen-1342 > JAAYXS01. The sequence goes on from JBDRDH010000139.1 coordinate 74,106, forward strand.
TGGCCAGGGCTTTTCGCAGTCGGCGGGCGTCCTTATCGGGCATACGCTGAATCAACTCCCCGATCTCGCGACCCAGCCACCGCTTTTCGCGCTGTTCCATATCCCATCCTCACATTGGCGCGCGTTTGCCAACACTGTGGCTCTCCATAGTAGTATTCAATACATTTCGTAAGCGGTCACGGCCCCCGTCCGATATTGGATATGGTTGTAGCGCTACTATCACAGGCAGTGGCGTCGATTGTCAGTTACGACCACTTCTCTGCTTCTCTCCCGCTTAATAAGTCACACCACCTGACCGTGTCCGTGGTCTTAAGAAACCGTTGATGAGCTCACCGGACTCGGCACCGGGATCCCGATTTCGGGTTGGGGCGCCGCTGGCCGGCTCTGGTTCTCGATCGTTGGTAACGTCTTGACCCATTTCTCCAGTCGTTCGGCATCCTGGCGCGTGAAGTTCTCCGGAATACTCAGGCAGATCACGCAGTCAGGACGCAGCCAAAAGCGGTGGGAGCTGATCCAGTCAGCCATGACAGGCACTCCTCTCCGAAATGTACTCAACATATATCCTACCACAGATTCATATACGGTGCTGACCAAGCGGAAAAAGTACCAGGGAAACGCCTGTCAAGGCTTGAAAAACCGGTGTGTTGTACATTCCGGGTAATTAATGTCGCCACAATGTGCGCGATGAAAAGACATGTCAACGCGGACCGACGCGGGCGGTGAGATCCATCAGGCGCGGGAAGATGGTCATCAAGCCGGCGACGATGCGCATCGGCGTGGATGTCCAGACCTCCGGCCGCGGGCGACGCAAACAACTTACGATCGCCCGCGCGACCTGCTCGGGGGTTTGCAGAAACCACCGCGGCACACGTTGCGCCGGGTTAGCCGCCTCCGGTGAACGACCACTGAGTTGGGCCGAGACCGCGAAGAAATCGGTATGAGTCGTAATCGGGTGTACCGACGAAACGTGAATTCGGTGTCGGCGTAATTCCATACGCATGGCCCGGCAGACGTGGTTCTGGGCGGCCTTGGTAGCGGAGTAGGCCGCGAACTCCGGCATGGTGAACTTGGCCACGCAACTCGAACACATCAGCAAATGGCCACGCTGCTTCGCCGCCAGCAGCCGGCGGGCGGCTGCGCACACTAAGTTATTGGCGGCGAAGAAATTAACCTCGAAGATGCGCCGCAGGGCAGGTTCGTCCATCTCGTGCATGGGGCGGCTGAAGCCATAGCCCGCGTTGGCGAAGACTACGTCGAAACGCCCGTATTTCTCTGTCGCCGCGTCCAATAAACGCGCGGACATACCTTCATCCGTGACGTCGCCCACAACCAGCTCAGCGGTCCGGCCGTATTGACGAACGCGCTCGGCGGTTTCCGCGAGCGCGTTGGCTCGGCGAGCGTTGAGCACAGTGTCCATGCCGGCCCGGGCGCAGGCCACGGCGGTAGCGGCGCCGATGCCGGAGCTGGCACCGGTGATGATGATTATTTTGCCGGTCAGGTCATGCGACATAGGCGAGCAGCTTAGCTGGTGCCGTTGGCGTTGGCCAGTATCGGGTAGTACACCGCGCGGCCGGTGGCCGCGACCAAAAGATTGGATTGAGGATTGAGGATCGAGGATTGAGAATCGCGTGGGGGATCAGGGGTGGATTTGAAACTATAGTCCCGCAGGGACGGCTGAGATTTCAGTCGTCCCTGACGGGACTTGGATTCGAGAGGGAACGTCGTAATCCCAGCACTGCGTGCTGGGCTACGATCAGCCGTCCCTGGTGGGACTTTCAGCCCAGAGGGCCATACCTGGCGGACTGTTAAAACGCCGAATCCGTCTGGTGCACGGATCCTGGGTATTGGACGCTGCCGGCTTGAGTAACCGTCGGTGGTATGTCACAATTGAGAGATTGGATCAGAGTCGTTGTGGGCAATATGAGCGTCCGGGCGGCTCGGTCGGGCCGAAGTGGCGGAATTGGCAGACGCGCGCGTTTCAATATCCCGTTCCCGATTGGGAGTGTGGGTTCGAGTCCCTCCTTCGGCAGTCAAACCTGCATGTCGTGGTCAGTTGTGCGGCGGCACATCGCAAAGCGGGATTGCGAAATATGTCAGAAGAACCACCGGAAGCCCAGCAATCGCCAGAACCGTTGGCCTACGCCGCCATTCCGCCGGGACTGCCTACGGAGCCATTACGGCTGCCGCGGGTTGCTTTGGTACGTTCGCTGAAATGCAGCTTGATTGCACTGGCAGCCGCGCTCTTTGAGCTATTCGCACACTCGGGATTGTGTATATCGGTGTTTCTGGGGGTAATCGCGTCAATTGTAGCGTTGATCCTAGCTGTGGTAGCTCTATGGCGAAACTTTGATACAAGACTGCGCGATGAGATGCTGCTTAAGGTCGGGCATGTCGCGCTAGTGCTAATCCTGGCGCTGGCGATGTGTGCCGCCCACGCAATGTTAACAATAACGCTTATGGCGCGCGCCAGAAATGCAGCCTTTGCATCCGTATCGGCATCCAACCTGCGCGGAGTCGGCCAGTGTCTGGCGATTTATACGCGCGAGTACAGTACCCCACCCCCGTCATTCAACGAACTGATCTCTTCATCTCTTATCACACCAAAACAACTTATATCACCCTTCGATCCGCAGTCACCGGGAGAATCAATCAATCCGCCGCACTATTCGTCTTATGTATACCAGCCTATCGAAGATCCCGACATCAACGACGCCATGCTGATTATAGGGTACGAGAGAAAACCGATCACCACGTTAGATGCGCGGCTGTTCTCACGCTATGGCCGCTGGGTTCTGTATGGCGATGGACATGTCGAGGCGCTGGATGCTGAGGCGTTTGAGCGGGCGATCTTGAAAGACGAGCAACGCCGACGGGAGTTGGGGTGGTATATTCCACCACGGCCGTGATTGATATCTTGGTTGCAGTGGGACTGAAGTAATACACGGCCAAGATGGCCGTGCCACCCGGGGAACTGATAACGGGTGTCATACCCGGATCTCTTCTACGATGTTTCCAACTGTTGCGATAGGCGGGTGACCAGTTCTTCCAGAGATTCCTTTGAATGCAGGGCCACGAAGTACTCGCGGTCGGTGGCGATTTGGTCGTGCTGCCAGTGCTGTTCGAGGGTCCGTGCCTGCTGAGCCAGGTCGCTGGCGCGTTGCGGAGCGAGCTTGAGGATGTCCGCGTTCAATTGGCGGATGCCGTCAAATACCTGACGACGAGTGGATCGATCGCGCGAGCCGGCGGCGAACAGCTCATCTGACTGCTTAATCAACTCCTGCCGGCGACGCAGCATCTCCGCTAGGATGTCGGTGATATAGCGCTGCGGATTAAAGTGGATGTCACGGCTCTGACGCCGGGCGGCCAACAGGTCCGAGCGAGATACGTTCGTACGCGGCAGCGGCAGGTGCAACGTCGCGCTGACGGTACACATCGGCGGCGGCGTCACGTTCAGGAATCGCCGTAGATAATCATCCGTGATTTCATCGTACCGGGCACCGCCGACGCCGTGGATGAACAGATCGGCCAGGAAGAGGCGCGCGAACGCCGACAGAGTCAGAGCGCGCGGGCGCAGCCGCCAGCCCTCCGCCTCAAACCGCCAGGGCGCGTCAACAGCCGCCAGATCAGCTTTTGCAAACTCGCCCACAAGCTGTCGGTCGGCGAAGACACGGACCATGTCGCCGACGTGACTGACATATAACCGCCGACGTGGCTCGGCGGATCGCGAAATCCACAGTGGCACTTCCGTAAGCTCACCCGAGGTTGCCAACGCCGGCACGGGCCGGAGGGGACTGCGCAAGCGATGCCGGCGGCGATAATCCGCCAGGGCGGTGTTATAGTCGCCAGCCAATCGCGGAGCGTGAAGCATCAAGTGTCGAGCGAAGGCGCGGAATTCAGGGGAGTCACAGAGTTGTGAAATACGCAATTCCGTGATTCCGTCCAATCCGAGCGTCTGCTCTAGCGCGGCGCGGCCCCGGCTTATAGCGTCACAGAAATTGATCTCGTCCGTGCCACCACCCAGCCAGGCCTCACTGAATGCCGGCAGCAGGGATGTATCGGAGTGTTCATAAAGCATGGCGACACGTGAGAAGAACTCGCTCCATTTTTCCTGGGGCATATCAGCCTGGTCTTCATAAGTCTGCCGCGGATCGTAGCCCGGCAGCGCGATTTCCACTCTGCGCAAATCATCGTCCGCTCTCTGGGGAACTATCACGCCACCGTGCTTGGGCATATCCGCGTCGACGCTCAGGAAAACCGCCGATCCGCCCGTCGTGGTGGCCAGCTTCCAAACGGCGATCAGCTTGGCCAAGACGCCGGCGTGGAAGAATTCCGGCTGATGGCCGGTGACCACGACCGGCCCGGCCAGGTTCAGCCGGCGGCGTAATTGGGCCCGCCATTGTGCCAGTGGTCGATCCAGGATCGATATGTTTTGCAGGTTGTCGGAACCGGCCCGCGCGAGCATGTCGCGCACCTGCGCTGCTGTCGGATCTACCAGGATACCAAGGTGCTCGGAGGGTACACGCAGCCGAGGGGAACAAACAGTTGCAGCTACAGACAGCGACATATACTCGGCACCCGCGCGCGTAAAGGCAGCAGCGGTACGCGCTGCAATTCCTTCAGCAGCACCTCCAGATAATGTTGCAGCCGGGCCGCCGGATCTTCCAGCGTGCCGCTGAACTCGCGGCTGGTGTCGCGGTAGATGCGGCGGACGGGGATTTCACAAATCCGCAAGCCGGCACGCACACATTGTACCCAGAACTGGAGCGGGAAGGCGTAGCCGGGCTCATCAAGTGTCAGGCGACGCATGGCCGCCACACGATGGGCCTTGAAGCCACAGAAGGAATCGGTCACTTGCAAGCCGAGGAGCTGCGCCAGCAGGAAATTGATGGTTTGATTGATCTGCCGGCGTTCGGGCGGGGCCGGGTCATCATCGGGCCAGGCGACCAGGTAGCGCGAGCCGCTGATCACGTCGACGTGATCGCAAGCGGCGCGGGCGACGAACTCGGGGATCCGGGCGGGCTCGTGCTGCTCATCGCAGTCGATGGTAATGACCCAGTCGTAGCCGCGGCGGTCGGCGTATTTGAAGGCGTCGATCAGGCTCTGCCCGTAACCACGATTCTCCGCATGAGTAATAGTCGCGACGTCCGGCCATTCGGCCAGCAGGGCCGGGGTGTTATCAGTCGAGCCATCATCGACCACCAGGATATCCGGCGCCCGGCGAGTTACCGCATGCAATACACGCGGCAGGTAATGTTCCTCATTATAGACCGGGATAGCTATCAGATATCGCATCCGGCTCCTCCATCAAGACTGCTGAATCACGCTTCTTTGTTGCCGCTTACAACGATTGTAGCGCCTCCAGCAGGTTGTCAAACCGGCTGGTGGTCCAAAAGCCGCAAAGCATCGCGGGCAATATGGTCGGCGGCATCCGGACGAGCCAGGCGTTGCGTGCCCTGACGCAAGGCGGCCAGGCGCGCGGGATCCTGCAGCAACTCACTAACGCGCTGGCCCACCACCTGCACGTGATTGACCTTGATAGCGGCGCCGTGTTCGAGGAGGCAGTCACTGTTGGCGGATTCATGCCCCGGTATCGGATTGACCACCACCAGGGGCAACTCGCAGGCCAGGGCTTCCGCCACCGTCAAGCCGCCGGGCTTGGTCACCACCAGGTCGGCGGCGCGCATCCACGCCGACATCTCCTCGGTGTATCCAATAACGTGCACCGAGCGGTCAATGCCTTTGACCTGCGCCGTCAGGCGCCGACACAGGCTTTCATTGCGACCGGTGATGGCCACAATCTGGGCATCGGCGGGCATGGCGCACAACTCCCGCAGCACCTGGCTGATCGGTCCAACGCCGAAACCGCCGCACAGGAGCAGGACCACCGGGCGGTCGGGTTGTAAGTGGCAGTGGCGCCGGGCATCATCCCGCGCAAGTGTGTTGCCAAAACCCGAACGTACCGGGATGCCGGTCACGGCGATTCGCTCGGGGGCGACTCCCCAGGTCGTCAGGAAAGTACGTCCCGTGGTGGTGGCGGTGTAGTAACGTTCGGTCGGTTCCTGCACCCAGATGCGATGGGGCTCGTAATCGGTGGTAATCGTGACCTGCGGGCAGGTGAGCTGCCCCTTTTGGCGCAGCTCGGCGACGAGTTCGGCCGACAGGAAATGAGTATTGACGATCAGATGGGGGCGTCGGCGGCGCAGGTAGCGGATGATGGGGGCCTTGAACCGGTTTTGGAGGCAAATCCGGAGAGAGTTGGTCCAACTACGCTCACTACGGTTGAGATTATCGTGCAGGCAACCCATCAGGTTGGGCGCGTGGCGGACCAGGTCGAGATAGCCGCCGCCATACAAACGACGAAAAAACCGGCCGGAGAGTTCCAGGACATCAACGAGTTCGATATCGGCGCGGGGCGCCTGGATTCGAAAGGACTGTTCCAGCGCGCGGGCCGCGATCAGATGTCCGCTCCCGGCGGTGGCATGGAAAATCAGAATGACATTTTTATCCGCCACGCACACATTCTATTTGACTGGTAATCGTAACCGCAACGGCTTGGCCGCCGTCCCCCGATCCGGAGTGGCGCGGGGACATAAAGAAGGCCACGGCGTGAATCAGGTCAATTCACGCCGTGGCACACTAGTCTTTTGCCAGGAGCGCGTTACTTGGCGCAACGCGTGCCGCACTTGCGGCTGGTCGCTTTCTTCTTGGCCACCTTCTTTTTGGCGACTTTCTTCTTGGCAACCTTCTTCTTGGCTACCTTCTTCTTTGCGACTTTCTTCTTGGCAACTTTCTTTTTGGCTACTTTCTTCTTAGCCATGGCGCTTTTGCTCCTTGAACTGGTACTAGGGTGTACGTGTTCTATCGAGTCGGCGGTTTTTCTAGCGGCTCATCGTCTGGTCGTCAAGCGTCATTCAACCGTAATACCATTCTTTCTTCGGCCACTCCGTCCGCATTTCTATTGGAGTTGGCTAACGGCGACGCGTCCAGACAGCGCTGGCGTACCTGATGCGGCGTTGGGCAACGTCGGCCAAACGAGCCGGCGACCACGTAGCCGGCCGCGGCGTGAGATCCAGCCGGCGCGCTAGCGCTGCAATAAAAGCCGTAATCCATTGTTCCGCCTGCTCCGCGGTTGGATCACCCAGGCTAGCGCCGGGGTGCGCCGTGAATCCGCGCCCCAACAATAACGAACCATGTTGCAGCACGCGGCCATGCGCGCGGCGCTGGGCACTGCCGAGCAACTTATCGGGGCCAATCACCAGATCCGTGCGACCCGGTTTTTCAAAACAAAAAAAAGGCCCGCGCCGCGGACTGGGAAAATCAAGCGAATCCGAAGCCATCTCAATCCGAGGCTCATCCGCGGCGCACACTTCGAGCCAGCAAGTATGTACTAGCTTATACAAGACTTCGGGGGCCTGTTGGGCGGGTGGCCAGTCGTGGTCGATGACCAGGCCATAGGTGATTTCGCGGTCGTGCAGGATGGCCCCCCCGCCAGTTAGTCGCCTAACAACCGGCAAAGCTCGTAGATCCGCCGGTAGATGCTGTGTCTCACCGTAAGCTTGAAAGTAGCCCAAGCTGATCGTGGGCGGGGTCCAGGCGTAGATGCGCAATGCGGCCGGGGTAAGACTGTCGGCATACAGCAGGTGCTCGTCACGGGCCATGTTCTCCGGCCCATCCAGGGGTGGATCGCGGAATACCTGTAATAGCGCGGATGGATTCATGCCAATTGGCCGGCCCGGTTGAGAACCAGCAGGCGCCGTTCGGTCATTTCCTCTATCGCGTACCTGACGCCCTCACGTCCCTGGCCGCTATCCTTCACGCCGCCATAAGGCATGGCGTCCACGCGCATGCTGGGTATATCGTTTATCACCACGCCACCGACCTCCAGTTCTTCGAAAGCGTAAAAGGCGTGGTTCAAATTAGGCGTGAAGACGCCGCACTGGAGGCCATACCGACTGTCATTGGCAAGGCGGATGGCGTCGGGAAAGTTTTCAAATGGCTGGATGGTGGCGACTGGGCCGAAGACCTCGACGCAACTCACTTTCTGGCGCGGATCGACATTTTCCAGGTAGGTAGCCTCGTAGCAGGGTCCGTGACGCCGGCCGCCACACAACAAACGTGCCCCGGCGGCGATGGCTTCATCCACCCAGCTTTCGACGCGCTTGGCATCATCCAGTGTGATCAATGGTCCCAGGAAAGTGTCCTCCGCCAAGGGATCGCCATATTTTAATTCCCGGGCTCGCGCGATCAGCTTCTTCAGCAGGGCATCGTGGATCTCGGCGTGTGCCAGTACGCGCTGCACGCTAATGCAGCTTTGTCCGGATTGGTAGAAGGCCCCGAGCGTGATGCGCTGGGCGGCGTAATCCAGGTCGCTGCCACGATCGACAATACAGGCGGCGTTGCCACCCAGCTCAAGCGTAACCCGCTTCTGCCCCGCACGTGCCTTGAGCCGCCAACCAACCTCCGGCGAGCCGGTGAAGCTGAGTTTTTTAATCCGCTCATCGGTAACCATCAGATCGGCTTCGCTAGCCGGACAGGGCAAAATCGAGAAGGCCGCGCGGGGCCAGTCGGTCTCGGCCAGGTATTCCCCCAGCATGATCGAACTGATGGGCGTGGCCGACGCCGGCTTGAGAATCCAGGGGCACCCCACAGCGATAGCCGGTGCGATCTTATGGGCCGCGAGATTCAAAGGGAAATTGAAGGGAGTAATGAACGCACACGGACCAATTGGAAAGCGGCGCAGAAGGGCCTGGTAGCCCTCGGCGCGCGGGCTGATATCAAGCGGCAGCCATTCGCCGCCAATGCGGACAGCCTCCTCGGCGGCGATGCGCAGCGTATCCACCAGGCGGGTCACCTCGCCGCGCGCGTCCCGAATCGGCTTGCCAACCTCGACGGCAAGGACCTGGCTCAACTCGGCATGGTTTTCCTCGACACGCCGCACCAAGTGGTTGAGGATGGCCTGCCGCTGATGCGCGGGCAGTTTGCGGGTCTGTTCAAAGGCGGCGGCGGCGGCCGAAATGGCTTCCTGCAGCACGGCACGATCGGCCTGGGCCACGCGGGCCGCCGGCTGACCGGTGTACTTGTTGGTGACAACCAGATCGGCGTTGGGCGCGGCGGGTTGTCCGGCCAGATAATACGGGTATTTTTCGCGCAACATGAGCGGATCTCCCACCAAGGGCAGCCCGCCGCTCACTTGTCAGCCGGGAGCGCGGGCTTTAAGGCTTGTCGGTGTTTTTTTCGTCCTTGTCCTTCGCGCGACTGTCAACCAGTTCCTTGATATCGTCGGGCAGCTCAAAGCGATCCTTGGGCATCTTAACGTCGTGCTTGATACTCTCGATGGTGATCACCTGTTCTATATTCACCATACGTTGGCGCGTGGTATGTGGATACATCAGTCCATCGACCTTCTTGTAGTTTTCGAGGTAAACCTGAACCGGGATTACACCCATCGGGCTAATCACGCGCAGGTCCATTCGGACCATGAGGTAGGTATTCTGATCGATGTACCAGGTCTCCGCCGCACCTTCCTCGGGTGTCATCGTCAGCTTGAAGCAGGGCCGCTCACCCACTATCTCCATGGCGACGCACTCAGCCTTTTTGTAGAGCTTCTCCCAATGGGCGAGTCCATTGAAAGTCGACAGGCGGCGTTTCTGGGCACGTTCTTCACCCTCCATGATCCGTGGGCCAATCACTGCCTCTCTTTCCCAGTAGATCTTCCCATCCGTACCGATCTCATTTTTGCCATAGCCGGGGATTTCAATAATTGACAGAGACTTGTCAGGCGCTTCCTCGTAGGAAGTCAAGGTGCCCTGGATACCCTGAGCCGGCATGCCGAAAGTACCGGTTGAAACACGATTGTGGTACTTGGCGGCCAGCGCCTTGCCGCCCATTGCGTCGACCGTTTTGTGCAGAATCTTTTCCGCCTTGGGCAGATCCTCGCCCTGGGCGCAAGCCGTGCCGGCCAGCAGCAACAGCACCAGCACGCCGGTGGCCAGTCGTTTAACACAGAGCGCTATTTGACCAGTCGTCATAGGCCAACCATTCATCGGGACTACTCCTCAAATTGCGTTCACTAGTTATCGAGTTCCACGCCTGTCAGGCCACCTGCCGGCCGCGCGGCTTACGGTTGCGCGTGAATCCACTCCACCGCCGCTTCCAGCACCACATCGCGATTGGCCAGCAAGCTAGCCCGTGTGGGCCTGACGACCGTGTCGGGGATCACTCCGCGCCCTTCCAGGCGCTGGCCGCCAGCCGAAACATAGTCAGCAATGGCATACTGAAATCCGTCCCCATTAGGTAATTTTTCGATCACCGATGGCAGAGCCGCGCCGGCACTGGTTGTGCCAAAGATGCGTGCGCGTTCCAGACCTTGCAGGCCGCCGGCCAATATCTCGGCGGTGGATGCGGAAGCGCCGTCAACCAGGATGGCCAGCGGCCCGTCGTACGTCCAGGCGCGCGAGAAAACAATAAAATTCAGTCGTGTATCGCGCGTGCGCATGTATCCCAACTGCTGGCCGGGCTCACTAACAAACCAGCCGGACATCCCCATCGACATACCCCCAATGCCGCCGGGATTACCACGCAAATCGAGTACGATACCGTTGGTATCCCGAAAGGAGCGGATGGCCTGGCCGAACTGCTCCATGACATGGACGGGATCAAAGAAAGTGCTGAGCGCGATATAACCAATATTGTCAGCCAGCAAGCGTGACTCGAATGTCACGTACAGGGCCGGCAGGTGTCCAAGCTGGGCACGCTGGCCGGGGTGCCGCACACGCGTGATCTCCAGCGCTACCGGCTGATCGTCGCCATCCAGAAATTCTACGTTGACGGTGCTGCCGATGGGGCCGCGCACGCGTCCGGCCACCACCTGGGCGAGAATCAGGTCGCGCAATGTCGAATCGCGGTACTCGGCATCGATGCCCTCCAGCAATGGCGCCATCTCGCGACCATTAATACTCACGATCTGCCAGCCGGTACTAATTTGCAATTCGTCAGCCGGCAGGCCGGGCCGGACCCGGGTAACGAGCGCCTGGCCGTCGATAACCCGCACGTCAATACCGATGACGCCATCGCGAGCGTTCCGCCGAGGTCGAGCTGGTTCTGATTGGTCGACCTCGTCCAGAGTAGTTTGCGCGGCGGATTCCTGGTTCGGCTCTGTATTATCGACAGACTCAGCCGCCTCGTCATCGAGCCCTTCAATACCTGTGTAAACTTCCGCGGGGATAATGCCGAAGTGCGACTGTTCCAGGCGCGCGATCATGTCATTCATGGCTTGTCGGGCGGCGGACATACTGGACGCTTCGGCGACTTGGGGACGCAACTCGTCACGGACCGCCGGCCAGTCCAGGCCACCCAGCTCCGGATCCCAGTGCTTGTCCCTGATGGTTGTCCAGACGTAATCGAACGAATCAAGATTCAACTGCTGCTGCTGGGCCGAGAGTGTGACTTCCGTATTCGTCGCCGTCGTGCAACCGGCCAGGAAGAGAGCCGGATAAAGCCAGGATATCAGGACCAGTGCGGTCAGTCTGGGCACGGCCGGTCCGCTCATTAAAGCGTGTCTCATACGATATTTGCCTCCAACAAACGACGCCGATTCCGCTGGCCACCTGACGCACGGCTAACTGTGGTCAGAAGCGCTGCCCGGATAACAAGTGTAGTGGTCTGGTTCAGAGTGAACAATAACCCAAGCGCGCTAGAGCCGCGACAGTTGTGGATTATTGTCGCGGACAGCCGGGTAAATGCTGCGAGAATTGGCATCGAAAAAACTCAATACCCTCGCAATTTCGAGTATTCGTACAGGTTTCGTGGAACCACCCCCAGATTCGCACATCTAAATAACTGACCGGCCATCACGCCGGCGTGGTGTGATATCACAACTATGCACCTTGCCAGGAGCATTAACGATGAAATCGATTCTCAATTACCGGCTAACGCTGAGCATCATCTGCCTGCTAGCCTGCACAAACATCCCCACCTGGGCGCAGGGGCGGATCATCATCGAACCGCCACGTCCGATGCCATGGCCGCGTCCGCGTCCACGCCCAATTCCCATTCGTGATGTGCCCTTACATTTGAAATATCTGAACATCGATACCGAGATCACCGACGGCGTCGCCGTTACGAACATCAAGCAGAGCTTTCACAATATCTCGGGGCGCCAGATCGAGGGCATGTATGTTTTTCCAATGCCCGATAACGCGGTGGTCGGCAGTTTTCAGATGACCTTGAACGGGCGGGAGATGCATGGCGAAGTTCTGGATGCCGACCAGGCGCGGAAGATCTACGAGCAGATCGTGGCGCGCATGCGCGATCCCGGCCTGCTGGAGTTTCTGGGAGCGCGCCTGTACCGCGTAAAGGTGTTCCCGATACCGCCCGGCGGACGGCTGGACGTCGAGCTGCAATACTCGCAAACACTCCGCGAGAACGCCGGTCTGGGTCTGTTTCAACATCCGCTGCGGGGCGTCTGTGAGCAAGGGCACAACATCGAACAACTAATCATCCAAGCGAAGATTCGCAGTCAGTTACCGCTGACCAGCGTCTTCTGTCCATCGCACAAATGCGAAATCACACGCGCCAGTGACCGCGCGGCCACGGTCACGTTCGAACAGGCCAACTACCGGCCGGATGCGGACTTTCAGCTTTACTACCAGCGCACGGATGCGATGTTTGGAATATCGCTGCTGACGCACGCCTCGCCGGCGGAAGCGGGATACTTCCTACTGCGCGTCGCGCCAAACGTCCGGCAGGTGATCGAGCGTATTCAGTCCAAGGACGTGGCTTTCGTAATCGACACCTCCGGCAGCATGCGCGGCGCGAAGATAGATCAGGCCAGAGAAGCTCTTAAGTTTTGTGTCAGCAGCCTCAACGATGGCGATCGGTTCAACATTCATGCCTTCAGCACGGAGGTACGCCCATTTCGCGAGGAACTGGTCCGGTATACCAGCGACCTGCGTGACGCGGCGGTCGAGTATGCTGACAAACTACAGGCCCTGGGGGGTACCAACATCAACCAGGCCCTGCTGGCGGCACTGGCGGATGATCCACGTGAAGATGAGCGGCCCTACCTGATCGTATTCGTAACCGACGGCGAGCCGACCATCGACGTTACCGATCCGGAGCTGATCCTGAAGAACGTCAAGGAACACAACAGCCGCCGGGTACGCTTTCACGTCCTGGGCGTCGGCACACAGGTTAATACACATTTGCTCGACAAGCTGGCCGAGATGAACCGCGGCTCACGTGAGTACTGCATCGAGAACGAGAACCTGGAACTCAAGCTCAGCGCGCTGATCGGCCGGCTTTCGCATCCGGTCCTGACCGACCTGGTATTACGCATACCCGGCGCCAAGACGTTCGACATCTACCCACGTACGTTACCGGATCTCTTTCGGGGCGGTGACCTGGTGGTTCTGGGACGCTATGAGGGCACGGGGCACCATAGCGTGGAACTCGAGGGTAGATTGCTGGACAGCACACATGTGTATACCTACGAGGGTGAGTTCCCGGCCAGGAGTGCGGCCCATGATTTTCTCCCGCGCTTGTGGGCTAATCGCAAGATCGCCTTCCTGCTGGATCAGATTCGCCTGCACGGGCGTAAACAGGAACTGGTTGATGAGGTCGTGCGCCTGGCCAAGCGACACGGCATCGTCACGCCGTACACTTCGGCCCTGATCCTCGAAGATGAAGATCGTTTGGCATTTGGCGGCCAGCGGCCACGGATGCGGCGCGCGGGTGAGGCTTTGATCGCCGGCATTCGGGAAGCACACGGCGCCCCGGGAGCCGGCGGACGTGGGGCCCAGGCCAAGGACATGCCCGCATCCACCGGCGCCGCGGCCGTCGACGCGTCGCGCGTGCTACGCGAAGCCTGTGAAAGCGAAGTGGCGCCGGCGTCACAGCTTCTGGATAAGGAAGAGCAGGCCCTGGTGCGCTATGTGAATGAAAAAACATTCATCTTCGATGGCGAGCGCTGGATCGACACTGCCTGGGATGGCCAGCAGGCTCCACAGCAGATCACGGCCTTCGGCAGCGAGTACTTCGAGCTTATTAAACAACAACCACGCCTGGCACGCTTCTTCGCGCTGGGTGAGCGAGTTGTCGTGGTACTGGATCGGCAGGTTTATGAATCGCTGCCCGCCGAAGATCCTGGAGATGAGCCGTAAGTAGATCGAAGTAGAACTGTCAGGTAATTGTCAGGCTGATACGCGGGCACCAGCGCAATCATGGTGTCCGCGTATTTACTTTAGCGCGACCTCTCCCCTCGGTGGGCTCGTATGGTTATATTAGAAGGTTCCGCCCTGTTGCGGAGACATCACTGCCGGGGACCGCCCGCCGCGCTGGAGCGGACGCGGACGCGGGACCAGACCGGGAGTATGCGAGTGAAGTGGGCAGCATTTCTGGATCAACTGGCCGATTGGCTGACGCGGCGTGGTTTGCTCGAACGAGAGCGCTGTTGGGTGGTCGGGGTTTCCGGCGGCCCGGATTCAGTATTACTGTTGCACGCGCTGTGCGCTCTGAACCTCCAACGCGAGCTGAGTTGGACGCTGCACGCCGCTCATTTTCACCATGGATTACGTGCCGATGAGGCAGATGCCGATGAGCGGTTTGTCGCCGAGTTAGCCGAGCGGCTGGGCACCGGCTATCACCACGAACGGGACGATATCCGTCAGCGCACCGCGTTGGAGGGCGGTTCCACGGAGGAAGTCGCCCGGCGGGCGCGCTACGAGTTCCTGGAACGCGTCGCCTTAAATACCGGTAGCGAGCTGGTCGCGGTCGGTCACCATGCCGATGACAACGCGGAAACCGTGCTGCACCGGATCTGTCGCGGGACCGGGTTGCGTGGCCTGGCCGGTATATCCGATATGCGTCCTATTCAGCCGGGCAGCCGGGTGCGACTGGTACGACCGTTCTTGCCACATCGCCGTAGCGTGATCGATGAACTCTGCGCGGCGCAATCAATCGCGGCACGGCAAGATAGCACAAACGCCACGGACGAATTCACCCGCGGCCGTATTCGCAATATCGCGCTGCCGCTGCTTCGCCAGACGCTGAATCCGAACGTTTCCGAAGCGCTGTTGCGCCTAGCCGAACAAGCGCGCTGGGTGGGCAGTTATCTGGAAGACGCCGCCGCCCGCACGTTTGATTCGCTGCTGGTTGATTCCGAACCCGGTCGCCTGGTAATCAACGCGCCCCTGCTGCTCGGCAAGCACCGCGCGGTTCAAGCCGAGGTCATTCGCCGCGCGGTGTCGCTGATGACCGGCAGCGAGCAGGATTTGGGATTCAGTCATGTCGAAGCGGTCCTGCGGCTGGCGGGTGATACCGCCAGCGGCAAGGAGCTGCACCTGCCAGGATCGGTAGTGGTCGGTAAGCGTTATGACCGGCTGGAATTTGGTCCGCTGGAGCAGGCCGAGCCGCCGCCCGACCTGACGCCGGTGCTGGTAAACTGTCCCGGCATAACCCCCCTGCCATTGTTGGGCCGTGAGCTGGTAGCGGAAATCCGCGATGTGGACGCCTCGAAAATCGAGGAGTTGCGCCGGAGCCCCAAGCCGAATGAGGAGTGGCTGGATTACGGGAAATTGAAGCCGCCTCTGGTGGTTCGCGGCCGGCGTACCGGCGAGCGCTTCCATCCGCTGGGCGCGCCGGGCGCCAAATCCATCAGCGATTTCCTGATCGATGAAAAGGTCAAACCTCAGCAACGGGAACGTACCGGGTTGTTATGCGACCAGGACGGGCCGGTCTGGATTATGCCGCTGCGCATCGATGAACGGGCCAAGCTCAGCGACGATTCGCGCCAGGCACTGCGACTTTTGTTGCGACCCGCCAACTCCCGTCAGGCAGGAACTCCGTGAAAAAACGCGCGGTCACAATCGGGTGGCTGATCCTGGGTGGCGCGCTGGTGCTGAGAATCGGGTGGGTGCTGTACCGCTGGAATCAGCAGGGCCCGGCGTTGGAATTCGACGACGAAGCCCTGCACTGGCAACTGGCCACGAACCTCGTCGAGCGCGGCGAGCTGGTCAGCGACGACGGGCGCTACGTGGCGCGGATGCCGCTCTATCCGCTCTTTCTGTCGCTATTCGCCGGCCTTGGACAGATTGGAATTCTCTGGGCGCGCCTGGCGCAGGCATTACTCGGTGCCGCCACGGTCGGGGTGGTTTATCGCTTCGCGCATAGGGCGTTCGGGCCGCGGTCGGCCATCGTCACCGGCGTGCTGGCGGCGTGCGATCCCTACAGCATCTTCTTTTGCAACCTGCTGTTAACCGAAGTGTCGTTCATGCTGATCGCCGTCGGTCTGACCGTCGGCGCCTGGCAGCTTTTGACACACGGGGGGCGTATCACGGCCATCGGCGTGGGGTTACTGGGGGCGGCGGCGTTGATGACGCGACCTTCGGCGGCGGGATGGATACTTCTGTTGTGGCTGATACCGTGGATCGCCGAGCGCAACCGCCGCCGTGGTACGCTGAATGTGGCTGTATGCGCGGGGGTGCTGGTATTGCTGATGCTACCGTGGGGGCTGCGCAACCGCGCCGTGGTGGGTGCATGGGCCTGGCTGTCGGCTAACGGCGGCGTGACGCTCTACGATGCCCAGGGGCCGCAGGCCGACGGCAGCAGTAACCAGGCATTCGTCCACGAGCTACCCGAGTTGGCCGGACTGGACGAAATCGAGCGCGATCGCACCTTGCAACGCCTGGCACTGGAACAGATGCGCGCCGATCCAGCGCGCGTCGCTAAGCTGGCGTGGATCAAATTTCGCCGCACCTGGAACCCGATCCCCAATGTCGCGGAGTATCGGGCGGCAGCGACGGCGATTATCAGCGCGGTCTTTACCGGGGTGGTGCTGCTGTTGGCGCTTGGTGGTCTCTGGCGAGCAGTAGCAAACCGGCGCGGAGAGTGGTATTCGCATATATTAATCTGGTTGCCGGTAGTCTACTTCACGATCGTACACTGCGTGTACATCGGCAGCCTGCGGTATCGCGTGCCTTTAATGCCTTTTCTGGAACTGGCCGCCGGCGCAGCGCTGATGCAATATCAACGGCGACGGCTGCGTTGAACCAGGAATTCCACCAGAGCTTTGTCGAAGGGCATGGAAGTATCCAGGGGGAGATAATCCGCGTGGGCGGCTTGTAGTCGGCGGCGCAGCTCGGCCCGCCACTCCTCGACCGCCCGCACGTATCGAGCCCGGACGGCATCGGCTTCGGCCACCAGACTCTCGCCACTCTCCGGATCCTCCAGGCGCACGCTGCCGTCGAAGGCGAAATTGGCCTCGGCGGCGTCGAGAATGTGCATGACGATCAGGTCATGGCCCCGAAACCGCACGTGGTGCAAAGCTTCCAACGTGGCTTCCTGGTCCGTAAGCAGGTCGCTTAGCAGCACCACCAGACCGCGATGGGGGATCTGGGCCAGGACCTGCCGGATGCTCTCGGCCAAACCTGTCCCACCCCGGGGCACGACGGTTGACAGTGTGGTTAGAAGCTGCACCAGGTGTGCGCGTTTGGAGCGCGCCGGCAGAAAATCCTCCAGTTGCTCGCCAATTACCGCCAATCCGACGGCATCCTGCTGGCTGATTACCAGGTAACCCAGTGCGGCCGCCAGGTGGATGGCATACATCAGCTTGCCCGCCG